>DATEJX010000457.1:0-56031 GCA_035277785.1 Candidatus Angelobacter sp. | reverse complement strand
CGATTGAAGGCCGTCATGGAATCCACCGGTGACAGCTTTGAGCTGGTGTTTGTGGATGACGGTAGTCTGGATCGCACTTACAAGCTGCTGCGCGAGATTGTGACCATTGACAGCCGCGTAGTGGTGGTGAAGTTGCGTCGTAACTTCGGCCAGACTTCCGCGCTGGCGGCAGGCTTTGCCCATGCGCAGGGGGAATTTGTGATCGCCATGGACGGCGACATGCAGCATGATCCGGACGAGATCCCCAAGTTCATTGAAATGCTGGAACAGGGCTACGACCTGGTGAGCGGGTGGCGCAAGGAGCGTGTGGATAATTTCGTGATGCGGCGGCTGCCGTCGCGAATTGCGAACTGGAGCATGGCGAAGCTGAGCGGCGTGAACATTCACGACTTTGGAACCACCTACAAGGCTTATCGCCGCGAGATCATTCAGCAGCTTCCGCTGTACGGCGAGTTACACCGTTTTATTCCAGCGCTGGCATCGTGGTATGGAGCGTCGATTTGCGAGATCCCGATCAAGAACATTGTCAGGCCAAAAGGCAATTCACATTACGGGATTTCCCGGACCTTCCGCGTATTTTTTGATCTGATCACCATTCGCTTCCTGCTGAAATATATGTATCGCCCGCTGCACTTGTTTGGCACCGTAGGCATGCTGTCATTATTCAGCGGCCTGGGCATCGCATTCTGGCTGATGATCAGCAAGTTTTTCCTGCATATGAGCGTGATGGGCGAGCATGGTCCGCTGACCATCTTTGCCGCTGTGCTGATCGTTTTTGGTGGGCAGATGTTGGCGCTTGGGTTGCTGGGTGATCTGCAGGTGCGAAACTTCCAGGAACCTGCCCGACGAGTGCCTTATACAGTGGCCCACGTACTTCGTTCGCAGAGCCAGGAACAAGCTGTCAACGAATAGCATCTTAGAATTTGGATTGGATTTGAGCGAAAAATGAGCACAGGACTGACTACGCAAACGGAACTGCGGCTGGCGAAACGCATGAGCCGCCTGGGAACGGAAACAGCTTTTGAAGTACTGGCCAAGGCGCGCGCCCTGGAGGCGCAAGGCCGGAACATTGTTCACCTGGAAATCGGCGAACCGGATTTTGATACGCCCAGCAACGTAATTGATGCCGGAGTAAAGGCGATGCGCGGTGGATGGACGCACTACACACCATCGGCCGGTCTGCCCGCGCTGCGCGAAACGATTGCTGAAGATGTAAGCAAGTCCCGTGGCGTGAAGGTAACACCGGAAGAAGTGGTAATTGTCCCTGGTGGTAAGCCCACCATCTATTTCACGTTCACCGCTCTGGTCGAAGAAGGCGATGAGGTCATCTATCCCAATCCCGGTTTTCCGATTTACGAGTCGCTGATCAACTTTACCGGCGCCAAGGCTGTGCCGCTGCAGTTGCGGGAAGAGAAGGATTTCCGCCTGGATCCGAACGAACTGGCAGACCTGATTACGGATCGCACCAAGCTGATTGTGATCAATTCACCGCACAATCCTACGGGCAGCGTCCTCACAAAACAGGATGTGAAGGATATTGCCGCCGCCATTGGCGATCGCGACATCATGGTGCTGTCCGACGAGATCTACAGCCGGTTGATTTTTGAAGGCGAGCATTTCTCGCTGATGTCGTTGGATGGCTGGAAAGATCGCGTGATCATGCTTGACGGTTTCTCCAAGACATTTGCCATGACCGGCTGGCGCCTGGGCTATGGCGTGATGCGCAAGGAATTGGCCATGCATTTTGGCCGCCTGATGACGAATGTGAATTCGTGCAGCGCAGGTTTCACGCAGGTGGCAGGCATTGAAGCGGTGAAGGGCGATCAATCGTCCGTGCAGCACATGTGCCAGCAGTTCAAAATGCGGCGCGATAAGTTCATCGCTGGGCTGAACAAGATTCCGGGATTCAGCTGCACCATTCCGCACGGCGCGTTCTACGCTTTCCCGAGCATCAAGAAAACAGGCTGGACTTCCCGAAAGCTGGCAGACGCGCTGCTGCAGGATGCCGGCGTGGCGTGCCTTGCAGGGACGGCGTTCGGCCAGTTTGGCGAAGGCTATCTGAGGTTCAGCATCGCCAATTCCATGGAGAACCTGGACCTGGCGCTGGAGCGCGTGGGCGACTGGGTGAAGAAGAACCTGTAATCGATTCGCCGCAGGTCGACGCAGAAATCAGCCGCGAATTGACGCGAATAAGGACGAATAGGGCGAGAGCTGCTGATTCGGGTTCGTTCGCGTTGATTCGCGGCTAAGTTCATTTTGCAGTTGGCCCTGAAAAAGGCAAGGCGGGACGTTGCGTGCGAGGGTTGATTGATGTCCTTAAGGCCAACTATGGTGGCGACATCAGGAAGGATGCCATACGTGGTCAGCAAAGAGGCATTTCAGAGGTAAAACCCGGCCCATTGGGGTATTTCACTGTTACTGTTGGGTGGTTCTGGATGACCGGGAAGCGCCTGACTGGCCTATAATTTTCTCAAGTTGATCAAACCACCTGGTGTCGTCTTATTTTCGCTGCTTCTCTGCGCCACGGCAGCACCTCTGCGGCTTTGGGCTCAGGAAGCGCAACCCTCGCGCCAGAGTCAGATGCTCCTGATCATGCCCTTTGAAAACAGCTCCACTGTTCCGGGCATTGACTGGATTGGCGAAGCGTTTCCTGAAGTTCTTGGGCAGCGGCTGAATGCGGGCTCATTGTTTATTGTCAGCCGGGCTGACCGGCTGGCCGCATTTGATCGCATGGGAATTCCGACTTCTGCCAAGCCTTCGCGTGCCACTGTGTATCAGGTGGCGCAGGAGCTGGATGCCGATTACGTGATCATGGGGCATTTCCGGTTTGACGGGCAGACGTTTACGGCGGCTGCTCACGTGATGGATGCAGGCCGGTTACGCCTTAGCCCGGAGCTTACTGAAAGCGGTCCGCTGAATGATCTGATCAACATCCAGACGGCGCTTGCCTGGGACATACTCGACAACCTGAAGGTGCCCGGCACACCGGCCAAGCCGGAGTTCGTGGCGCAGTTCTCCCCCATGCGGCTGGATGCGCTGGAAAACTATGTTCGTGGCGTGCTGGCCAGCAGTCCTCAAGAGAAAATCAAAAGGTTTCAGCAGACGGTGCGGCTGGAACCGGCGCATACTTTGGCCATGCTGCATCTGGGCAAAGCCTACTATGAGACGCACAATTACGATCAGGCGATCAACTGGCTGACAAAGATTCCCAAGGGCGATGCAAACAGTAATGAATCTGAGTTCTATCTCGGTTTGGCAGCGTTTTATGCCAATCAGCTGGACAAAGCGGCCGCTGCATTTCAGGACCTTTCAACGCGCTTGCCTTTGACTGAGGTTTACAACGACCTGGGAGTGGTGGAAGCGCGCCGCGGAAGTAAGGTGGCTCGCAACTATTTTGAGAAGAGTGTTCAAACCGAGCCCAGCGATCCTGATTATCATTTTAATCTAGCGATAGAGTTGTACCGCGAAGGTGACTCGCAATCCTCAGTTCGCGAATTACGATCATCGCTTGAGCTGCGCAACGATCCGGAAGCGAAAGGCTTCCTAGACACCATTTCCTCTGGCGCCACGACAGTGCCTCGTCTGCCGCTGGAAAGAATAAAGCGCAATTACGATGAGTCGAGCTTCCGTCAGCTTGCCCTGGAATTGAAGAACGCTGAAGAGGCGCGGCTGGCGCACACCGATCCTGCAGCTCATGCAGCGTTCCACGTCCAGCGCGGCCAGGAGTTGCTGGACCAGGGATTGATCAGCCAGTCGGAAAAGGAATTTCGTGAAGCGGTGACTCTGGATCCAACAAACGCCGGCGCGCATACCGGGCTGGCGCAGGTGCTGGAAGCGAAACAGAACACCGCCGCCGCGCGCGATGAAGCACGCGAATCACTGAAGTTGAAGCCTTCACCGGAGGCTTACCTCGTCCTGGCGAGGCTCGATCTGGCGCAGGACCACGCCGGGGATGCGGAAAAGAATCTGGAGCAGGCGCTGGCACTGGACCCCTCGAACGCAGCGGCACTCGAGTTTAAGCACGATCTGATGGCAAGATCGTCTGATAAGCAGAAGTAGAAGCAAAGAGGTAAGAATTATGCGCGTCCGGATGGTTTGGAAACTCGTTCTCGCACTCATGCTGGGCCTGGCGCCATTGAGTGCCTCGGCTGACGTGCTGAAGCTGGTGATTGACGGAACCATCCAGCCGCTTTCTGAGGAGCGCTTTGATCGCGCCATCCAGGAAGCGCAGAAATCGCATGCGGAAGCGCTGCTGGTTGAGCTGCGCACGCCGGGTGGGCTCATGTCTTCCATGGAAGACATCATCCACAAAATTCTTTCTTCGCCGGTTCCGGTGATCATTTATGTGACGCCTTCTGGTAGCGGCGCCGCCTCAGCGGGCTTCTTCATCCTTGAATCGGCTGATGTAGCCGCCATGGCCCCGGGAACCAACACGGGAGCAGCTCACCCTGTGTGGGGTGACGGGCACCCAATGGATCCGGTGATGAAAGAGAAGATGGAAAATTACGCGGCTTCGTTGATGCGCTCTTACGTGAGCAAACGTGGCCGCAACGTGGAAGTCGCGGAGAGCGCAGTGCGGCAGTCGAAGGCGTTTACAGCGGATGAGGCGCTGTCGCAGCGCCTGATCGACTACATCGCGAAAGACGATGCAGATTTGTTTCGCCAGCTCGATGGAAAAACCGTCACCCGTTTTGACGGGACAAAAATCGTTTTGCATTTAGCCAACCAGCCGGTGCGAGTGTATGAGATGACCTTGCGTGAGCAGATTCTCTCCGTGCTGATGGATCCCAATATCACGCTTTTGTTACTCGCAATCGGCCTCCTGTGTATTTACTTCGAATTCAATCATCCCGGCGCGGTGGTTCCAGGGGCTGTTGGTTTCATTGCTGTGCTGCTCGCGATTTACGCCCTGGACATGCTGCCATTCCGCACCATCTCTCTGGTACTTATCCTGTGCGCCTTCGGGTTCTTTGCGCTGGAAGCCAAATTCCAGACGCATGGCGTGCTGGCGATTGGCGGCGCGGTCATGATGGTTCTGGGTTCTCTGCTGCTGGTAGATGGGCCGATCCCGCAGATGCGGGTGAAATGGTGGACGGCGCTTTCTGTCAGCATTCCGCTCGCTGTAATCACTGTGTTTCTCATGACCATTGCGCTCAGAGCGCGACAGAACAAGGTTGTGACTGGCGAGCAGGGGCTGATTGGCGAGATTGGCACTACGAGTTCGCCACTGATGCCTGCAGGCAAAGTCTTTATTCGCGGGGAGGTGTGGGACGCAGTGGCGAACAGCAACGTAGACGTGGGACAGCCCGTGATTGTGCGGCGCGTCCACAAGCTGACATTGCACGTGGAACCAGCGGCACAATCGACGCCGGTAACGGCGAAGTTTTGATTTTTTGTTTCAGGAGCAGCTCGGATGCCATAGAATCCGATTGCACCTCGAATTAAGCGTTGGCAGGAGGCATTGTGGGATTTTCCATTCCACTTCTCGTTATTGTCGTTATCTTTGCGCTGTACATCATTAACTCCATCAAAATTCTGCGCGAATACGAACGAGGCGTAATTTTCCGGCTTGGCCGCCTCATGGAAAACGCGAAAGGTCCCGGCGTCATCCTTGTCTTTGCGCCCGTGGACCGCATGGTGCGGGTTGATCTTCGTCAGCAGGCGCTCGAAGTCCCCCCGCAGGACATCATCACCCGCGACAACGTCACCCTGAAAGTAAATGCCGTGATCTACTGGCGTGTGGTGAATGCGCCCCAGGCTGTGGTTCAGGTGCAGAACTATTATTGGCAGACACAACAGTTCGCCCAGACGACATTGCGGTCTGTGCTGGGAGAAGTGGAACTGGATGAACTGCTGGCACACCGCGACAAACTGAACGCCCGGATCCAGAGCATTCTGGACCAGCACACTTCGCCTTACGGCGTGAAGGTGGCGAATGTGGAAGTAAAGCAGGTTGATCTTCCTGAATCCATGCTTCGCGCCATGGCCAAGCAGGCTGAGGCTGAACGCGAGAAGCGTGCCAAGATTATCCATGCTGAGGGAGAATTCGCTGCTTCCCAGCGGCTCACAGAGGCCGCGCACGTGCTCGCCTCAGAGCCGCTCACCATGCAGTTGCGCTATCTCCAGACGCTGACCGAAATCGGCGTGGAAAAAAACACCACCATTATCTTCCCCTTGCCCATTGACATTCTGTCTTCCCTTACTGCGGCAATGGAAAAATACGCGGGTAATAATCAGGTTAAATAGGGTTAAACTCAAGGAAAACCAGAGCTGGAGTAAAAATGGCCGAAACCGGGACGGAAAGAGTGAAATCAAGCTTGCTGGACGATCTGGATGATCCCAGGGATACCGAGATCACGCTGGGAACAGGGAAGCTGTTGGGGATCTTTTTTGCCCTCACCGTCCTTTGCGCCGTGTTTTTCACCATGGGATATCTGCTGGGCAAGAGTACAGCCAACGGCAGTCACACGGTTATTGCGGGCGCCGCGCCGACGGGCGGCAGCGCCGCCGGAAAACCGTCAGCTGTGAACAAGGCACCGGAAGTGACCGCAGCGCCCTCGCCCGATGCCAGCGCTCAGCAGACTGCAGCGTCCAACAGCACTACCGCGAGCACACCGGCAACACAAGCATCTCCCGCTCCTGCCCCTACTGAGATCAAGAGCAGCCCGGGAGGTTCTTATACCGTCCAGGTTGCCGCTGTGAGCAAGCAGGAAGACGCGGATATCCTGGCTACGGCATTGCGCAAGAAGCAATATCCGGTGTTCATCGCCAGTTCCGTAGGCGACGCGCTTTTCCACGTGCAGGTAGGTCCATTTTCCAGTCAGCAGGACGCTGAGACCATGAAAAACCGCCTGTCAGCAGATGGGTATAACGCGATTGTGAAGCACTAGATTGTTGTTCGCAAGGGGCCTTTTTTCTGCAATCCCGAACCCGAAGGGTGAGGGATCGCTAGGGTCGCCTTGAATTGTCATCGGCAGGTTGCGGAACGCAGGCGCTTCAAAAGGTAGGGACCCCTCGCTGCGCTCGGGACTTCGGAAAGAAACTCAGTCCCTGTCGTATCTCTGCTCCTTAAACGGATCACCGTACATGTGATATCCGTTCTGCTCCCAGAAACCAGGAACATTATGATCCAGAAATTCCAGACCACGGACCCACTTCACTGATTTCCATGCGTAGAGATGAGGCACGATAAGGCGAAGCGGGAAGCCATGATCCGTTGAAAGCGGCTCGCCATCATGATGGGTGGCGAAGAGAACGCCGTCGCGGTTGAGATCGGCGAGAGGAACGTTGGCCGTGAAACCTTGTTCCGCATGGACCAGAACAAACTTTGCTTCAGGCTTGAGCTGAACGAGCCGAAGAACGTCTTTGAATGCGACGCCATCCCATTCGTTGTCAAAGCGGCTCCAGCGCGTCACGCAGTGGAAGTCGCTCTTGCTGTGGACACGTGGGAGTTCTGTGAATTCATCCCACGTGAGCCTGACTGGCTTTTCCACCAGCCCCCAGATTTTAAAATCCCACTTCGCAGGATCGAAGCGCGGGACTGAGCCGTAATGCAGCACCGGCCACTTCAGGGTGAGCGACTGTCCTGCGGGAAGACGTCCCGCGTTCTTCATCTCGCGCTCTTTGTCTTTACGCTCGTTGCCGCTGAAAAGGCCCATGTCATCCATCGCCTGATTGTATGGGATGTTTAAGGCGCGCCAAAGTTGCGCGGTTTTTCGCGAACCAATCAGCTTGTACGCGTGCGGCTGGACGGGTGCGTCAAACAGAAACTGTCAAAGGGGTAGCATCCGGCTGGCAGTGAGCCTTCGTCTAGCCTACAGGAGCGGTCTCAATTGGGTGCGGTTCCTGGTAAAGCTCTTCAATTTGCTGCTTGTATTTGGCTTCAATCACGCGGCGCTTGAGCTTGAGCGTTGGCGTGATCTCGCCTCCAGCTACGGTAAACTCGTCAGGCACGACCAGGATTTTCTTAATGGTTTCAAAATGCGCCAGTTTTTTGTTCAGGTCTTCTACGATTCCGCGATAGAGTTCGCGCACCCTGGAGTTGGCGACGAGTTCCTGATGGTTCTGGAAAGTCACGCCATTCGCGTGCGCCCAATCCTCCAGCAGCGGGAAATGAGGAGAGATGATGACTGACGCGTACTTGCGCCGGTCACCGATCAGGGCTGCCTGCGCGATCAGCACATTCGCTTTAAGCGCGTTTTCAATTGGCTGTGGCGCAATGAATTTCCCTCCCGAGGTTTTGAGCAAGTCCTTTTTCCGGTCCGTGATGCTGAGAAAGCCATCGGCATCCATCTGGCCGATGTCGCCCGTCTTGAACCAGCCATCCTCAAAAGCTGCGCGCGTCTCTTCCGGCATCTGCCAATAGCCTTTGAAGACTGTAGGCCCCTTGACCAGAATTTCTCCGTCCTCCGCGATTTTTACCTCAAGCCCTTCGTGCACTTTGCCGACGGTGCCAATCTTGAATGCACCAAGGCGGTTGCCGGAAATTACCGGCGACGTTTCGGTAAGCCCGTAGCCTTCAAAGATGGGAATGCCCATGCAGCAGAACCAGTCAGACATATCGAAGCCCAGCGGAGCGCCGCCGGAAAAATAAACCCGGCTGCGGCCGCCAAAGCCCTGGCGAATCTTGGAATAAACCAGTTTGTCGGCCAGCTTCCATGCGGAACTTGTGGGTGTGTCACCGCGTTCTATCTCAGCCTTGTGGCGGCGGCCTACGCGCAGGGCCCAGTTGAAGATTCTGCGCTTGACGCCGCCAGCAGCCTGGCGTTCAACTTCCTGGCGCACCTTCTCATAAACACGGGGCACGGCAACGATAATCGTCGGCTTGGCCTCTTGCAGCATCTGCGGCAGCTGGTCAAAAAATGGGCAGTAGGCAACGGTGACGCCGTTCTGATAGCAAACGTAATCGAGATGACGCGCAGTTACGTGCGATAGCGGCAGGAAAGAAAGATACAGGTCGCCGGGCCGCCATTCAGCGTGGCGCGTGGACATGTTTGCATTGGAAGTGAGATTGCCGTGGGTCAGCATTACACCCTTGGAATTGCCTGTGGTTCCCGAGGTGTAAATCAAAGTGGCAAGATCTTCGGGCGAGATGGTATGGGCTTGCGCTTCCCATTCAGCGTCCTGTTCGAAAGAAGAGCCGTTCAGCAGCGGCCAGATGGGAATGACGTTGATCTCGGCAATGTCATCCATCACAACAACTTTTTCTATCTTGGTGCGCGAAAGGATGGACTGAACTTTTTTTAGTTGCTCGTCAGAAGAGACGCACACCACACGGGCGCCGGAGTTTTCCAGAACGTAGAGTGTCTGCTCCGCTGTGAGGGTTGCATAAATGGGAACGTCCACCAACCCTGTGGTTACGCAGGCAAAGTCAATAATCATCCACTCCGGCCGATTTTCACTCAGGATAGCTACACGATCGCCTTTGGTCAGTCCCCACTGCTTGAAGATGCGCGCCATGGTGGAGACATATCCGTAAAGCTGGCGGGAAGAGATGACCTGCCATTCCGCGCCACGTTTAATCATCACGTGACGCTCGAGATCGTGGGCCACCGACAGGAAGAAGATGTCGGCCAGGGTTCTGGGTTCCATACTAGGTGCCTGCTTCCACGCCCTTCAGAATAACGGAAACCACTGAATCCGTAAGACTCGAAAGGTGGTAGTCCTCACGTTCCCGTTCGCGTTCAGAAAGAATCCAGGTGGTGACAATCTCGTCTACCGCGCCGAAGAAGCAATGGGCAGCGATGGTCACAGAAATGTCGGAACGGAAGACTCCGGTAGCCTGACCGTCCCTCAGCACGCCCTTAATAAGATCAAAGTATTCGCCCATCAGATTGTGGGAAAACTCGCCCAAAAACTTGGCGCTGTGGCGAAGCTCCGTCTGAAAGACGATGGCCAGATCGCGATTGGAACCCAGCCCTTCCAGGTGCAGAAAGGCCATGCGGCGGAGTTTTTCCCGGGGATCCGTCAGTTCATTCAGAGCCGCCTGAGCCCGACGGATAAAGCGATGGAACGCCGAGTCAATCGCCGACATCAGGAGTTCATCTTTGTTCTTGAAATAGAGATAGATTGTGCCGTCGGCTACTCCGGCCCGGTCGGCAATCTCAGCCACACGGGAGTGAAAAAAGCCATGTTCGGCAATTACCTCAATGGCAGCATCAAGGATGCGCTGGTGCTTGTCTGAAGCGCCGTTCACCGGTTTGGAGGTACTGGTCGCTGGACGTTTCACAGGTAGGAAAGCTTGAATTTACTTGGATTTAGGGGGAAGTGCAACTCTAAAGTTACGCTTCAGGGCCAGCCGTCACAATTGATGTTACCAGCTATGTTCCCCAGCGCGGAAATCTCTAGGGCGGGTCTCGAAGCCGTAAAGGATTCGGAGTACACTTCGCGTTATTTATAACGACCAATGGGTCTATGTGCGAGCGCCAGGGCGAATCGCTATGAAAGGAAGATGATAGATGCCTCAATTGGTCATGCTTGTGAAGTGGGAAGTTCTGATTTTCCTGGTGGGGCTGGCTGCCCTGGTTGTTTTGCAACTGCTCACAGGACAAATCAGTACTGACGGACTTTTTCGCGATACGGGACCAAAAGGCAGCGGGCAGATGAGCTCGGCAAGAGTTCAGCTCCTCATCACAACCTTGGGCGCCGCTGCCTACTATCTTTCCCAGGTAGCAACCAACCCCAATCCGGGCACTTTCCCGCCGATTCCCACTGCCTGGCCCGTGATTCTGGGCGGCAGCAACCTTCTTCACCTTGGAACCAAGGCTTTTACTGCCTGGTTCGGTCAACAGAAAACAAATTAAGGAGATTGACAGATGGCACCCTCACCTTCACCCGCAATGCAGATTTTGACGTTGGTCTGCGGATACATCATTTGCGTGCTTATCGGATTGCTGGGCCTGATTGTTCTTTGGAAGATATTCGATGGCAGCATCGATCTCTCTGAATTGCTGGACGAATCAAACGGCGGGGCAAGCATGTCGCGCTTCCAGTTGCTTATCTTCACCTTTGTGTTTGCGTTCAGCTTGTTTCTGGTAATCGTCTCAACCAATCCTCCTGCATTTCCACCTATTCCGGGCACGGTGCTGTCTCTGCTGGGGATTAGCGGGAGCTCGTATCTGGTGAGCAAGGGGATCCAGTTCAGCGATCCCGCATCAGTGACTAAGCAGGGTACTGAAATTGTAATCAGTCCCAACAAAGCCACAGTAGCACCGGGGAAAACACAGCAGTTTACGGCTGACGTCTCCAAATCAGGCGCGGCACTCGTCTGGGAAAAGATTGCGGGTGACGGCAGCATCGACGCCAACGGCCTGTTTACAGCGCCAGCAACGGTCACAGGTGGACACAGCTACGCCACCATTCAGATCAGCAGTCCGGATATTCCCGGTGCAGTTGATCTGGCAGTGATCACGATTGTTTCCTGAGGCGTTATGAGAAGAACGAATTCCAAGCCACCAGCTTCGCCGCATGCGCGGAAAAAGCGCATTGCATCCGTTGCAACGGTACTGCCGCTGGCCATTGGGCTGGCGAGTACGCAACTTCCATCCGGAGGTGGGGCGCCCGCTGGCGTGCCTGCGAGCGGGACCGGACGGATGCCTACCGTTTGTACTTTGCCGTTTAATCCCATTGCTCAGCATCATCCCATAGACGATAGCTGCGGGCCAGACGGGAATGGATCTGCCAATTCGCCTCAGGCCATGCAGAACGACGCGAAAAATAACTTCTGCGCTTCCGGCGCTCCGGTTGATGTGGATTTTGATGTCCTGCACCAGCTTCAGGAAGAGGCAGCCAAGCTGGTTACGTTCGGTGGCGACGCCAGCCTCCCGAAAGACCGTGCCCCGCTGCGAAGCATTCCAACCACGCGAGGCAATATCGGAGAAGGCACCCCGGCGCGGCTGGCGGCCTTTGTGAGCGACGCGCATTACAGCAATATTGGAAAAGGCGAGAGCGTGAACTGTAAGCGCGGTGATAAAGAAAGCAATGACATACACATAGTCTTGCAGGAGAGCCCTGACGAGAAGGATGAATGCAAAAGCGCAACCGCAGAAATGAGCCCTCACTTCCGTCCGGATATCTGGAATCCTGACTTCCTGAACGAGAAGGACCAGACCATTTTCGGCGGTAAGAAACACTTGTTTCGGTTCACCGGGCAGCTCTTCTTTGATGCGAGTCACAGTCCTTGCGTAAACGGAAAGGGCCGCGCTCCCCAAAGGTCCTCCATATGGGAGATACATCCTGTTTACAACGTAGAGATCTGTACGGACCCAAATAACCACTGCAATGTCGGCGACAACGTAGGCTGGCAAGCCCTGGTGGACTTCGTAAACAAAGAGAGCACAGAGACGCGCCTGCTTGGCCCAAACAAAGCTATCGCCCCTGGGAATTCCGAGTTCGCTATTCGCGACTCATTGGAAAAATCCTGGTGATTTGGCTTTGTCCATGTACCACTCAAGAAAGCGCCGAAACGCCTCTCCGCGATGGCTGTGACGGCGCTTTTCCGCAAGCGGCAGTTCTGCAAAGGTCTTTTCCAGTATGGGGAAGTAGAAAAGGGGATCATATCCGAAGCCGCCGGTGCCGCGAGGTGTGGTGATAAGTTCGCCTTCGGCCTTGCCGCGGAACGTTTCCAGAGTCCTGCCGTCCTTTGCCAGCGCGATTACGCAAACATACCTGCCAGCATGCGGCCCCGCCTGAAACCTCTCCAGCTGCGCGATGAGGGCCTGGTTGTTGGCTTGATCATCAGAGTTCTCATGGCCAGCGACGCCATGTGCCAGGACCGCCGCATAGCGCGCGGAGTAGACGCCCGGCGCCCCTCCAAGCTCATCTACTTCGAGGCCTGAGTCTTCCGCCAGCACCACCTCGCCATGGGCGTGGCGACTATAGTACTCAGCCTTGATACGCGCATTCTCTTCAAAGGTCTTGCCGTCTTCAATTGCCGGCGGTAGTTCGGCAAGGGCAGGCAAAGGTTCTACTTCAAGCTTGCACGGTTGTGCGGCTTCGCGCAGCTCGCGGAGCTTGCCCGGGTTGGTGGTGGCAAGGTAGATTCTGGTCATGGTCTCAATGGTTTCTGCGGTTATCATCATAACGTGTTGCAGAGATCTGGTTACCAATTGAGGTGAAGTATGGGTAAGTGGCTGTGTCCGGCATTTCTGGCAATCTTGGCGATCTGCGGGTGTTCTGCTGGGCGAAACAGCGGTTCGGTTGGAGGCGGCGGTAACAGTGGCCTCGGACAACTATATGTCGCGTCCAATTCCAGCATTCTTCACTTCAGCAATGCGCTGGCTGCCACCGGGAACATTGCGCCTGTGGCTACCATCTCAGGCGCCGCCACTACGCTCTCATCGCCTCAACACCTTCTCATTGATCCCACTGCCAACCGCCTCTTTATAGCGAATTCGGGCGCAAGCTCGGTTGTGGTCTATGAGAGCGTCGCGGCTGTGACTGGCAATACCCCGCCCACGCGTACTATCTCCGGTTCGGCCACGCAGCTGCTGGTACCACACGATCTGGCGCTTGATACCGTGAACAATGCTCTTTATGTTGCTGACGGCACGCAGATTCTGGTTTTCCAATCGGCAAGCACCGCCAGCGGAAATGTTCCGCCGGTGCACAACATCAGCATGGGATTCGCTGTGGGCGCAATTGCTCTTGACGTAACCAACAACCGCCTCTATGTGGCTGATACATCAGGGAACTCGATTGACCGGCTGGAAGGCGCCAGCTTGCAGGATGGAACGCCGGTGATCGCCGCCACTATCTCAGGCGCCGCCACAGGATTGGCGCGTCCTCAGGGGCTGGCGCTGGATTCGTCAGACAGGTTGCTGGTAAGCAATGCGGCCGCAAAGTCCATTACCATTTATCAAAGTGCCTCCACGTTGAACGGCAATGTGACCCCGGCGGCAACTATCAGCGGACCGGCAACGCTCCTTTCCGGACCCGACCAGATCTCGCTCAACTCCAGCGCTAATAATGGTGAGCTTACAGTGGCTGACCCGCTTGGCGCCGCTGTGCTGGTTTTCAACAATATCACTCTGGCAAACGGGAATGTGGCGCCAGCCCGAACCATCAGCGGAACGTCAACCGGCCTGGTCGCCAATGGCGTGAACGGCGTTGCGCTGGATCCGACAAGATAGCAGATTCGGTTAGTGACCGATTTCGTGATCTGGGATAGGTCTTCAATCGCAAGTAGCGGCGAGCTCAAAATTCTTTTGCGTTTCCCTCTTGATTGGCTGAAATGCACCAGTCATGGTT
Source organism: Candidatus Angelobacter sp. (assembly GCA_035277785.1). Lineage (GTDB taxonomy): Bacteria > Acidobacteriota > Terriglobia > Terriglobales > Acidobacteriaceae > Angelobacter. The sequence continues at coordinate 41,784 of DATEJX010000457.1, read as the reverse complement.
GAAAAACACCATCATCCAGCGTGTGCGGCATACCGCATCTCTGTAAATGCTTGAAAAACTCGCCAGACTCTTACTGCTTTTGTGGCAGTTGATTTGCAGCATGTGTCCAGGAGTATCAACTCCTTGCAATCTGAGAGGCCGGAAGAATGGGGAAAGGAATGCTGCTGTTGCGCCTGGGCGCAATTCTCATGCTGCTGGTTGTGCTTGGTTTCTGGGTCACCAGCCATGCGCAAACCGCATCATCGCGAAGTGAGTCAAGCAGCACCAGTCAGCAGCAGCAAACCGGTGTTGCCGCAAGCCAGAATCAGCAAGGGCAAATTTCCAACAATCAAAAAGATCAAAGCGCCGAGCAGACCAAAAAGGAAGAGGACGATGATGCAACGCCCACCAAAACTCACACCCATGTTCGTCTGGGTACAGTGACGGTCGGCGCGAGCTACACCAACTTCGGCCATGCGTTCTTCGGACCGTATTATCCCTACCCCTATTCCTATTATCCTTACGGAGCTTTCTCTGTGGGCGCGTTCTACACGCCTTTCGCAGGGTATCCGTTCTACGGTCCTTTCTATTATCCAGCCTATGGTCCAGTGCTGAAATACGGGCTTGGTAAAGGCGAGGTGAAGCTTTCCTCTCTGGGACGCAACAAGAATGCCGAAGTTTACATTGATAACGCCTACGCAGGCATCGCGGGCAAGCTCAAAGAGATGTGGCTTGATCCCGGCGCGTACGATCTCTCGCTCAAGAGTGCCGATGGCAGCAGTTTTGAAAAACGGATTTATGTTCTCAGCGGCAAGAGCCTGAAGATTACGCCCGACTTTCAAACGGCTGCAAAAAGCCCGAGTCTGGAGGACAAGAGGTGAACTTGCATCGCGCTTTTTCGTTAATCATCCGCGGAGGCCTACCTGCGTTGCTTCTGCTCTCCATGACCGCCTTTTCCGGCGAAGGTCCACGCGGTACCGTGCCACGCACCTCAGCCGAGCGGTATCCAGCGCACGTCCAGCAGCAGGGAAGCTCGATTGGTGCACGGCTGCTCAACAAAGCGCAGGCGCAGAAAGAATTTTCGACCGATGTTGATCGCTGCTGCGTGGCTGTAGAGGTTGCGGTATATCCGCGCCAGGACGGCATGATTGAGGTTTCGCTTAATGATTTTGATCTGCGCGAAGCAGGCAAAGACATTGCCTTCAAGCCTTCCAGCGCTCAGGTTGTGGCAGGCAAACTTCAGCCACCGCCAAAGTCAGACCAGCCGGGCGACCGCGACGTTGTGATCTCGCCTACAACCGGAATTGGCTATGAGACCGGCGGCATCGATCCTGTTACCGGGCAGCCGCGACGCGGAGGCGTGGTGACATCGGCCGGCGTCGGGGTGGGAATCGGCAAGCCGCGCGTGCCGGACCCGGGCATCAGCCAGGCCGATCGCCGCACCATGGAACTGGAGTTGAAAGAAAAAGGTTTGCCGCCAGGGAATACCATGACGCCCGTCGCCGGATATTTATATTTTGCCGTTCCGCAAAAGAAGCGAGTGAAATACCAGCTTGAGTACATGCTGAACGGGAACATGGTTGTACTGCCGTTGTAAGTCCTCTCTCTTGTGCATTTCTCCTTTTGAATGGGCCTGCTCACTGCGGGCCCAATTTTTCATGGGTCATCCTGGTGCATCGCCCGCCTTATTTTGCGTCTGGAACAAGAGTTGAATCATCACAAAGCGGGGCGGCAGCTCACATGCGCAGAGAAGCAGCAGGGATAAATCACTACGATTGAGGCCTTCAATGCTCACTTTAGATTTCAATCATCTGCTTGACTACACCGATTGGGAACGGCAGAAATGGCGTGATCCCCTGCGTCAGCAGGGAGATCCGGTGTTGAAGATCAGCGTTGGCAGCCATGGAGATGGCCGCTTTGCCACCGTGGGTGACTTAGTCCGTCACATCTTTTCCGCTGAGACGCGCTATGTGGAGCGGCTCTCCGGGCGTCCCTTGAGCGACACGTCCGTAGTGCCGAACGACAGCATGGATGCGCTTTTTGAGTTCGGCCAATGCAGCCGAAAGAGCCTCAAAGAACTTATCGTCAGCTTTCCTGCCGAGGCATGGGACAGGCCCCGGGAATTCACACTGATGAATTTCTCTCTCACGGTAACCCCGCGGAAGATCATTCTCCACGTGGTCTTGCACGAGACGCGACATTGGGCACAGCTCGCCACGTTGCTTCGCCTGAATGGAATACCCGGCGACTTCCATGGTTTTCTTTTCAGTCCGGTTCTCGGTGGTGAGTTGAAGCAGGAGCAGGTAAAGTAAGCGAACAGTTCTCGGCACGGCGTGGTTGTCGGCTATCGATGTACGGCTCCCACCGGCCGCACGCGCAGAAAGAGCACTCCTCCAGTGGGGTGATCGCCGTAGATGGGTGACAGGAAAGATGGCGCGTGATAGAACGTCACCTGTCCGCCAATAGCTGTCGAAAGATTGCGGACCAGGTTGAATTCGTGGTCATAGCCCAGGGTGTAAGCTTGCACGCGAGCCAGGAACTGTTCTTCAAATCCAATTGGCTCCGGGTTTTTGCCCAGCAGCAATTCGTTTGTGCGGTCCACGTTCTCAATGCGCGCCCAGAAGTTGTGCGGCTCAACCCGTAGCGTGGCTTCCGCGAGGTAGCCGTTGAAGTTTTCGCCTGTCTCCAATGAATGGTTGCGCCCCCACAGCAGCGTGGCGGCAAAGTTCTGGGCTTCACCTGGCCAGACGTCGTAAGAGACTGAAGCTGTCATACGCTGCAGATCTTCGAGCGGGTGCAAAGCTTCAGGACTGGTGAGGTGGGCAAAGGAGTACTGCGTTGTCCAGTTTTGCAATGGCTGAACTGTAAGCCGCGTGGACCATGAATCAATGCTGCCGGAATCGATGTTCCAACGATTCTCATCCGGCTCGCGTCCGTGAAAGCCTGACGCTTCAACACGTGCAAGCTTGTAGGCGAACCCGGTTGTAAACACGTCGTTGGCAATATGGGTGGAATCCTCCAGGTGATGGCCCAGAGCGGCCATTGGATTTTCCATTGCGGACGCGCGATGCGAGTAGGCCACCGGCCCCATGGCGGGATCGCCGATCGGAGCTGCATAGAAGGAAAGCAGAGCCTGCTCGCTCAGCTTCCAGTCGTAGAGGGCGCCGATCTCCATGAGGAAGTCATGGGGATGCTGGCCATCATTGATCGGCCGGCCGAATGCGGTTTCGCCCTGCTGGAACAACTCAGGGTAAAAGCGATGCGTGACCGTGGCAGGTTCCAGGCTCACCATGGTACGGAGTGTGAGCTGTCCGGGACCGAGCGAACGCTGTGCCATGGGCATGAACCAGTTGGTGGAGAATACTTTGTCATATCCTCGTGGCCCGCTCTGCTGCAAGGAGTTGAGAAAGGCCTGGCCGTGAAACATCAGCGACCAGTCGCCATGTTCTTTCATGAGCATGGGGAACTCAAGCGGAGCATATTCCGGTTCAACGCCCGTTCCGGAGCTTTCATGAGCAAGAATTTCCTGGATCAACTGGGGAGGATACGTCTTTTTGTGTTGCGTGCCGTGGTCGTGCTGCATGCCGGGCATGTTGGGCATGTTTTGCTGCTGATCCTGGATAGCGACCGAGGATGCGCTGATCAAGAGAATGGCCGCAAGTATTATGAGGCTACGAAGACACGAATGCATGAAAATTCAATATAAACGATGGGGCCTATTTGCGGTGGCCACGCCGAAGACATGGAGAGTTGTCGTAGATGGCTTCAGTGAAGTATCACTCAGCTACGGGACCCTCATGCATTAGGGCGATGTTGCCAGTAACTCGTGATATCACGATCTCTTTAGCTTTGGAGGCTGGGGATATTGAAGCGTCTGCGGCGTCGTTCAGGGCCAACGACGATGCGAAGGTCTGTGGTGGTGAAATCCGTTGTGCTCAGCAGAACGCGAGAGTAGGGATCGAAGGCAATGCATCCGTCGAGGATCCGCGCCAGGATCTCCATGGTCTGGACGTTGTCAATATCCGCCCGCAAGTTCTGCTGCACGGTTCACTTCTCCGGCAATTTGAATGGACGCACTCTTGCTCTGCGAGAAACTTCAATGGCCGCCGGGCGTGTCAGGCCAGCGCGGCTACGGGCTAATTCTGTTTCCTTGTTCTCGTCTCTCGGGCCGCTCCTCTTAAGGACAAAGTGCGATGACACAAAGTCCCCTGCATGGGGACGTGTTCGGGCGGACTTTGCCGCGCGGGGATGAACGACGAGAAACCTCCTCGCCTATTAAGACACCCAAAAGCTACTGGAGGTTGGCAACAAGCGTGACAAAATCGAGAGTTGAGGCATTGAAGCCCAGCAGGTGCAAACGATGGCTGCGCATCTAAAAATCTCAGGGGAAAGAAAATAGTGAACCGAGATAAGACCAATGGAACGGAGCAGGTGTCACCTGCGAAATTGAAAAGGTTAAACCGATTAGTGGATGCGGTATGCGGAATTTATACGCGGGTGGCGCGGCGTTTGGGAGTACATCGCAGCTTCGTGAGCAGAGTGGCAAAAGGCGAGAGGCGCTCAGAACCGGTGGAACGGGCGTTAGTGGCCGAATACGAGCGCATGGACGAACGGTGAGTTTCAGCTTACGTGATCGTGAGACTAACCTTCTCATTCATGTGATCGACCCGCCACTAAGGTTTCCTAAATCAGGGTAACGCGGCCAGCAAATCTCTGGGCTGAGCATTGTCGCCGAACGTCTCGCTCACGTGGACAAAGCGGTCGACGTTTCCAGGCGCAAAAACAAAACTGCCGCCCAGCTGAAATGGGTCTTTTCCCAGGCGGTGCTGGCGTACGCCGATGGCTTTAGCACGCTTGCGGGCGCGAGCATTGTCTCCGCGCAGCAGATGAAGCAGGTTGGCTTTCTTAAGGCCCACCGTTCGATAAGCCTCGCGGTGGTCATCAATGAGAAGAGGGAAGGTGATGCCGGTCTGCTCGCGGAAATGGCGGGCATAGCTCGCATCGCCCAGACCGACGGCCGCCAGGCGCGCACCTTTTTTGTGAAACTCTTGTTCAAATTCGCGCAACTGCGCAACGTGCTCACGGCAGAAGATTCAACCGTAATGCCGGAGAAAGACGAGTACGGCAGGCGCATCTTTCCATAACGACCCGAGCCGAACGGGTTTGCCATCTACATCTGGCAGCGTGATGCCGGCGAGTCTGGCGCTATAACTTTCGGCCATGGCGCTCATTCTCTTGGGCGAGAGACCCGCCTGTCAAGATTGAATCCGGAGTCGCATATCCCAGTGATAGTGATAGACGAGTGAACCTGGCTCAGGAACGAGCGATGTCAACTTGATCAGCGGACCAAAACCCAAAATCGGTAAGTCCTTGAATGCAATGGTGGGCGGTCACAGACTCGAACTGTGGACCTCCTGCTTGTAAGGCAGGCGCTCTAACCAGCTGAGCTAACCGCCCGTCACTGATCAACTTCACCATTATACAGGGGTTCTTGAGACAAACACTCACAGTGCGGGGAGGAACCGGTTAAAGGTGTTTCGTTCACAAGAAAGGCCCTGCGCGCAGGGCCTTTCGAGTTTTCGAATTACAAAGGAAGTTTATTTTGTTGCGTACTGTTCAATGTTTACGGGCTTTGAACAGACCGGCGCCTAACGAGCCGAGGCCAAGCAGTCCAAGCAAAGGTAGAGGAGAAGCAGTCTGCGGGAGCTTGTTGCTGGTTGTTGAGTTCCCGGAAGTGGTGCTGCTTTGATCAGACGTGCTCGTGGTGCCCTGGTCAGATGCACTGTTTCCACTCTGGCTTGAGGTTGAAGGAGTTGTCGCCGACGAATTCTGATCGGTGGTTGAAGTACTGCTATTGCTTTGGGTGGTCGAAGACTGTGTTGTGCTCGGTTGCGAGCTTGAGTTGGCGCTTGAACTGCTTCCACTGCCGGTCTGTGCTGCCAGGCACAGACTTGCCAGCAGAAGAGGTGAAGCGAGCCACATCTTTTTCATACCTAAGACCTCCAATGCTTCGTTGTGTGATAACTCCTATGAATAGATGGCTGATTGAAAGCTGGAAAGGCGCGCCAAAAGACGCCAGAGCAGATGGTTACTAAAGTCACTGAACCATCATGTGGCCAAAGTTCAAGCAAACCAGATATATGCTACATTTCCAAATTCCCCGGAAAGAAGCTAATGGCCACTCTGCTTGATAAGCTGCCAACCATTCTGGTTTTGGCAGTGCTCGTAGGTATCTTCGTAGCCCTGCGCAGACATGTGAAATCTCACATGCTGAACCTGTGGATCGCGGCCTGGGGGCTGATTTTCATCCACTTTATTACTGACTGGCTGACCTCCGCGGACCCCAACGTATCGCTCATGTTGGTTGCAAGCGAAGTGTCATTGCAACTTTCCGCCATTTTTTTTGTTGCTTCGCTAACGTCATTTTTTGAGAACAGGAAGCTGACGGGGGCACTAATCATTCTGTTTGCCGTGCCCATGGTGACCTACACCACCGCTCTACTCTATGACCGCGACTGGCGAATCCTGTACATCACCTGCTCTGCTGTGCTTTTTTTTGGCCTCCCATCGTTCGTGGCCTTATTGGGTAAGCTCCGCCGGGCCTCGCTGGTGTGGGCTCCGGCGACGGTGATCACGGGTGTAGTTTCCATTATTCGCGCCTGGCGCCACCAGTACGATTTTGGTTTTTTGGCACTGCTGACCCTGGGGTTTGCTTTGCCGGGTTACCTCTACCTCAGACGTTATCGTCGCTGGTCGCCCGGAGTCGTGACCAGCGCAGGCGGATTCATTCTGTGGGGCGCAGTATTCCCGCTGGGTTACTTTTTTGCTACTCACTTTCCAGCTGCCAAAATCAACCCAGAGATCTGGAATACTCCCAAGTTTTTTGTGGCTTTCGGAATGATCCTGACACTGCTGGAAGATAAATCCCGCTACCTGTCAGCGGCGCAGAAGCGCGAGCATAAAGCCAATGAGCAGATGCAGAAGTTCGCGTCCATCACATCACGGCTGCTTACCGGCGTTGACTTGACAGTAGCATCTCGTGAAATCGCGGAGGCGATTGCTGAAACCAGCACCTTCTCTCGCGTATGTATCGTTTTGACCAACGATGGCAAAACACTCTTTCTTGCCGGATACGTGGGAATGGAACCGCAGGCAATCTCGCAAATTGAAGGCAACTGCGCAGGTTTCTGGAACATGGAGCACTTGTTTGAGATCTTCCAGCGGGGAGAAAAAATCGGCCAGAATTCACGCATTATACGTGCGGACGAACTCGAGCCATTCAATCTGTCCACCAGTTCCCGTGAGTATCCGCCGGACCCGCGCTGGCAAAACGGAGATCGCGTCTTCATTCCGCTGCAATCCACGCGCGGGGTCTATGTTGGCTGCATTTCCATGGATGATCCCCGCGATTTACGGCGCATCAACGGGGAAGATCTTGCCAAGATTGAGCTTCTGGCCGGCGATCTTGCTGTCACGGTGGATAATGCCGGTCTGCATCGTCAGCTGGTTCGTTCAGAAAAACTAGCGGCGATCGGCCAGCTTGTCGCCGGAGTCGCGCATGAGCTGAACAATCCGCTGGCATCGATTGTGGGATATTCCGAGCTGATGACCGATGACATCAGCGAAGGTCCGGCCCGGCAAAAGCTGGAAAAGATGATCCGCGAAGCCCAGCGGATGAAACGGATCATTGAAAACCTGCTGCGTTTCGCGCGGCAGAATAATCTGGAAAAGAAATCAGCAAATCTTCACATCTTGCTGCAGGATGTGCTCGCGCTCCGGGAATATCATATCCGCAACCATGATGTGGAGCTTAAGATTCAGGTGGAACCAGACCTTCCCCCTGTAGCTCTCGATGAAGACCAATTCAAGCAGATTCTGCTCAACCTGCTGAATAACTCCATTGATGCGCTGGAAGGACGCAAACGGAAGCTGATCCGCATTGAGGCTCTGCGCCATGGAAATCGCGTCCTTCTGCATTTTGATGACAACGGCCCCGGATTTCACGATCCCAACCGCGTCTTCGACCCCTTTTACACTACCAAGCCCGTCGGCAAGGGAACCGGGCTGGGCCTGAGCATTTGCTATGGCATCGTGAAAGAGCACGGCGGCGAAATTCAAGCTTCTAATCTTGCGCATGGCGGGGCACGCGTTGTCCTGGAATTGCCTGCGGGAACTGTGCCGGTTCTGGCTGAAACACCAATGGTTTCATAGGCGCTCATTTTCCTCCTTCAATAAGCAAAAAACTAGAACACTTCGCGTTCTCAGGCTGTCCTTCTCTATAGGATGGCGAAATGGCCGAACAGGCGATTCTTGGAGATGCGGCCCTGATCGGGGCAAGCGCTAAGCCCAGCGATGCTGCGATGCCAGGGCAGACTATTGAAGCTCTGGCAGCGCAGCACATGCGCATGGTATTTCGCATCTGCTGGTGCATCCTGAGAAATCATCATGACGCGGAAGATGCCGTCCAGGAATGCTTTCTGCGCGTTTTGAAGTTTCAGGACCGCATACATGAGGTCCGAAATCCCAAGACGTGGCTGGCTCGCATTGCCTGGACTACCGCGCTTGATAAACGTTCTCGCAAGCCACTTGATGAGGGATCTTCGGCAAAGGAGAACCTGCTGCAAGAGGACGTCATGGAAAGCCTTCCGGATCCGGCGCTCCCCTTGGAGCAGCTGGTCGCAGGCAGGGAGCTAGAAGGCATTCTTGAGCGGCTTATCGGAACTCTCCCGGATGAGTTGCGCGAGCCGATCGAACTCTCTGCAGTTCAGGAGCTGAACTCAACCGAAATTGCCGAGATCATGAAAATCCCGGCTGAGTCGGTCCGAACTCGCCTGTTCCGCGCTCGCCAGCTTCTGAAAACGAAGCTTGCCGTCCTGCTGGAGGTACAGAAACATGGCTGACCAGGACAAGGAAAGACAGGTTGATAATCTGCTGGATTCAGTCCTTTCGCAGTACGCGAGTGCAGAACCACGCCCGGGACTGGAGACAAGAGTCCTGGCCCGAATTGCCGCATCCCGCAGAGACAGTGAAGCGCGTGCGAGCAGCTTGCGTTGGCTGATTGCAGGAGGCGGGCTGGTAGCTTCGGCACTTGCGTTGTTGGTTGTGCTGCTTGTCTTTCGAACTCAGCAGCAGCCCCACTTTTCTCCTCGGGTGGCACAGAGTGACCATGCGCAGCAGATGCCTGATCAATCCAAATCTGCTGTTGAGCATTCAAGCTCGCCGAAAAAGACGCAAGTTCGTAACCGTAAGACAATCGCAGTGCAAGCTGCCAGGCAGGACGCGGTCTTGGCTGAGCGTCCGGCCATATTCCCGACCCCGGTACCGCTCTCCCAGCAGGAAAGATTGATGTTCAGTTATATGGCGAATACACCAAGACAGGAAGTTGTTTCACAGATCACAACTGATGATCAGAAGGAAGCTGCGGCATTCTGGGCACAAGGAGAGCCACTGCCAGGAGCGCAGCGCCCGACACTTACTCGATAAGGAGCCAAAGGAATGAAAAGTGTTTTCATGATGATGGTGATGCTTTGTACGATAGGGGCTACATTGACGGCCCAGCAGGAGTCCCCCAGGAAAGACCAGGAGTCTGCCCAGAAAAACGCTCCATTCAAACAGGCAGCCGTGCCGGCATACAAGCTGGCCTTCGCCATTTATGAATTGCAAGATGGCAAAAAGATCAACCAGCGGGATTACAGCGCGGTGCTGCGTGGCGATAACAACTCGAATGAGCTCAAGATCGGCACCCGGGTGCCAATAGATATTGGAGAAGGAAAAACCACATACGCGGACGTAGGTTTTGATTTGAACTGTTCGGTTGTTGAAACCTCTGATAACAAAGTTGACGTTCGGATTGATATGACGGTGACGAATTTTGCCATACCTGAACAAAACACTGACCCACGCACGGCTGGCAGTCGGCCCGTCCTGAGGGGTGTGACACAACGCATTCGCACCGTCCTAACCACAGGCAAGCCTCAGATTGTTACCAGCATGGATGACGTGAATAGCACCAAGCGTATGCAGGTGGAAGTAACGGCCACGAAACTCGATTGAATCCTGCACGTTTCGCGAAAGGCGCCCTGGAAAAGGCGTCTTTCGGCTTCTTTCTCTTATTTAGCTAAACTGATTGCTTTCCTGTGCGATAAGCCGCAAAATCATCTCTGAGGCACGTTCTTTTCAGGTGGTCCGACTTCGTCCTATTGTTCTTCTGTTCTGGGCAATGTTGGTGGTGGCGCAAGCGCCCCAGCGTGCTGGCCCTGTTCCCGTTCCCGCAACATCTTTAGCCACTGCACGGTCAGAATTGGTTGGCGGAGACTTCCGTGCTGCTGCTGCCGCGTACCAGCTTATCGTCGAGAAATCTCCGTCGCTTGCGGAAGCTCAGGCTGGTTTGGTCCACAGTCTGCTCAAGCTCGATGAAGTTGATGCGGCTGAGCAGGCCACAAGAGATGCACTCCAGGTTCTGCCCCAGTCCCCTTTGGTGCTGGCCACTGATGGCGATGTGAAGTTTCGACGCGGCCTGCTCGAGGACGCGCGGGATCGTTACAAAGCGGCGATTCATCTGGATGCGAAGTGTGCGCGCGCCTGGTTGGGAATGGGCCGTATAGATGCTGTCGAATCACACCGCAAGCAGTCCCGCCAGGCATTTGAACGTGCCCATGACCTTGACCCCAATGACGGAGACATTCTTTACTACTGGGCGCTGGGTTTGCCATTTCCGCAAAATGTCGCTGCGCTGCAAAAGCACATGGCCGAGTTTCACGACGATGCTGAGAAGGAGCGCCATGAGCGCGAGTACATTGACTTCTTACAGGCGCTGAACGGGCGCAAAGTGTGGATCCTGGCTCGCCCGGTTCCGCAAACAGAAATCAAGCTGCAGCCGGTTGTTTCCCGCGTGCAGGATGGTCCACGCGCATTTTCACTCAAAGTCAAATTGAATGGCCGGGTCAGCGCTAACGTGATGCTCGATACCGGCGCTTCAGGTCTGACCATTTCGCGGAAATTGGCAGAAAAAGCGCACGCCACCATGCTTTCAGAACATTCTCTTGAAGGGGTAGGGAATTCGGGTCCGGCCAAAGGGTACGAGGCATGGGTAGATAAAGTAGCGATCGGTGATTTGGAATTTCATGACTGCCATGTCCATGTTTCTTCCCGTGACAACCCGGATTACGATGGCCTGATTGGAACGGATGTTTTTGAAGATTATCTGGTCAGCATTGACTTTCCTTCTCGCACGCTCCGCCTGGAGCCGATGCCGGCTGAGGCCAACAATGACTTCTTTACTCCGTTTTACCGCTTCGGCCACATCATGCTGATGCCAACCAGCGTGGGCGATACAGCGCATGGATTATTTGCGCTTGATACCGGCTCATCCACCAACTCCATGTCACCGGGAATGGCGCGTAGCGTAAGCACGGTTCGGAGCTCTAACATTCCGGTCAACGGCATGAGCGGCAGTGTCAGCAACGTCTTTACCGCCGACCAGACAGTGCTGCAGTTTTCCCGCTTCGTCCAGCCGCACGAGAACATTATTACCTTTGATCTTCATGGCCCCAGCAAAGATCTGGGCACAGAGATTTCGGGCCTGATCGGATTTGCCACTCTCAAGAAGATGACCATCACCATCGACTACCGCGATGGGATGGTTGGTTTTGACTACAAACCTTAAGAAATACAGCCATCAGCTCTCAGCACTGAACCGTTAGCTCTCTTTCCATGGGATTGAGCCGGTCAAGAAGCTGATGAACGCCTGAGCCGTTCACAAGAGCTGAACGACTCAACAGCAACAACATGAATTCATATCAGCTGGATGCACACTGGATTCGTGAAAGCGTATCATGATCGGTCACCTTAACTAATTTGAGGAGCCGGTTGCCACCATGATCTTCCGGAAACAGGGCATCTGCCTGATTTTTCTTGCCTGTCTCACGCTTTCTCTATCGACGCAGTCGCAAACTGCGCCGAACGCTTCGTCTGAACAAAAACATGCAAAAAAGTCCTCGACTGGTGCGCAGCCCAAACCGCAAAAAGTTGCGGTTGCAAAGCCCGGCACGCCTGCACCCCTTGTGGACGAAAAGCTGTTTGGCGCAATGCGGTGGCGACAGGTGGGTCCTTTCCGTGGCGGTCGCGTGCTGGCCGTCACCGGCGTGCCTGGAGAGCCGAACGTCTTCTATTTCGGCGCGGTTTCCGGTGGTGTGTGGAAGAGCACTGATACCGGAGCAAACTGGCAGCCGCTATTTGATCAGCAGGATATCGCATCCATCGGAGCGATTGCTGTGGCGCCGTCTGACCACAACGTGATCTACGCGGGCTCCGGCGAGGCCTGCATTCGCGGCAATATTACTTACGGCGATGGCGTATATAAATCGGTCGACGGTGGCAAGACGTGGAAGAATATCGGACTCAAAGATTCCCGTCACATCGGCGCAGTGATCGTTGATCCTAAAGATTCCAATGTGGTTTTTGTGGCGGCGCTGGGCCATGCCTATGGACAGAACGAAGAGCGTGGAGTGTTCCGCACCACCGACGGCGGCAAGACGTGGCAAAAAGTCCTTTATAAGGACAACAAGACCGGGGCCATTGATGTGGTGTTTGATCCTAACAACTCGAACACTCTGTTTGCCTCCTTGTGGGAGGTCTACCGGAATCCCTGGAGCTTGAACAGCGGCGGCCCGGGCAGCGGTCTTTACAAGTCGACCGATGGAGGGACGACCTGGACGCGCTTGGAAGGGCACGGCCTGCCTCCCGGGATTATGGGACGAATTGGAGTTTCTGTCTCCGGCGCTGATTCGAACCGCGTGTACGCCATGATTGAATCCAAACAGGGTGGGCTCTATCGCTCTGACGACGGCGGCACGAACTGGATCAAGATCAATGAAGATGGCCGCTTGCGGCAGCGTCCGTGGTATTTCTCTCACGTGTTTGCTGATCCAAAATCCGCCGATACCGTATATGTTCTCAACACCGGCATGCTTCGCTCTACTGATGCAGGCCGCACTTTTAACCTTTTGCCGGCTCCGCACGGGGACCATCACGGTTTGTGGATTGATCCTGACGATGCCCGGCGGATGATCAACGGCAATGACGGTGGGGCTACTATTTCCACTGATGGCGGTTCTACGTGGACCACGCAATACAACCAGCCAACGGCGCAGTTCTATCACGTGATCACGGACAACCGCTGGCCGTATTACATCTACGGGGCACAGCAGGACAACAGCACAATTGCCATTAAGAGTTTTGACGATGATGGAGTGATCGGACGCCAGGATTGGTATGCCGTCGGCGGAGGCGAAAGTGGCTATATCGCACCATATCCTCCCGATCCGGACATCGTGTTTGCTAATGCGGAGGGTTTCACCTCCCGCTTTGACAGGCGCACGGAACAGGTGGTGGATATATCGGTTTATCCGCTCGACGTTTCCGGTAACGGCGCGGAAAAACTCCTGCATCGGTTTAACTGGACATCACCTCTGCTTGTTTCGCCGCATGATCCAAAGGTTCTTTACACAGCAGCAGAGCGGGTTTTCAAGTCCACAGATATGGGGCAGAGTTGGAGCGCCATCAGCCCTGATTTAACCCGCAACGACAGATCAAAACAAAAGCCCTCGGGCGGCCCTATCACCCTTGATATCACCAGCGTTGAATATTACGACACCGTATTTGCGGTTGCGGAATCCCCGGTCAAGAAAGACATGATCTGGGCCGGCACTGACGATGGCCTAGTGCAACTCACTACCGATGGTGGCCAACACTGGAACAACGTCACTCCTAAAGACATGCCGGAATGGAGCATGATCAGCATTGTGGAACCGTCGCACTTCGATGCGGGAACTGCTTATATCGCGGTCGATCGCCACAAGTCAGATGATTTCCGTCCTATGATCTTCCGCACCCGTGACTCGGGCAAGACCTGGATCCTGACAGCGAACGGAATACCCGACGGCTCTTACGTTCGCTCAGTGCGTGAGGACCCTAAACGTAAAGGGCTCCTTTTCGCCGGAACAGAACTGGGGGTGTATTTCTCGATCGATGATGGAGGTCACTGGCAGCCCTTAAAACTAAACCTGCCTACGGTTCCCATCCACGATCTTGCAATTCACGGAGACGACCTGGTCGCGGCTACCCATGGCCGTTCCTTCTGGGTGCTGGACGATATCACACCTCTGCGTCAGATCGATGCCGGATCGGCAACCAATGACATGATCCTCTTCAAGCCGGAAACGGTCCTGAGGCTGCATTACCCGGACCAGGTTGATCGCAGGGGGCCGGTTGGCGATAATCCGCCAGCGGGGGCAATCTTTAGTTATTACTTCAAGAACGCGCCGAAAAACGAAGTGAAGCTTGAGATTTTTGATAAAGCAGGGAAGCTGGTCCGCAGTCTTTCCAGTAAGGAAAAGAAAGGCTTTGAACAGCCTCCGGAATGGCCGGATCAGGTGAAAGAGGTCACAACCATACCGGCGTCTGCAGGGATGAATCGTTACGCCTGGAATCTTCGTTGGGAAGCCCCCGTGCCCATTCCAGGCGCATTTTACAGTGATCAGGGGCCGCAGGGGCCAATTGCCGTGCCGGGTGATTACACAGTGAAGCTGAGTGTTGGCGGGCAGAGCCAGACTCAGCCTTTGCAGATCGTAATGGATCCGCGGGTCAAAAATGTGACGCCTGAAGACGTGCAAAAGCAGTTCGAGTTGGCAATTCAGGTACGTGACGCTAATCAGGACCTGCATACGGCCGTGAATCAGATTCGCACCATGCGGACTGAACTCAAGGCCATTCAGGCCAGGTTTGAAGACGATCCAAAACTTAAAGCATTGGTTGAGCAAGCCGGTGTTCTGGACAAGAAGATGGCGCCTGTTGAAGAGGAACTGATTCAGGTCAACATGAAAGGCTCAGAGGCCAATCTTGCATTCCCTAACATGTTGAATGAGCAACTGGATGGGTTGGCCGGCATCGTCCAGGACGGTGACAGCGCTCCCAGCGCGCAGCAATATGACGTTTTTAAAATGCTCCGCGGTAAGCTTGACCAGCAGTTGGCTGCATGGAAGCAGATTTTCTCTACGGACGTACCTGCGTTCAACCAGTTAGTTCGTAACAGTGATGTTCCGGCACTGTACCTGCCGCGGACTGGCGATTAGACGCAATTTGGCGCTTCTCTGAGGGGATTTGCCCTATGTGCTTGGCTCGAAGGAGTAAAATTAGCGGCAGTTCAGGCATCTTTTCTGGCTTGCCAGGAAACCAAAGAGGGAGGCTGGATTCTTCTGCCCACGGCCTCTCAGCAGCAATCGTTCTATCAGATACTCCAGAGGAGGTTTCATGAGAGCGATCCTGTTTGTCGATGATCATGAAGTGTTGGCGCGTTTAAGCTGCGAGATCCTGGAAATGCAGGGCTATCGCGCCGTCAGCGCTTATAGCGGTCAGGATGCGTTGCGCAAGTTCGATGAAGAGGATTTTGACATTCTTGTTACTGACTTCCGCATGGAAGGGATGAATGGGGTTGAGCTGGCCCGCAAAGTCCATGAAAAGCATCCGGAAGTCCCGGTCATCATCGTGACCGGATACGGCCCTGTGGACGGCGGCAAAGATGTGGTTGCGTGTCTGCAAAAAGAGGAACTCTTCCCTACGTTGCTGGAAAAGATCAAGATGTTTCTGGAAGAGAAAAGTCCACAGCCGGTCTCCAGAACAGCATAGTTCCAAAAACAAAACTAATCCCACTCACACCGTCCGGTTTCCCCGTTCGGCGATAGAATTTGCCCGGCTTCACGTATCGCTCGAAGGACGGCTTTGTTCAAAACAAGCACGCACTTTGAGCTCATGCTGAAGTGATGAAAGGGGAAAAAATGAAAGACCTGAACAGAGTTCTTAGCCGTACAAATGCCCGCGAGTTGACGCAGCCAGAAATGGATGCGGTAACCGGAGGGTTTATTACCTTCTCCGTTTGCACCTCTTCTCCTTCTCCTGATGGAGACAGCCATCCGTTCGAGGCAGGCTGCTAAGCGGCACTCGTTTTTTGCCAGGCAGCCCAGCTTTAGCGGCATCGTGCTGGAGCAGGCTGATAAGCAATTGAAATTGAAGAAGGAGAAAAAAGATGAACGACCAAAACAGAGTTCTTAGCCGTACCAATGCCCGCGAATTGACCCAGAAAGAGATGGATTCGGTGAGTGGCGGGTTTCTCACTTTTTCCCGCTGCACCGGCGCTCCTTCTCCTGACGGAGACCAGCACACCGGAGAGGCAGGTTGCTGAAAGCAGAAAATTTGTCCGAGAGCGGACCCAAATTTGTTGAGCAGATAGTGGGCCACTCTTAAGGCCATGGTCATCTCGAGCTTCGTGGAATGGAATGAAGTAATTTCCCGACGGAGTTCGGGATGACAGATTCTCGAACGCAGTGAGATTGATGCTCTTCCTTCTACCTTT
Organism: Candidatus Angelobacter sp.; assembly: GCA_035277785.1. Lineage (GTDB taxonomy): Bacteria > Acidobacteriota > Terriglobia > Terriglobales > Acidobacteriaceae > Angelobacter. The sequence goes on along the minus strand of DATEJX010000457.1, from coordinate 25,397 downwards.
GCGCGTCTTTAAATTCATTTAGAGAAATCTTTGTTTGTTAGACTCTGTGGAGTGCTCCGCCTGATTGTCAATGCAGATGACTTCGGTCTTACCTCAGGAGTCAATCGCGCCATATCGCTGGCCAACCGTGAAGGAATCGTCACGTCAGCCACTGTCATGGCAAATTCGCGCGCCTTTCAAGAGGCGGTGGACGTGGCGAAACAACAGCCGACTCTTCACACTGGATGCCACGTGGTTCTGATTGATGGCGAACCTCTCAAGCGAAATGCTCCTACACTTACGAATGGCTCCTCACGATTCCGGAGCAGCCTGAAAGACTTTGCCGTTACGGCCGTGCGGAACAAGTTTTCTGTTGAAGAAATCCAGGAGGAAGCGGAAAGCCAAATCTGCAAAATTCAATCCACCGGGCTGAATGTTACCCACGTGGACAGCCACAAACACACGCACATGTTCCCGAATGTCCTTCGTCCTGTATTGCGCGCCGCCAAGGCCTGCGGCGTGCGCGCCGTGCGTAATCCATTTGAGCCGCGCCGATGCTGGCCTCATTCAATATTTCTGGGCAGTACAGCTATGTGGCTTCGGTCTGCCGGTGTTACCTGCTTCAGCATTTTCGGGCGTGCATTTCGCCAGGCGGTCAGGGAAGAAGGCATGTTCACCACCGACGGCACAATCGGCATTGTGGCTACTGGAAAGCTCGACGCCAAAATGCTGGTCTCAATGCTGGAGACTTTGCCGGAAGGGACATGGGAACTGGTATGCCACCCCGGCTACTCTGATGCTGACTTGGAGGCCGCAGGCACACGCCTGATGAGATCGCGCGAGGTTGAGCTGGAGGCGCTCACCTCATCCGAAGTCAAGAGTCTAATTTCGCGCAGGAAAATAGCGCTGATTTCGTACGCTGACCTCTGTTCCTGATGTCGCAAGCCGTAAAGAAACTGCATCCCGGTCAGCCATTTAGCATCGAAAGGCAGCAAGGGGAACCTGTTTGAAAATTGGAATAACCTGTTATCCCACTTATGGCGGCAGCGGCGTAGTAGGGACAGAATTAGGGATTGAACTGGCCAGCCGCGGTCACGAGGTTCATTTCATTGCTTATCAGCCGCCCATTCGCCTGAACACGCAGCATCCACAGATCTTTTATCATGAGGTTACGGTCTCCCAATATCCTCTGTTCGAATATCCGCCGTACGATCTCGCGCTGGCCACGCGGATGGCAGAGGTTGCCGAAATCTACGACCTGGATATCCTGCACGTCCACTATGCGATACCACATTCAGTGAGCGCGTTGCTGGCACGGCAGATGCTAGCCGCCATGGAGATGCCGCGGAAACTGCCTTTTGTCACCACCTTGCACGGCACGGATATCACTATTGTCGGCGCGGACCGCTCTTATTTGCCAGTGACTCGCTATTCCATCGAACAGAGCAATGGCGTCACCGCTATTTCCAATTGGCTGAAGCAGCGAACCCTGCAGGAGTTTGAAATCAAGAACCCGATTGAGGTGATCTACAACTTTGTGAACTGTGATACTTATCGCCGGGATCCAAAAGCCGCAGAAAAACGTGGCGAATTCGCTCATGACGGCGAGCGCATCCTGGTGCATGTTTCGAACTTTCGCCCTGTAAAGAGGGTTTGCGACGTGATTGAAATTTTTGATCGCGTGCAGAAAGAAATTCCTTCACGGCTGCTGCTGATGGGCGACGGCCCTGAGCGTTCTCGCGCCGAGTGGCTGGTGGGAAAAAAAGGGCTTCGCAAGAAGGTCGAATTTCTGGGCAAAGTCGATCGCGTCAATGAAAAGCTCTCGATTGCTGATCTTATGCTGGTGCCCAGCGAGCTCGAATCCTTTGGTCTCGCCGCGCTTGAGGGCATGGCATGTGAAGTCCCTGCCGTTGCCACTGCGGTTGGAGGCGTTCCGGAGGTCATTGAGCACGGACGCACCGGGTTTTTGGCCAACGTCGGCGATGTGGAGACAATGGCGCGATGCGCGATCGATATTCTGTCAGATGAGAAACATCTGCGCGAGATGGGAATGCTTGCCCGCTGGGAAGCGCAGTCCCGGTTTTGTTCGACGAAGATTATTCCCGAGTACGAGCGCTTCTATGAACGCGTGCTGGAGCGCGCGGCATAGATGGAAGAGGATGCGCTCTCGCCCAGTAAATCCTGCTGCACTATCGGAACTTCCAGCATAACCAGGGTGCCGTGACCATCGCGGCTCTGCACAATCATCTTGCCTTCATCGCCGAAAAGCACATGCAGGCGCTCTGCCACGTTCATCATGCCGATGCCGCGGCCGGAAGCCATGGTCTGCGCCGCTACCGCCGGGGGCGCGCTCATTCCTACTCCATCATCCTCCACTTGAATAATGAGTTTGCCTTCCTGGAGCCGGCTACGAATGGTGATGCTTCCGCCATCAACCTTGGGTGAGAGCCCATGTTTAATGCTGTTTTCCACCAACGGTTGCAGAAGGATGGAGGGAACTGCCACGTCAAGCGTGTTGGGATCGAGATGCTTGTACACGCGCAGCTTATCGCGCCCAAATCGCGCCACTTCGATTTCCAGATAATCATCCACAAACTCAATCTCGTCACGAAACTGCACGAATTCATCATGCTTGCCCAGCAGACGGCGAAGAATTTTTGAGAGCTTCAGGATCAGCTCCCTGGCGCGGTCAGGATCGAAGCGCACGAGTGAGGAAATTGAGTTGAGCGTGTTGAACAGAAAATGAGGATTGATCTGGCTCTGCAACGCGTCCATACGTGCTTCAAGAAGGAGCTTTTCCTGCTCTTCCAGCTTCATCTCAATGCGGGCATTGTTCCAGATTTTGATGGGAATGGCGATAGTGGCCACTGTAGCAGCAAACACGAAAAACATTGCTACAGGCGAAGGAAGGTAGAGCACCCAAAGCCACTTTGGCGCTGCATAGCGAACTTCAAGGCGAGCCGACTGAAGAGCGATGATGATCAGGAAGAATGCGGTTTGCCAGTCGATCCGGGGATGGCGAAGATTGCGCCTAACCCATCGGTAAACGCTCAGATCAATGAACGGAGAGAAAGTCCAGATTTCTTCTTCATTGCGGCAGAAGTGCCGCAATGAGCCCGCCAGCAGGCCTGCCAGAACGTTAATGGGCAGAGTCAGGTATTCGCCATAAAAAAGCGCCGGAAGAGCCATGAGCGCTCCGCCCAGGGTTCCTGCGACCCGTCCGCCAATCACGCCCGTGAGGATTGACGCTTCAAACCCCATATCGGCAGCCAGAAAGTTCTTAACGTTGAAGCGGATGTAAACGCCGAGTGCGAAAGGGAAGCAGGTGAAAAGTATAAAGAGCAGGTTCTGTCGTACCGTCCGACGATGAGAAAAAAGCAGCTTCTTGAATTCGCGTGAACGTCCCAGCGCGCTGGCCACGGCCGTGGCGACGCCCATTTTAACCAGAAGCTGGATCAGCAGGTACTGAAGGTCCACACGCCTATTTTTTCATGAATTGGAGCAGCATAGATGCGGATTCTGCGGGGAGGCGTACGACTAATTCCCGGCCTTGGCAAATCGGGAGGGCGAAAATGCCGTTATATCGATCTCGGGCCGTCTTCCCATGACAAGGTCGGCGGCGATCTTACCGGTTAGCGGAGCCAGAAGAATTCCGTTGCGAAACAGACCGCTGGCAAGAAACACATTGCGCTCGTCAGTAGGGCCGATCAAAGGCAGATCATCCGGGCTCCCCGGACGCAGACCCGCCCATTTGTCCGTCACCCTGGCTGTTGCCAGTTCGGGAACGTATCTGCCAGCGGCATCATGCAAGGCCTGAATTGTTTCTGTGCGAACAGATTTGTCAAACCCCACGTCCTCAACAGTTGTTCCCAGCAGAACTTTACCCGAGCTTCTAGGCACAATGTAGACTTCCGGAGCTCTCACAACGTGCTGCAGGCCGGCTGGCCTTGTGGGTTGAAGATAGAGCATCTGACCCTTTCGCGGCTTTACCGGCGCTCCAGACCATGCCCCCATGCAGTTGATCGCCGATTGCGCTTTTAGCGTACCCTTGTCGGTTGTGACTTCAACCTGATTACCATTCCAACGCATTTGCTGAACGGCGACCTTTGTCCTGATCTCGATTCCGGCCAATTCGGCCGCGCGGATGGCTGCCTGCATCAGCGGCACGGGATCGATGGTATCCTCCGCCACCAGAAAAGCAGGGCGTCCGTGCGCTTGCAGCCATGGCTCAATCCGTTCCAAATCCTCTGGAGACAGTTGTTGGTAGCTGGCAGGTGGAGCTTCTTCACCCAGCACGATGGTTCCTTGGCGGCGAAAATCGATGTCAATTCCTGTGCTGCGCTCGAGCGTTCGCACAAACTCGGGATAAATACGTGCCGATTCAAGCGCCATCGCCCGCAATGGCGGCGGCGTTTGAGGATCAGTTGCGGCCAGCATGCCTGCGGCTGCGGTGGATGCTTCGCGGCCAGGCTCGCCCCGCTCAAGCATCAGCACGCTGATTCGGCGCTCGCGCAACTCAAGTGCTGTCAGTACGCCGGCAAGGCCGGCGCCGGCGATGATCACATCCCAGGAACTCACTTTTCGATTTTAGCTCTGCGCGGCCAAAAACTACTGTGCGGCGCCCTGCGCCAGCGCCTGCTTGCCGAGATCATTGCCGCTTTGCACTAGTTTGGAGAACACAACCAGCCGTTTGGGAGCGGGGCCGATATAGTAGGTGGGATAGCAGGTGATCAGCGTGAGCTGAGGATCAGTAGTCTGTTTCAAAACAGCCATGTCGTCTGGCATTACAATTTTCTTGCCCGTAACCTGATAGTGAAAGACCTTTCCGTTGCGCCTCACCAAAATTTCATCGCCCTTGTTCAGCTCATAAATATGGCGGAAAAAAGTGTCTCGATGTGCCGAGATCACGGCGTTCCCTGGCTCACCCGGGGCAGCGGTCCCTTTGATATGTCCAGGGCCTTCAGAAAGTTGTTTGCGTGAAACGCCCTCCACCACGATTGCGTCCAGGCTGATTTTTGGAATGACTACCCGCGTGAGGAGATCGTCAGCAGTGAGCTGCGGTGCACCAGGAACATTGGCTCTTGCGGACTGTTTTTCCCACTGCGCCTGCAAGGTTTGCTGGCTGCGGTACATTCCCCAGTACTGACCTGCAACATACGAGAGCAAGGCAATCCCTGCAATGATCAGGAAAACTGAGAATGTCCGCCGATTGGCCCACTTGGGCGTGATTCTGGCAGAACGCAGCTTGTGCATCCACTCCATGAATGGTTAGATGCCAGTTCCGGTCGCCCGGCTACTTGTCCCGTCGATTCCACCAGCGGGCTGAGATTAAGCCTCCAAGGGCCATGCCAGCTCCCATGCAGGAGAGTAGTGGCAGGGCATCGGTTGATGGCAAACTTTGCAGCAGGACTGCGCCTTGTTCTGCATGGAATACATTAGGTTTCGGCGACTCCTGTCCTGGTGTGGCAAAGCAGCTCATACCAGTCAGCAGGAGAATGGATAGCGTTTGGCAGGTCTTTTTCATGGGTTTTTGCGCTGGTCTTTCTGTTAATCCTCGCCTGATCAATCTGGCGATGAGAGAACAAACTTTATGAACCTTCATTCCAACTGTCGAACCGGTCTGTGATAGTCCGGTTGTGGCTTTAGAGCTACAGAGATGGCTCTAACTCTCTGAACTCATATGAAATCGCGCCAAGCAGGGGATCTTGGCGAGACTTTCTTTGATATGGGTGATTGCAACTGATGGCCCAAACTGTTGAAACTGAGTTGGTGAACAAGGCTGCTGATTTTACTAAATGCTAAAAGAAATGCGGTCAGTCAATCGGAACACGTTTCCGGAGCTCTCAATTTACACTGTCAATGCATGGTGGGCGCACTCACTCGGAACCAGATCGTTGGGTACTCTGCTCTTTGCCTCATCTGGGGAAGCACCTGGCTGGCAATTCGCGTAGTCGTGCGCGATGTACCGCCGCTTGAAGCAGCAGCAATTCGCTTCCTTGCCGGAGCCGTGCTGCTGCTGGCCGTGGCGGCGATCCAGAGACGTAAATGGCCATCCGGTTCTGAGCAGTGGAAGGCTTTGTTGGTGCTCAGCGTCACTATTATGGCCGTGCCGTATGGATTGCTTTTCTGGGCGGAACAGTACGTGCCCTCGTCCATGACCGCGGTACTCTACTCAGCCATGCCGCTGCTGGTAGCGCTGTTTACACCGCTGATGATGCACCATACGGTCCCACGGCGGGCTGTCTTCGCTTTAGTGATTGCTTCCGGTGGGCTGTTACTGCTTTTCCCTGGCGGGCTGAGCGCAAACGCTCGTTCATTAGCAGGTGGTGCAGCGATCTTGATTTCAGTGCTGTTGAGTTCATGGTCCGTTGTGTACGCCAAGAGACGCCTGCACAAAATTGACTCCGTTGTTTCTACCGGTCTGCAACTGCTGTTTGGCTCGGTCGTTCTGCTTTGGGGAACGTGGGCCCTGGAATCGCATTTGCACGCGAACTGGACGCGAACGGCTTCCGCAGCTATGGCGTTCCTGGTTTTATTTGGCTCCTGTGCTGCCTTCGTCATTTACTATTGGCTGCTAAAGACAATTCAGCCTTATCAGTTAGCCACAATCAGCCTGATCACACCAGTCATCGCAGTAATGGAAGGCGCCCTGCTGTTACGCGAGGCCATTCCGCTGTTGATGATCATTGCTATTTTTGTAATTCTTGGGTCGGTGGGTTCGGTTCTGTTGTCGCCTGCTGAGACGGAGAGTTCAGGCGAAAACATCCTTTCAGACAAAGGGCTGGCAAAATAAATGAGGGAAGAGGCCTTCACATGCTTCGAATGAACAAAAAAAAAGTTGGTTTGATCAAACTCGGCGTGGTGCTATTGCTGCTGGCTGCAAGTCTTTTTGGGCAGAATGAAAAACTGCCACCAGTTTCCACCTTCTCCATTGTAGCAATTGATCCACAAAATGGAGATCTGGGAGTCGCCGTTGCCTCCCGCTATTTCTCCGTTGGATCGGTGGTGCCATGGGCAATGGCGAATGTGGGCACCGTAGCGACGCAGGCAAATGTGAACGTCGGTTATGGTCAGCAGGCAATCGATCTTCTGCGCCAGGGCATGACCGCCCCGGAGGTGCTCAAGAAAATTCTGGCTGATGACAAGTTCGAAGGCAAAGATGGGCGGCAGGTAGCAATTGTAGATGCCAAAGGAAATGTCGCGGCTTACACCGGACCGAATGCCCCTCACTGGGCCGGTGATCGCCATGGGAAGACCTGGTCTGCGCAGGGAAATATTCTGGTCGGTCCGCAGGTGCCGGAAGCGATGGGCAAGGCCTTTGAGTCCACGCAGGGAGAGTTGGCAGAGAAGCTCTATGCCGCTCTTAAGGCAGGCGATGCTGCAGGAGGCGATGCACGTGGACGCCAATCTGCATCCATGCTGGTTGTCAGAAAAGGTGGCGGAAGGAACATCAACAACGACCGCTACATCTACATCAACGTGGATGATAATCCCGATCCGTTCAAGGAACTGAGACGGCTGCTGGATTTAAATCTCGCCTACAACTACTCAGACCAGATGTATAAGGCTTTTGAAACCAAACCAATCGAGGTTAGCCGCGCGCAGGCCGGAGCACAGAAAGCGGCGGCATACGCGCCGGGAAATTCGGCCATGCACATGAATCTTGCGTTCATCGACTACCTTGCAGGAGACAAGGCCACGTCGCTTCAGGAATTCGAGAAAGCACGGGCAATGAATCCCACACAATTTGATACGCAGTGGAAAGAGGGAGTGAGCGACGAACCGTTCAAGGCGATGGCTGCTGACAAGGAATTTCTGCAGAAGCTTTTTCCCAACGGGATGCCTCAAAACCAGCCGAAGTAGCGGAACTGCTGGTCAACACATGGAAAGAAACCGGAATCTAAGCTCCTGATGTCCATCTTTCTCAAGGAAGCGAGATGTTCCTTCATTTACGGCATGGTGATGGCGCTCTTTCTTTTTTTCATCCCTGTGCCGCTTCCGGCTTACTCTGTGCTGACGCATGAGCAAGTGGTGGATTTTCTCTGGCACTCAGATATCGTGAAGCTGTTGCGTGAGCGCTACCCGAACATCACACCCGAGCAGTTGCGTGAAGCCCACGCTTATGCCTACGGCGGCAGCCTGATCCAGGACATGGGATATTATCCCGGCGGAAATAAGTTTTTCAGTGATCTTGTGCACTACGTCCGCAGCGGGGACTTTGTCATGGAGATGGTGCGCCAGGCGCAAACTCCTGATGAGCTGGCATTTGCCCTCGGAGCAATGGCCCACTACGTTTCCGACACGAATGGCCACCCCACGGTGAATCGCTCCGTGCCCATTGAATTTCCAAAATTGCGCAAAAAGTTTGGCGACGTCATCACCTACAGTGATGATCCGCCTTCCCACATCCAGACAGAGTTTGGCTTTGACGTGCTGGAGGTGGCCAAACAACGTTATGCGTCGCAGGCTTACCACGACTTTATCGGGTTTGAGGTGGCGCGGCCGGTGCTGGATCGCGCATTTTTCGCAACGTATGGCCTGGAACTCCATCGTGTGCTCTCCGACGAGGACCGTGCCATCGGAAGCTACCGCCATGCAGTGAGCGTGTGGCTGCCTCGCCTGACCCAGACGGCGCTCATCACCAAGAAGGATGAACTGGAAGCCATTCCGAATTTTAATGCCAGGAAGTTTCGCTATACGCTGAAGCGCGCTGAATATGAAAAGGAGTGGGGCAAAAACTATTATCGTCCCGGCTTTTTTGCAAAAGTTCTTGCTGTGATGATCAAAATTTTGCCCAAAGTCGGGCCATTACGAGTGGTTGATCCCAAGCCGCCTACTCCACAAACCGAACAGATGTACATTGCAAGCGTAGAACGGACCGTGGCTGCCTATCGAAAGGCACTGGCGATGACAGAAGAGAAGCAGCTTACTTTAGTGGACAATGATCTTGATACCGGAAATCCGACCACTCCCGGTGAATACAAGCTGGCGGACCGCGCCTATGCGCGATTGCTCAGGGATTTGGCGCGTAAAGACTTCGCCGGGGCCTCGCCCGCGCTGCGGCAGAACATCCTAAGCTTCTATAGCGATCTGAATCGTCCTTTTGAGACCAAGCGGCACAAGGATGACTGGAAGCGCGTTCTGGCGAACCTTGATGAGCTCAGGCATCAGCCTCTAACGGCCCAGGGCGTAGAAGTGCGATGACTTCAGCGTGCGAGGTCTCGGCTGGAAGCCGCGGAGTTTTCCACTGCCTCCAGCGTACCCCTCAACTTCCTCTTTGAGCGTTGCCGTGCACAACTCAAGGTTCCACAGAAAGAAACGGCACCGGCCCTGCGGAGTATTCCGCCGGTATCTGATCTTTTTCCGGGGATGTACAGAAATCCTTCCACGATGGGAATAGCGACTGCCGTTCTTCAATAGTCTCTCGCGATGCTCCTTCGGGTGACGTCAGGAAAACAAGGAACTTCTGCTGGATATTGACTGTATTGTTGAATTCGTCCAGCCACAAGAACTGCCCTTCCTCATTGATTTCCAGGAACCACCAGCGGCCTTCATCATCAATGGCAAAGTCGATGCTGCCGAAGGTGATGCCGGCTTCTTTCGCAAATGCCAGGATAGCCTTCTCAACTTCCGGAGGTGTTTCAATGTATTTGACTTCCACCAGACCCTGGCCGCAATCCTGCCGCCAATCTAACGCGCCTTTGGGATTGTGCAACGAATACGAATACACGGTTTTGCCGAGCAGAACTGTACGCACATCAAACTTCTTGACCACCATCTCCTGGTAGATCGCCGGAGCGTAGGTAAGCACTTCATCGGCCGGAAGCTGGTCAAGCTTGATCTCGAATGTTTCAGTCACGGCGATGCCACCGTTGTTTTTTTGCCAAACATGCGGGAAGAATGCTTTGCAGATGGTCCTGACTCCCTGCCTCTCTTCAAGGAAGGCCCGCACGGCGCTGGGAGAATTCGACATGATAGTTTCGGGGACGTTCATCCCTGCGGCTTTGGCCAGCACCAGTTGCAGCGATTTATTGTTAATGGCTCGCGATGCCGAATAGGGATTGATGACGCGAACGCCCAACGCTTCAAACAGATACATTACTGACCAGGAAAACCACCGGTATTCGCCTTCTGCGAATTTGCGATCTGGTTCGGCCACATTTGGATTAGGCATTGGCTGGTTGGGCCGCCGGATCCACACAACGTCGCCAGGTTCCAATGTGTAGGCTCCGAGCGTCAACCGGGTGCTTCCGTCAAAAGTAATGCTTGCGTGTTGTTCCGGGCTCCAGCCCAGCCCGCTCCAGCATTCCACGGCGTAACCGGCCTTCTCCAGCGCCCACTTGAGTGGCGCTGTATGGTTGTCATTGGCGTACGCTAGTATCACGATTTTCATGAATCTGTTCCCCTTTACGCAATGGGATAAAGCAGGTGACGGCAATGCGCCACCTGCTGGGAAAGTTGATTAACACTCGCCAATGGCTGTATCACCATTGAAGAAGTTGCCCTGACGGTCAACGATGCAGGGAGTAAGTGTGTGAGTACGGAAGCCGCCAACTACCATGTCGACTTCTTCTGCTGTAAGGTCGCGCGCGCCAATCCGGTTAAGAACACGATTGTCCTGATTCATCATTTTTCCCCTTTCGTGGTGGTTGAGAGAATAAGTCCACTAAAGCCTGGGATTTGGAGAATACTGGAGCGCTTCCGGATCCGTCAGCACTCGCCGGGGTCACCATCGGTAAGTTTCCCGGCAATAAAACTGCACTTGGTTTCAGTGTGTACACCGCCGCTTACTGCCTGAATTTCCTTTTCAGTCAAAATCCGTGCTTGTATGCGGGCCAGCACTCTGTTGTCCTGGTTCATCGTTCTTTCTCCTTTCAGTTGTGAACTCTGAGTTGAGGGAAGAAGACTCCTTCTTCATATTGGGAAGGCCGGGAGCGCCACCCAGCATTAACACTCGCCAGGATCACCATCCAACGCGCCGCCGCGGAACGTGCAGACGGTTTCTGTGTGGACTCCGCCGCTGACCTTTGCAGCTTCCTTGTCGGTCAAATCACGAGCTTGAGAGCGACTCAGCACTCTGTTGTCTTCCTGTTTCATAATTCCTCCTTCAAGAAAAACTGGGGCCATTGTCTGGCCCCGAAAGCAACTAGCATTCACCGGGATCGCCGTCAGCGAAGCTGGCGCCAAGAACAGTACATACGGTAGCAGTACGGATGGTTCCTCCAGTTACCAGCTGGATTTCATTCTCGGTCAGGTCCCGAGCTTGCGTACGAGCCAACACTCTATTGTCTTGATTCATGCTTTTCTCCTATTGGTGTTTTTGGGCTGTGACCAGCCCTGAAGTAAAACGTAGAGCCGTTTAGGCCCCGCACTCGCCCACATCGCCATCAGCGAAGCTGGCACCTAGAACGGTACACACGGTCTCCGTGTGGACCGTTCCTCCGTTTACGACGTGGATCTCGCTTTCGGTGAGATCGCGGGCTTGCATACGAGCCAATACTCTGTTGTCCTGATTCATTCGTTTTTCCTTTCTAGAATTGGGGCCGTTGAGCGGCTCCAAGCTTTTGAGCGCGATTTGTGTTTACGTACTGGCTGGTCTAGACGAAATGCGAATCCGAATCACTGTCGCTGCAGCCATCCCCATCTCCCGGCCCGGTGATGGTTCCGGTTGCCAGCACTGCGGTGCAAACGAGCGTGTGAAATGCGCTGCCACCGGATACCTGATCGAGCTCCTTTGTGGTAATGTCGCGCGCCCCTCTGCGCACGAGCACTCTGTTTTCCTTATCACTTGCCATTCGTTGCTCCTGATCATTAGGATTTACTTCCATAAAGCCAATCACACCTGAAACAAACTTTTTCAATGAACCGGCACGCTCGTCCAGAATGGTCTCCCATTAGTTTTTTCGTCGCTGAATGAGCAGGCCCGTAATGCGAAGAGCCCCTACTCCATTTGTGCTCTGGCATAGGTTTCTCCTTTTCTTGTGTCCGGGTAATCGCCGGATGCGCCGTTGCGATCAGGGCTGCTTTTTCGCTGAGTCACTTCCGTGAGACCTGCCCCTGTTAATGCAAGGACGCGGTCAGCAATTGCCACCGTGTCCGGCCGGTGCGCGGCAAAGATCCGCGTTATGTGAAGCTCAGAAAGCATGGCAGCAATTCGTTGTTCGGTCGGAACATCCAGATGGCTTGTTGCTTCATCCAGGATGAGAATGGATGGCTGCTGGTAAAGGGCGCGCGCGAGCAGAAGCCGCTGCTGCTGTCCTCCTGACAATGCGCCGCCCATCTCACCGATCAGTGTTTCGTAACCCATCGGCATGGCCATGATCTCCTGATGCAGGCAGGCAAGCCGCGCACAGGCTTGCACTCGTTCCAGATCGGGGATATCTGAGGCAAAAGCAATATTCGAGCTGATGCTGCCGGCAAAGAGGGAATCGTCCTGTAGCACAAATCCCACTTTGCCCAGGACGGCTGCGCGACTCGCGCAGACGGAATGGCCGTTGATCACAACGTCACCTGCCTGTGGCTGGAGCAGGCCTGCCATCAATTTAAGCAAGGTTGATTTTCCAGCACCGGATGGCCCGGTGATTGCGACACACTCTCCCGATCGAATTTGCAGGCAAATGTTTTCCAGCAGCCAGGGATCGCCTTCCGAGTAGCGAAAACTCAGGGATTTCACTTCGATTGCGACTGCCTGCGGTTCACTCGAAGTCTCGCCAAGTTCCACGGCTTCGGGACGGGCCAACACAATGTCCGCCAGCCGCTGGGCCTGGACGGAGAGCATGCGGAATTCGTATCCACGGTCAACCAAAGCGATCATTCGCGCCTTGAACAATTCCTGATAGGCTACAAAGGCAAACAGCATGCCGGTGGTAAAGGTGCCGCGCAAAACCAGGATTACTCCCAGCCAGATCACCGCAACCGATTGCAGGCCGAAGATCAAGGTATTGGCGGCTTTGAAGAGTATGGAAATGCGTTCCGCAGCCACCTGCGCATTGCTGGTATCCACCATCAAGTTCATCCAGCGGCTCTTGCGGCTGTCTTCACGTCCAAAAACCTTGATGGTGCGGATGCCACGCAGCGTCTCAAGGAAGTAAGTTTGCTGCCGCGCTGAGTTGATGATCTGCTCTTCCGTTCGTGTGCGCAAAGGACGGTACATGAGGTTGCGAACGGTGACATAAAGAACCACGCTCAACGCCACCACAACGGCGAGCTTGATGCTGTAAATGAACATCACCACGAGAATGGAGACTGAGATGATCCCATCCAGCAAGGACTCTACAAAGTTGTTGGTGAGCGTCCGCTGAATGGATTCAGCGGCCTCAAAGCGTGAGAGCAGATCTCCGAAATAGCGCTTCTCAAAGAATGCAACCGGCAGGCGAACCAGGTGGGAAAAGATGTTGGCGTACCACTGTAGCTTGAGCGAGGTGCCGAAATAGAGGGTAACCCAACTGCGAATGCCACCCACCGCCGACTGCAGCACGATCAGCAACATGAAGCCGAGCCCGAGGACGGTCAGCAGGCCGGGATTGTAGGCTGCCGCGACCTTGTCCACCGCTAGCTGCAGAAACAAAGGACTCACCACAGCCAGGCCTTCCAGCAGAGCGGCCAGGACGAAAATCTGGATAAGCGCCCGTTTCAAACCCGAGACGTGTCCGGCGAGGTCGCGCAAGCGGAGAGGATGCGAGTCGTCATGGGCTCGGAATGCTGGCGTCGGTGTCAATTCCATAGCCACGCCGGTGAAGTGGCTGTCGGCTTGTGCGTAACTCAGCTTGCGAAGCCCCATTGCCGGATCGTGGATTACCAGCCGGCGGTTAGTCGCGCTCGCCAGCACGACGAAGTGCGTCATATCCCAATGCAGAATGCAGGGAGTCTTAAGGTATGGCAGGTCTTCCATCTCAATACGAAGTGGACGGCAAGAGAACTCCATCTGTCCCGCGAACCGCACCAGGTGGGCAAGGGTTGCCCCGCGCATGGAAATGGAGAAGCGCTGACGGAGTGATTGCAGATCAGTCTTCAAACCATGATATGCAGCAATCATGGCAAGACACGCGAGTCCGCACTCGGCGGCCTCCGTCTGGAAGATCACGGGCAGAGTGGTTTGGCGAGGCAATCTGGATTTTTTAAATTGCATCGGAAATTGAAATCTTCACCATACCGCAGGGCCGCTCAGCCAACGGATCAACGGCCTGCGCTTCAATGGGAACTCAGCTTCTAATTTCGCGCCCTGCTGCAATTGTGTTGAACCGGGCAGCGGGTTAAACGGTGTTACAGCTACGATGACTCTGAAAGTGCTCGCTGACGTGCCGTTCAGTGGACGCTCATGGATTGGTTCCACGCTGGTCACAGTTCCGCGATGAAAGCTGGCGGATCCGCAACGCTGACAGCGAACAGGCAAAAGCAACCCCGGCCGGATATTCAGGGCAAGCGCTTCAGGAACGTTGAACATGGCTTCCACCTGCGCTGGGGCATGATCGCGCGCCCCCGCGAGTGGCCGCGTTTGTGAAGCTGAGACAGATACTCGCGGTTGAAAATGTGCCAGCAGCAAGTATCCCAGACCCACGGTGGCTAGACCGGCGATCAATAGCAGAAAAAAGGCAAAAGAGAAAGGACGGATGAACAAGGCTTCACCCTGAATCTTCTGACGTGCCGCCAGAGCCTCAGCACGAAAAAGAGGCAAAGACTGGGGAGGCTCCGCATTTCTGATCGCGGCTTCCATATCGTCTCAAGGCTGGCTGTTCGTGCAAGCAGCATTAACATGCTAGCGTGTGATCTTTTGTTCAAGATGAGAAATCTGAGAATGGTCTAAAAAATCACGCTAGATAGTTCCATTTTGGTACGAGATTGCAGCACAACAGGTGCATAAAGCTGAGCAGCAAAAACGATGAAAGCAAAAAAAGCCGGGCGCCCCATGCCCGGCCTCCTCGCCTAGCGTTGTCTGCGAGGAAAACTAGAAAGTGAATTTGATGTCTTTAAGAAATACCTTTTTTAACAACTCGATTGAGAACACTGCGAACAGTGCGAACAGTGTTGCGAAATGTCGCGGCAGCCCGAATCTCAGCAAATGCGGTTCCGCCTGATGTAAGGTGTGCGCAAATACTTACCGACACCTCTCGGCCCGGGTTTTCTACGGCTTTAGGTAATTAGCAAAGGAGGGGAAGGCTGACGTGGGAGTAGAGAGCAGAGCCTGTATCAGCGGAACTGTGCTGCAGGCCAACAGCCTGATAGTTACAAATTAGATTTTCTGATGAGGCGAGAAAAGACGCCGGTGGAGCCTGTGGGACAAAGCGCGGAGCATGAATCCCACCATGCCCGCGAACGATAAAGCTGAAATCGACACGGAGGGGCGGAGTTTGCTGATTGTGGTCAGGATCGCAAGAGACGCACATTAAGTTGGCTGTGCCTGCCAACAACAGCGCCAGTACCAGGACCAGACCCCGGCAATAGGAAACCTTAATCAAACTGTTCCGCCTGAAGATTACCGACTGTTGAAGAATAGCAATAGTGAAGGTAAGTTTTCAATCCTCAGCGAAGGAATAAGGTGACAATCCTGTTGCCGAGCACCTGCACCTCAGCTCTGGTTTTGTTGCCCTGCCAGAACCGCAAATCTGGAGCTAACCAGGCGTTCTAATCAGACAGACCAGGCGTGATAATCTCAAGCACAACAGCCCAGAAAGACATTACTGGAGTGGATGAAGCTTCAAAAATCGAGCTGGTACGCGATGGTGAAGATGCAGAAGCAAAGGCCGGCGCAATCTCGGCTGAGCGGCTCAACCATTGGCTCGCACTGCTGGTGGAGCGAGGTGGGAGTGATTTGCTGCTGGTGAGCGGAACTCCTGCTTCCATCAGACTCAAGGGCGAGGTTACTAACCTGGATATGCGCCCCCTGCAAGGTCAGGAAATTGAGACAGCTGTGCTTCCTGCTCTTTCCTCTCATGCTTTACAGCAATATAAGGACACGCAGATTGCCGACTCCTCTTATCGGGTGAGCGGGTTGGGGCGTTTTCGCATCAATCTGCACCACGAACGGGGCAGGGCGGCGGCTGCGATCCGCGCGTTGCCGACCAGAATTCCGACCCTGAAGGAGCTTGGGCTTCCTGCGGGGCTGGAAGCGTTGACCCGTCTTCCGCGTGGTTTGGTGCTGGTTGGCGGGCAAGCCGGTTCCGGCAAAACTACAACGCTTTCTGCCTTGGTGCATGAAATCAACAGGCGAGATGCCCGGCACATCTTGATCATTGAAGATCCCATCGAGTACGAGCACACAAACCTGCGCAGTGTGATTGAGCAAATTGAGATCGGCTCTGATGCTCACGATTTTCCCACAGCTTTGCGGGCAGCGTTGCGGCAAGCTCCAGACATCATTGTGGTCGGCGAGATGAGAGATCCTGAAACCATGCGCATTGCCGTGAGCGCGGCAGAGACAGGGCACCTTGTGCTCTCCACGGTGCACACAACGGATATGGCTTCCACGGTTTCGCGCATTTCAGATTCATTTCCGCTGGAACGCCAGAACACGATCCGGCAGGAACTCTCCATGGCATTGGCCGCAGTTGTAACGCAATTACTGGTGCCGACCAAATCAGGAGGACGGCTGCCGGCGGCGGAGTTGCTGGTGATGAATTACGCGGCACGCCAACACGTTCGCCGAAACGCGCTGCAGCACCTTCACCAGGAGATTACGATCAGCAAAAAGACCGGCTCGTTCAGCCTGGAAGAATCACTGGTTGAACTGGTGATGCAGGGGCATATCACGCGTGAGGACGCCCTTCTCTACGCTATCCATCCCGACGATGTGGAGGCCATGCTGCGCAGCCTCGGCCGACGCTGAGTGACTTATCTTTGTGACACAACCAAGCCGACGTTTACATCTGTGAACGTGATCCACTCTGTGGTGGAATGACTGTCCCCCTGGTCGCGCAGCGTAAGCTCAGCCTTGGACTTCCCGGGTTTGGATTTGAATTTCACTGACTTCGACATTACCACCAACATGTTTTTCATGATGGAAGGGATCTCACTCACATGCTTCCATGTGAGCGCCAGATGGACCCGAAGAGGCGCGAAGATGTCTGGGCCTGGGCACAAGAGGTGGAGGGTGGGGCGCGTGTCTGTGGAATCGTATTTCACCACAGCGCAGGATACCGAAGCATCGGATGCCTTGAAGTCTTCCGTTTTCCACTTGCCTTTCACTGGCGCCGACGGCAGAGAGGTTGCCGCTGCAAAGTTGTTGGTATTCACACAATGGCCCTCTGGGCAGGCCTGCTTTGTTTCGGAGGTTTCTTGGTTGGCGCCGCTCTGGCAGAAGGCAGGGAGTGCCAGAAACAATGCGGAGGAGAAGGCGAGTATCCGGAAAAACATGAACGTTCCTCTTTGCTCAGATTAGATGCAAATTGAAGCGACCATTGCCGTGACGTTAAAGCCTGAGTAGTAGTTGAGAGATTTGGTTGAAACAAGCGATCTCTGGATGGGGTTTGTCAGACTGGTTCGTGCGGTAGAAGCGCAGGAACAACTCAGGATAAACTTTCTGCAGGTTGTATTCGCAATCGCGGAGGTGAGGCGGTTATGAAGTTGTGGTACGGATTTTTTGCAGCAGGACTTTTGTTTGTGAGCGTTGCCGCAAGGCCTGACACCCTGGAACTAAAAAATGGCAGCGTGATCAAAGGCACATATGCAGGTGGATCGGAGACGCAAATCAGTTTTCGAGCTGGTTCTTCAGTTCAACAATATGCAATTGTAGATATCGCATCTTTGAAATTTGATGCTCGAGATTCCGGAGCTGCCAAAGAACCGCCTGGATTTGCCAAGCGGCAGCCTGAGATGGCGGCCGTGAGTAAGACAGGAAAAGAGAGCGACGCAACGCAGCCTCGTGAAAATGTCGTCAGAACATCCGATCGATCAGTAACTGTGCCATCCGGAACCCGGCTGTTCGTGCGCATGATTGATTCCGTGGATTCTGATAAGAACCAGGTTGGAGACAGGTTCATGGCTTCGCTGGAAGAGCCACTGTACGCCGCTGACACAGTGGTGGCGGCAAAGGGGACATCGGTGTACGGCCGTCTTGAGCAAGTGAACGAGTCAGGACAGCTCGTGGGCAAAGCGCAAATGAGGCTTACGCTGACAGGTATTGTCATCAACGGCCGGACCGTACCTCTTTCCACAGGAGATTACAGCCTTTCCGGTGAATCTCGTGGCGCAAGCACTGCGAAGAAGGTAGGTGGAGGAGCGGCCATCGGGGCTCTTATCGGCGCAATTGCAGGGGGCGGAAAAGGTGCTGCGATTGGGGCCGGGGTTGGAGCTGGTGCAGGAACAGCGGTACAGGTCGTCACAAAAGGAGACCAGGTGCATGTTCCCAGTGAAACTCTGCTGGAATTTACGCTGGATCAGCCGCTGAACCTGCCAGTCGGACAGGAGGCCCGGTGATTCCAAAGGGGTTAGAGTACTTTAGAAGCCGGTAAGGCGGGCCGGCAGCTGTGGTAGAATGTACTTGCGTTAGAAATTCAAGTTCTGCAAGCTGCTTCTCTTCTGCACCTGCTGAAACATTCGATTTTCCAGCGTCAAAATCAACATCAGGAAAATAAATAAAATGGAACAAGGAACTGTTAAGTGGTTCAACGCCGCTAAGGGCTTCGGCTTTATCACCCGTCAGAGCGGTGAGGATGTATTCGTTCATTTCTCTGCAATCCAGAGCAATGGCTATCGCAGCCTTGAAGAAGGCCAGGCGGTTGAATTCACTGTGACCAAAGGCAAGAAGGGTTGGCAGGCAGAAAACGTTCGCGCTCTCTAAAGCTCGATCAAAAATTCAGCAATTACAAAGGCGGCGTGCAGCCGCCTTTGCTTTTAGCTGTGTCGCTTCGCTCCAAACCGCTTCAACATGATTTCCTGGCCTAACCAGCTTGTTAGCTCCTGTTGCATCGGGCTCGGCGCGCGAGTCGGCCTCGCCCTCCTTTGTTGTGAATGGATTCTCGCTGCGCCCCAAAGCGCTTTAGACGTAGTTATTGCCTTATCTCAAAGACATATAATGACCACTGCGGCAACAGCATCTCTGACCCTCAGTTCTCGCAAGTTAATGGGAAATCCCGTGAAGACTCTTCTCACCATGATGCGGATTTTCCACTATGTAGTAGGGATCACTGCGCCGGACAAAAAACATGAAAAACAGATCTTGTTTGTGTGGATAGGCGTGTTCATCGGCCTGGTCGTTCTTACTGTGCTGTTTACGCGATTCATCATCTCTGAGCTAATCAAATGATGATGCCCGCAGCAATCACTTAAGCCGCCGCCTTGCCCGGAGCGCCATCCAGAATTGCGCGAATCTGTTTAGCGTATTCGGCGCTCTCTTTATCTCCCGTGACCAATTCAATCTGCTTTGGACTCTTGACTCCGAGATTCAGCTGGACAGCGCGTGCGATCTGCTCCTGCTCGAAAATGGCGCCCTGACTGACCTCTTGCGTGGTCCCGTAATATCTCAACAGAGCTACGCCCACGGCATCAATGGCAATGCGGTCTGTTCCTGCCAGAATTACGCCGGAATTCACCAGTTTTCCCTGGTCGGGGCCGCCGTTGGTAAATGCCTGTACACCGTCGAGCACGACCAAGTCAGGCTTGTAGGCTGTATTGATCTCGGCGATCATACGCCGCTGGTCGGGGGAAGAATGCAGTTCTCGCATGAAGTTGTAGGAATTACCCGGAACCGTCTTGGCAGCCAGTCCGACCGAATTCTTCAGCGAGAGGGTGAAATGTCCCCCGAACCGGTGAGTTTTGAGACAGCAGGTTTGAACAATGCCGCCAGCCTGCTGCACCAATCGGGGCACAGCAAATCCCTCTCGCCAGTGACTGTCTGCATGCTTCAGAAGCTGCCAGTCGTCAGCCTTGAGATCGTCAAAGACAACTACTTTCGCATCCAATTCCTTGCCCATGGTGAAGGCATGCTTCCGCTCCATGACTTCGCGGGTATCGCCCATGCCGCTGCGGTCGCCAATGGTCAGCGGGCCGGCATGCATCGCTTTCAATTTTTTCAATATGGCGGCCAAAGTCTCATCGCTGGTGGAACCGGGAGTGGAGTCTGCGCTATTGAAGTTGGGTTTGATGAAGAGATCTTTGCCATGGAAACTCTGGATATTCAGCAGATCGATGGCGCGCGCAACGCCGGTAGCGCGATCAGTAGTTTTGACGAACGCCACATGGGAGACGGAAGGAGACGCTTCAAACTCCAGTGAACGGATGATTGAGGGCGTCATCACCATGCCTCCGAAGGCAGAAGCGCTCTTGAGAAAGTCTCTGCGGTTCATGGGAACCTCCGCGATGTTTCTTCATTGAATGCCATTGCGATTGCAAAAGCAAGCCAGGCAGGGTGGTAAGCAGACTTGGAAATCTCCAGCTATTTTAACGTTATTTCCTTGGTGCTATAGTTTACGCCGCTGCTAGACTGGTCCGAGGCCAAAAACCACAGCTCTCAAGAAAATGAGTTCAACAATGAAAGTCTGGGTTTCACTTTCAGCGGTTTTGGGTTTGTGCATCTTGTCGGGTGGATGCGGCGGAGGCGGCAACGACGGTCCGGTAATTTCAATGGAATCCGGTTTACAACAGATCAGAGCTGAAGTGCCAAACAACTCGCCAGCACTTGCGTTTGAACTCCAAGGCGGCCTGACCCAGAATGGCTCGTCCATTTCCGGGATTATGCACTTCATGAATTCATCCTGTTTTCCGTTCTCCACGGACATTTCCCTGACCGGCACGGCGACTGCCAGCGAAATAGATTTACAATCCGTGCTGCCGAACGGCCAGCAAGTGGTGTTTACGCAACTGACACATCCAGGCGGTCACGGATCATTTCTTGGCGGCAATTATGCTGTGACTGGTGCAGGATGTATCCCGACGGCGCCAGGTTCCGTGGTTGTTCAGGTCGAGGCTCTGGGCGGCAACTGGATTGGGACACTGAATTCTTCGAGCGGTTCTATGGCCAGAATCAACTTAAACATGTCACAGACCGGGCCCGATGCTCACGGTCTGTTTTCCGCCAATGGCACCGCCACAATTACAGGCGGTACCTGTTTCGGTAGTGCGAACATCGATCCTTCCACTGTGCTGATTGGAGACGGAAGTACTCTGGTGCTGGATGATGCTGCGCCCCCAGGAACAGGTAAGACAGTTCTCACAGGAAACTTTTTCGGCCCCTCGCCTGTTGGGTTTGGCGCCGGATCGGGAACCTATATTTCGAGTGAGGGCTCTTGCTCCGAAACTGGAACCTTCAGCTTGAGCCAGTAAAGAGTCGTCCGCTGCAAACAGGCGACTCTCAGAGATCGGCTTATGCGAATTGGTTGATTTACACTCTTCACCGTTTGTTCCTGGAACCATGAGGACTGCATGACTGCCCCAAGCTACGTCTGCGGCCTGAGTAGCCTGCCCTTACTGGGTGAGACCATCGGCGAACACTTTGATCGTGCGGCCGGGCGCTGGCCGGACCGCGAAGCTCTGGTTGTCCGGCACCAGAACATCCGCTGGAATTACGCTGAGCTGCAGAGGCGTGTTGATGAGCTTGCTGCCGGGTTGCTGGAGCTCGGGCTCGAACCAGGCGATCGCGTAGGAATATGGTCACCGAACAATGCTGAGTGGGTGCTCACGCAATTCGCTACTGCCAAAGCCGGATTGGTCCTGGTCACTGTGAACCCGGCCTACCGCACCAGTGAGTTGCAACATGCTTTGGCAAAATCAGGCTGCAGGGCGCTTGTTTTGGCCGACCAATTTAAAGGCAGCGATTATCTTGCCATGTTGCGCAGCATTGTGCCGGAAGTCAGCAAGAGTGAACCCGGCCATTTGAGATCAGAAGTACTGCCGGCGCTTAAGTGGGTGATTCATCTGGGAGAGATGGCGCACGCGGGGATGCTGAGATTTAGTGATGTGAAACATGGCTTTGGCGCAATGGAACGCGCTCTGCTGGAAGACTTGCAGAAGAAATTACAGTTCGATGATCCCATTAATATTCAGTTCACCAGCGGGACCACAGGAGCGCCCAAAGGCGCAACGCTCAGCCACCACAACATTCTGAACAACGCTTTTTTTGTCGCAGAAGCAATGGGTTTACGGGAAGGCGACCGGCTGTGTATTCCCGTTCCGCTCTATCACTGCTTTGGCATGGTGATGTCCACGCTGGCCTGCGTGACCCACGGCGCAACCATGGTGTTCCCCAGCGCCGGATTTGATCCGCTTAGCGTGCTGGAAACGGTCCAGGCGGAACGCTGCACGGCCCTTCATGGTGTTCCCACGATGTTCATTGCGGAGATGGAGCATCCGGAATTCAAGCGCTTTGATCTCACGTCATTGCGCGCAGGAATCATGGCCGGGTCGCCATGTCCAATCGAGGTGATGCGACGCGTCATGCAGACCATGCACCTGCGCGATATCACCATTGCCTACGGTATGACGGAGACCAGCCCAGTAAGTTTCCAGTCCGCAATTGACGATCCGATTGAACGGCGAGTCTCGACGGTGGGGCGCATCCAGCCGCACTTGGAAGTCAAGGTTGTGGATGCCGAGGGACGGATCGTGCCCCGCGGTAATCCGGGGGAATTGCTGACGCGTGGCTATTCGGTAATGTTGGGTTACTGGGATGAGCCGGAGCAGACCCGTGAAGTGATTGATGACGGGAGATGGATGCACACAGGAGACCTGGCTACGATTGACGCCGAGGGGTATTGCAACGTGGTGGGGAGAATCAAGGACATGGTCATTCGCGGAGGTGAGAATGTGTACCCTCGCGAGATCGAGGAATTTCTTTTCAAGCATCCCAAGGTGGAGGCGGCACAGGTGGTGGGCCTTCCTGATGCCAAGTACGGGGAAGAACTTTGTGCCTGGATCAAATTGCGCAGCGGAGAATCCATGACGGAGGAGGAACTCAAAGATTACTGTCGCGGGCGCATCGCACATTACAAGATCCCGCAATACGTTTGTTTTGTCTCTGAATTCCCCATGACAGTCACAGGAAAGATACAGAAATACATCATCAGGCAGCAGATGATGGAAAAGCTGGGCCTCACTGAAGTGAGAACCGCGTAATTTTTTGTGAAGAGACCAGGATTACTTCCGGTAATGGGCCTCAGCAAAGGTAAGATTGTGGACCGAAGGTGTTCTGAGTGAACCGCCTCCGGTTCCGGTGAAGGGTGAGCATGCTGAAGTCAGCAATCTTGGTTTGTGCCGCGATGCTGGTGATTTCTTTGGGCGGAAAGGCGCAATCCGCGCAAACCGACGAGCCAAGCCAGTGGGCAATGGACAATGCAATGATCGGGCCGGATTCGCCCATTGAGGTGCCCGCGGGAGGCAGTTATCAGGCCCGCGTAATGTATCCCGTGCCTGATGGGCCTCTTTCCCCGCTTAAAGCGGACGTCACATGGTGGATTGAGCCAGCGGTGAAAGGGATTCTGGTTGAGGCCAAATCCGGGATGATGATGGTTGCGCCAACCGTACCGCGCGGCACTTCGGCGTTCCTGCATGCTGACATAGCAGGGCGCAAAGAAAAGGTCCACGCCAAAGTTTACGTTTATTCGGCGAAATCCGATCCGCTCGTCGGCAACTGGAGAGTGGATTCGAGCCACGCATGCGATCGCAAGCAAAGTGGATCCCCAATTGCTCAAACGGCGACAGAGAACGACGTGGATTGGAAGTTCCATGTCGATAAAGAATTCTGGATTGGGCGGGAGTTCGGGCTCCGAGCCGGTGTTCAACAGTCCGGAACATACGAATATAGTCTTGCGCATTCAGCACTCAAGCTGATGCCGAGATGGCCTGCACATCAGGCAGAGTCACACTGGAAAGTAGCGTTGAATCAGGGGGGTGACAGCATTCAGCTTACATCTGGAGGCCACAACGATAAGAATCGTGTGTGCACTTATGTGCTGCACAGGGTCAGCCGAGGCAATTAAGCTTTTGGAGTTGCGTCGCACTGGCGGACGACTTTGTCACTCGTTCTGTCCGCTGATGGGCTCGCAGCCGCATGGCCCTGGTTCAGACGGTCCTTAAGCGCTGCAACATTCCCGCCGCGCCGGAGCACAACAATCTGGCTCATGATGCTCAGTGCAATCTCTTCCGGGGTTGCCGCACCTAGATCAAGGCCGGCGGGAGCCCATACCCTTTCTACCTTTTCCGCCGGCATGCCTTCTGCAAGAAGATAGTCAAGCACCAGGCGTGAGCGATGGGCACTGGCAACCAGTGCAACGTATGCGGCTTCTCCTTCCAGCGCGCGTTGCAGCCACAAATGATCATTCTTGTGCAACGTGGCAATCACCACATAGGTGCGTGGGCCAAAAGAGATTTCCGTTACGTCAAAATCACGATTGACGATTCGATCGGCGGTTGGGAATTTGTCTTTCTGCGCGGACGGGTCGTGAACTGTGACGGAAAAATTCATCAGAGCCCCGAGTTCGGCGAGCGTTTCCGCGATGCGGCCATGGCCGGCGATAATCAGTTCCGGGGCAGGGATCACGGGTTCAATGTAGACGTCCATCATGCCTCCGCACGGCATACCAACGCCGAGGACCTCATCCTGCATGTCGAGTGTGATCAGTGTAGGTTTTTCTGACTTGATGCATTTGAGCGCTTCACTGCGAACAGCGCTTTCGGCGCATCCACCTCCGACCCAGCCCATCAGAATATTGCCTTGTGCATCAATGATGGCTTTGGAGCCCCGCCGGGCCGAGGAAGATCCCTCCACGCGCACAACCGTGGCGACTGCAAAGGACTGCCTTCCTGCCGCCAGCTCACCGGCTTTGTTGTAGAGTTCCAGGGACATCGGCTAATGGGTATGATAGACCCGCGATGCGCGAACTTCCAGCAAGGGAAACGTTTAAACATCGAAATATTTTCACCGGTTTTGAAGCGGGCTGCATCTTGAGGACTTTCGCGCCCGCGGGGTTATGATTACAATGGACATCTTCTCGATAAGCTAACAGACGTTGCATCGATTATCGAACTGTTAGGACCACAAGAGGTGGAACTATGATTCCTCCGGCGTTCGAATACCTCAGGCCAAAAACTATTCCAGAAGCCGTGGCCATGCTGCAGCAACACGGCGATGAAGCCAAGATCCTGAGTGGCGGCCAAAGCCTTATCCCTATGATGAAGTTGCGTTTGGCTCGGCCAGCGTACCTCATTGATATTAACCGCATCAGCGGACTAGCCTATATCAAGGAGGATGGCGGGTTCTTGAAAATCGGCGGCCTCACACGCGAGGCAGAGCTGGAAGGGTCATCTCTCATTCGCTCCAAATATCCGTTGCTGCTCGATGCCGCACATGTGATCGCTGATCCCCAGGTAAGAAACCTGGCTACGGTTGGCGGAAATCTGGCGCACGGCGATCCGGCCAACGATCATCCAGCAGCGATGACAGCGATGGGTGCGCAAGTTGTTGCAACTGGTCCGAAGGGCGAACGCGTGAT
>DATEJX010000456.1:0-7438 GCA_035277785.1 Candidatus Angelobacter sp. | reverse complement strand
GAGGTCTGGACGTTGCGTGGTGACTGTTCCCACCAGCAATCCACCGTTGCTTCCGCCCCGGATGGCGAGCTTTTCTCGGGATGTGTACTTGTTATTGACCAGCCATTCCGCTGCCGCAATGAAATCGTCAAAGACGTTTTGCTTCTTGTCCAGCATGCCTGCGTGGTGCCAATCCTCTCCGAATTCGCCGCCACCGCGGAGATTAGCCACTGCATAAAGACCACCCTGTTCTATCCACCATGCGATGAACGGATCAAAGCCGGGGGTGAGGCTCACGTCAAAGCCGCCGTAGCCGTACAGAATTGTGGGAATGTGTCCGTTTGGTTGCAGGCCTTTGCGGTGGATGAGAAACATTGGTACCTGCGTTCCATCCTTCGACTTGTACCAAACCTGCTCTGTTGTGTATCGGTCAGAGTCGAAAGGCACCGGATTGCGGTACCACAGTTCGCGTTTTCCCGTAGATGCGAAATACCTGTAAGTGGAATAAGGCTCCGTGTACGATGAAAAAGTCAGCACCCCTTCATCTTGGCCATAGCGTCCTGAAATTTCAGCTGAACCGCTGGAGGGCAACTGCACCTCGCCCAAAGATTTGCCATCCATTGAAAAAATCGAAATGTGCGTCGCCACATTATGCAGATAATTTACATAGAGCCGGTCGCCAATCAAAGAAAAGCTCTGGATTGCATCTGCGGCTTGAGGAACTATCTCTTTCCAGTTCGCGCGTTCCGGATGGTTCAGATCGATTTTCAGGATGCGGTAGCGTGGCGCTTGCCAGTCCGTCATCACGATCAGAAAGTTTCCTGCAAATTCGGCATTCCAATGCGCGTTCAGGCCGGTGATCAGCGGCTCAAAATCGCCGCCACGCTCCAGGTTTTTAAGGAATATTTCCGTACTGGCCCAGCCTTTACTGACATACGCGAGCAGATAACGCCCGTCACGTGAAGCGTAAGGATCTACCCAGGTATCGGGTCCATAGCCCTTTCCGAATATCTCCGGATCGGACGCTGGATTTGTGCCCAGTTGGTGGTAGTAGATACGTTTGCCGATCTGGCGATCACTCTTGGTGTAGAAAAAACCCGATCCGTCTTTCTTCCAGGCATAGCCCAGATAAAATGCGCGCGGCATCACGTCAGGTAAATCACGGTGCGTCTCCATATTCAGGATGTGCACTTCCGTCTCGTCCTCACCACCCTTGCGTATGCTGTAAAGCATCAGTCGCGCATCCTGGGTTGCATAGTAGTTGCTGATGGAAGTGGTATGGTCAGGACTCAGGGGCAGAGGATCGAGCAGCAACTCGTCTGCTCCATGAACTCCCTTTCGCCGATAAAAGCTCCATAGGTCCTGGCCAGCGCCGCGACGCGCAAAGAAGTAATACCCGTTCTCGATATATGGCGCGCTCATGGAGTCGTGGTTGGCCATGGCCCAGAGCCGCTGAAATGCTGGCTCACGGACTGGCAACCCATCCAACATCGATTGCGTATAAGCGTCTTCCTGTTGTAGCCATTTACGTGTTTCCGGACTCTGCTGATCTTCCAGCCAGCGGTATGGATCCACGATCTCGACGCCATGAATTGTTTCTTTCACGTTGTCCTGGCGCGCGACCGGAGGCGCAGGCCTATTTGTCTGGGCTGAACTCAATGACACGATGAGGATCAGGAAAGTGGAAAGTCGAATGATTCGGGGACTTCGCTTAGCTTGGTGCATTCTTGCGAACCTCATTTAATGTTTCCATGGGGCATTACATTGCTCGTTGTTGCTGGCTGACATCTCAAATCTTCGGCGGCAGGCGCATTCAAGGCGTTCCTTCGTCGTGCCGCTATCCAAAACAGGAGTGGAACAAATCCCAATCCGGCGCTCAAATGTTTGAGCGTATGTCCGCTCACGATTCCGCCCAGGTCGTATATTGGCTTGTCCAGCAGTTCAAAAATCTTGGCCGCGACATTGGCAGAGATGGCGATGACCAGCACGCCCGTTCCCTCGGGTTTTTTTGCGCGAAACATGATCAGTAATAACAGGCCAGTCAGTATCGCAAGTGCCTGGAACAGCGCATACCACCGGAGGTCTCCGTGGCCATGAACTTCGCTCCACCGCCAATTCAAAACGCTGCCGATGCCTAGAACTGCCAGTAAGGGCAATATCCACGGTGCGCGGAGCTTAGTGCGATCCAATATCAGGACAGACAGAAAGCCGGCCATTACCAGTGTCATGGGAAGCCTGTCCCAGACAAGGCGATAATTATCCGGAGCGAGATGATAATACGCAGAGCCAAATCCGGTCAGGAGCAGACCGGTAAACATCGTTGCGTACGCGGCCAGCACATCAGAGTGCAGAAATCTGCGGCTTGCGCCAAAACACAGTACCTGCCCCGCTATTCCCACGAGGACAAATGGCAGGTTTGAGAGAACGTCAGAGGCCCGTGGAATCTCGAACATCGGGCGCGCGTCGGCAAACTGATGATACGTGAGAGGTTGCGGGACCGGCTTAAGTGTTGTCGTAAATGCGATGGCCCCGATTACGATCACCACCAAAACGATCAGCCGCGCTGCAACTGGAAAAGAGAAGGGTCGTATTTCGTCTTCGCGATTCAATTGCATCACAATCTCAATTGCTGGACGGTTCCGCAGGCACCGGGACCTTCTTTTCGCCTTTCAGTTCGGCCGACGTTTGCAGGATGTTGCGAGTAGAGAATGCCTTGAAAAATCCCCAGCTACCGTATTTCTCCTGAAGTTTGGGAAGCACCGCATCAACTACAGCCTGTCCAGTCTTTCCTTCTGCCTGGGCCTTCTCCACAGCGTCGCGCAAAAAGATCACGTAATCATGAAAATCATGAACGTCCTGGGGCGTTGCGATATCTCCATGTCCGGAGACGAAGGTTGCCGAGGGATGTTCCGAGAGCAGAGTCTCCAGCGACTTGATCCACGCATCAGTGGTGGCATCAATCAGGTTTGGCAAATGCTTTTGCCAGATCAGGTCACCGCCAAAAACCACGTTGGCATCAGGTATGGTGACAACAGAATCACCACCCGTATGCCCAAGCATGTAACGCACATGCACCACGCGCGAGCCAAGAAAAATGTCCACAGCTTTTGTGTACACAAGGTCAGGAGGAACCAGAGCTTCCACCCGAGCTTTGGCTTCCGGCTTGGGATTCGGGCCGAAGAACTTCAGGTTCTCTGTATTCACCCACCCACGCAGGTTTCGCTGAGCAACTATGGTCGCACCTTCCTGAGCAAAAACCGCGTTTCCGCCCGTGTGGTCAAGGTGATAGTGGGTGTTGACTACAAAGCGGATGGGCAGTTTCGTCACCTTACGGATTTCTGCCAGCAGTTCTTTCGCAGGCGCCACATCCTCAAACGTATCCACTACAAGAACGGCGTTGCTGCCAATGATAAAGCCCGCATTGCTACCGGCTTTGCTGCCATCCCCGCTCACGGCGGCATAAACGCCGTCCGCCAGCTTCTTTACTGTGAAATCTGGATTATCTGCAGCCAATGCCAACGATGAAAGGAGTACGAATAAGCTGATGATTGCAGTGAGTCTGAATTTCATGCGGGTGATGGTAACACGAACAGAGAACCGGCCTCCGTTGGGAAAGATTGGATTCCAGCAAACGGAACAAGCGCCAACTCAGCTCGGAAGAGAGCCTTGCAATTTGTTTCCTGTTACGACAATTGATATCTTGATGGCACGCGAAGCTCGGAGGCCCCGAATGTGGGGCAGGGAAGGATGGAAATCCATTCAGAGCAGCCTAGCGTACTCCTAAGGAAGCTTGCAATGCGCGTTTCAGGCACGCAAGTGTCGAATCAAAAGGACGAAGCGGCCCTGATCGCGCGTGTTCGCGATGGCGACGAGACTGCCATGGCCGACTTGTATGACCGCTACTCCGGCATTGTTTACAGCGTGGCGTTGCGTGTGCTCGGCAATACAAGTGCGGCAGAAGACGTGGTCCAGGAGGTCTTTCTTCAGCTCTGGCGTAACCCGCAGGCTTTTGATGCGGATCGGGGAAAGCTGGCGCCCTGGCTGGCCGTAATCGCCCGCAACCGGGCAATTGATCTGCTGCGCAAGCGTCCTATGGAAGACGATATTGATGAATTGCCAATTTCAACCGGAGTGGACCTGGAAGACGAGGCTGCGCAGCGACTGGCCATTAGCAAAGTCCGTGGTGTGTTGGGACAGCTTCCTGCCGACCAGCGCAGATTGCTGGAAATGGCATTCTTTGAAGGTTTGACGCACACGGAAATTGCCACGAAGACAGGTGAGCCGCTGGGGACGGTGAAGACGCGCATCCGCTCCGGTCTTCTGGCGCTGAGAAAAGCTTTTTCATGAAGGACCACGCACAATACGCTGATTCGCTGGCGCTCTATGCCATGCATGGGCTCGACGATGAACGTGAAATGGCTGAGCTGCGCGAGCACCTCGGCTCGTGCGGTGAGTGCCGCCGGGAACTGGAAATTTTGCGTGCCGATGTGGCCCTGCTGGCGTTGTCCACGTCTGGCCCGCAGCCGCCGCAACGCTCCCGTGAGCGGTTGATGCAGGCGATTGCTGCGGAGCCGCGAATCCAGCACAAGCCTAAGAGCCGGTTTGTGCTCGGCCGTCTGCAGTCGCGCTGGCTTACCCTGGCGCCGATGATGGTAGCCGTTTTAGTGTTGATTGCCAGTGTGGCTCTGGTGCGAGAAAACTTGCATTTGCGCAATACGCGCGACAACCTGGCTCGGGACCTACAGGAGCAGCGGCAGAAAGCCGCATTGGCCATGGAAGTCATGCAGATGATGAACGATTCCAGCCTGCCCCGCATGACTCTGGTTTCCGCCAAAAGCGTCCCCCAGCCTCAGATAAAGATGATTTACCAGCCGCAAAGGGGCCATGTTCTGCTTATGGCCAATAATCTTCCTGGTTTGCCCGACGATAAAGTGTATGAACTCTGGTTGTTGCCTTCCAGCGGCGCTGCTCCCATGCCCGCAGGAACGTTTTCTCCTGACCAGAAAGGCAGCGCCCTGATGTTGCATGCAATGCAGGATGGCGGGATCCAGGCTAGGGCGTTCGCAGTGACCATTGAACCTCGCGGTGGCAGTTCAACACCTACCATGCCAATTCAGTTCGCACCCGCGGGATAGCAATCACTCGTATTCCAGACTTAAGAAACTAGTTGTCTATCAGCGCGGCTTACCTCTCCCATCGAGCACCGTCCAAGTGAACAAGCCGGTGCCCTGATAAGGAGAGCCCATGCTGGCGCGATATGCTTCTGTCCTGCGCATTCCCTGGATACTGGTGATCTTGTCTCTGACCCTATGCGATATTTGTTTAGCGCAGAATTCGACCGATCAGATCAAAGCCGAGATAGCCCGTCTTCAGCAGTCGTTGAAGGACGAGCCCATCACCAGTCCTGCCTTTCCGGAAATCTCTGGCAACATACAGAACTCGCTTGGCAGCGCGGACAGCGCGCTTGCTGCCGGGTTGCCCTACGCTGCTCTGGAGAAACTCGGCCAGGCGAATGATCTGTTACAGGGCGTACGTCTAGTCGTTGCCAAATCAGATGCGGTCAAGGGAGGCTTGCCAGCCTTTGAAGCGGAATGGACCAAGGCCAACCTCGAACTTACATCCGCTGACACCACAGCACGAGAAAGAAGCTGGAACAAATCACTCCTCGCGTTTCGCGCGATTTCCGAAACGGCCCAGGCCCGAGTCATGCCCTTGCTGGAAGGGGGGCGTGGCTTTGCTGTCGCCACACATCCACAAGACGGTCTATTTTACGTGGGAGAAGCCCAGGGTGAAAGCGCCTTCGCGGCATTCGTGGCATCTTTGCACGAGCAACGAAAAGTCACGCCTGTAGCTCTGCGTTCGTTTCTGCCCGAGCTGCATCGTTTGCAGGAAATGACGAACGCAGCATTTCAGCCGCCCCGCTCCATTGATCAGCATCCCAGATTCATCGCCCTGAACAGCACGCTGAAGCTTGCCGACGAGCTCGACGCGGCCAAATCTTACGCCGGGGCTCTCTATCAATACCTGGAGGCAACGCGCCACTACGGCATGCTGGAATCGACTGTTCCTGATGCAAAGGGAAAAGAAAACCTGAAACGGTCAATCGCCGCTAAGCTCAGCGAACTCCAGAACTCCAGGCAAGACGACTCGATCGCACAGATATTTCTTGAGCGGGCACAAACTT
Organism: Candidatus Angelobacter sp.; assembly: GCA_035277785.1. Lineage (GTDB taxonomy): Bacteria > Acidobacteriota > Terriglobia > Terriglobales > Acidobacteriaceae > Angelobacter. Next base: position 1,275 of record DATEJX010000456.1, on the reverse strand, counting down.
ACCTTTCCCACTCGGATGGCTCCGCTCCTGCGGACGATGAATGGCGTAGCGCTCAAGTCATCGTCTATCAGGTTATTCCTGCTTACTATCAGGCGCTTAAACCCGCAGCGCCGCTGAAGCAAATCTCGGGAAGGACCGTGACCCTCACCCTGGTAAGGTGGCCGTACACTTGAAACATTTCTGATCCGGCAAGTTTGCTGGTACAGGAAGTCGCTGCTAAATATCCGGGACGTGTCACCTTTGTGAGTGAAAACTTCGGCGCCTCAAAGCTGGCGGACCGATTTGGAGTAAAAGGCTATCCTGCGGTGTTTGTGGATGACGTGCTTGTCGCCGCGCCCAGGGAATTCGGCTATTTCGGTGAAGTGGAGGGCAGCGGGCGCTACGCTCCCTGGCGTAACGCTGAAAACCAGGCAAAATTCAAGGCCGACCTCGTCCGCATGATCGATCTCATTCTGGCAGGAAGGAAAGACATCATCGCGCGTGAGCACGCAACCACCAAGGTTGCAGCCGAACTCCAGTCGCTGCCAAAGTTCTCTCTCACCGATTTAAAGGGCAATCCTCTTAGTGCTGACGCGCTGGACGGTCGAGTTGTAATGGTGGAATTCTGGGCTACATGGTGCCCACCCTGCCGGTCTACCCTCGAGTGGCTGGGGGATCTCAAGAAAAAATACGGTGACAACATTGCTGTCGTGGCGCTGGCCGTTGAATCGCCGGAAGACAAAATTCGCGAGACCGTCGCCACTCTCAGCCCCGATTTGCGCTGGGCAATCACAGATGCAAAGACCGCTCATGCGTTTGGCGATATTACCTCCGTCCCTACTATGTTCCTGTTTGACCGTTCCGGAAAATTGGCACGCGTTTTGTATGGCGCGCCACCGGACCTGCATCAGCAGGCGGAACAGACTCTGAACTTGCTGATGACAGCGAGCGGCAAAGGCTCATTCTGATCCGGCAAGGCTGCAAACCGCTCGCATAATCTTCCGCACAGAAACTTGGGAGAATTTCGCCGGAATGCACTGATTCCTGTGCCTCTCAACAACTTACCTCATATTTTTGTGTTGACATGAACGTCAGCAACATTGCATATTTATACAGTCTACTGAATAATTATTCGTCATGGCTAAACTGGCGCGACAGCAAACGATTCTGGAACTCGCTCACGAAGCTCCTCTGCCCAACCAGCAGGAGCTTTGTAAAGTTCTTGCCCGGCGTGGCTTCCAGGTCACTCAGGCGACGCTGTCGCGGGACATCAATGAACTGCGGCTGGTGAAAACA
>DATEJX010000455.1:0-2948 GCA_035277785.1 Candidatus Angelobacter sp. | reverse complement strand
GGTTGAAGGAATTATCTGCTGGCGGAAGCCGTAGCGCGTTGCGCCATGATCTTCCTGGCGTTATCTGCCAGTTCCTTGGCCTTGGAGAGATCGTTGAGTGCGGCAAGAACCTGAGGATCGGTCTGCGCCCTTACCTTCAGGCCTTCTTCCTGTCCGAACTCCGAAATGAAGATCTCAGCCTTAATGTTGGCTTTGATCCAGTCCTGGCCTTCCGTCAGATCGGCTTCAGTGTAGGGAACTTTCTGCTCGTCAAGGAACTTGCGGAAATCCTGCATGACCGCGTCCGTAACTTCGAAGTTCTTGTCAATGTGACGGCCGCTCAGGTAATGCTGGGCGAAATTGAAGAACGCATACTTAATCAGCAGCGAGTCCTCAAAATGGTTTGGCTTGAAGGGAGCAATCTTCACATCCGGCGTGATGCCGCCGCCACCGTACATGGTGCGCCCGCTGTCCGTGAGCTTTACTTCCTTGGACTGCGTGTTGTTGTTGGTGTTGGGATTGTCTTCCTGAGCGCGCGAGTAATAGTAGTCATACAGTGAGACGCCGTTGTAATCACGCTGAATCAGGCGGCCGCTCGGCGTGTAGTACTTGGCGGTGGTGAGCAGCAGTCCCGTGTTTTCCGAAAGCGGATAGACCGTCTGCACCAGGCCTTTACCGAAGGTGACTTCGCCCACGATCAGGCCGCGATCATGGTCCTGAATGGCTCCTGAGACGATTTCAGCCGCAGAAGCCGTGCCGCGGTTCACCAAAACCACCAGCGGGTAATCCTTGCCCGCGTTGCCGTGCGGAGCGCGATAGGTCTTTTCCGGTGAGCTGCGTCCGCGATGAGAAACAATGACCTGTCCTTTTTTCAGGAACTGGTCAGCTACTCCAATGCCTTCATTCAGCAGACCGCCGGGGTTGCCGCGGAGATCGAGAATGAGACCTTTGAGTTCGCCAAACTGTTGCAGAGCGTCTTCTACTTCCTGCTCTGTAGTCTCATTGAAGGCAGTGATATGCATGTAGCCAATGCCGGGCTTGATGAAGAATTTAAGGTCCACGCTGTTGCGGGGAATTTCGTCGCGAACAACGTTGAACTCAAGCGGCTTGGGCGTGGCTTCCCGCAAAATAGTGATGTGCACGTTGGTGCCACGCGGCCCTTTGAGCATGTCTGCCACATCGCTAACGCTAAGGTTGTCTGTCGGCTTGCCATCGACTGCCAGAATCACGTCACCAGGACGAAGTCCCACTTTGTAAGCCGGTGTGCCGACGAATGGCGCTACCACAATGATCTTGTTGTTGCGGGGGGCAATCTGCATGCCCACGCCATAGTACTTGCCGCTCTGCTCTTCGCGGAGCAGGGAATAGGACTTGGGATCAAGGAAATTTGAGTGCGGGTCAAGCACGTGCAGCATTCCAGGAATTGCGCCGTTGTAAATGGCCTTGTCAGGATTCACGGGCTCGGCGTAATTCTGCTCTACCAGAGAGTAAACCTCTGAGAATTGACGCAGATTGTCGCGCACATCAGAATCTGACGCGCCGCCCGGATTGGCGCCTCCGTTGCGCTGGCTGAAGCCTACGCCTAGAAAACCGCAGATTAAGATGACCAGCAGGATGAAAAACGTTGAACGGCGAGAACCACGAGACATGAGTGTTCCTTGTCGGCTGAGCTAAGTACCCGGATCGCGGGATGCTAACGCAAGTATAGCACCAGTCTTAAGCCCTTCCAGCCGGGTCCTGTTTCCCGAAACAGGACGACTGGCAATACCGGAAGTGCCCGTACCCAAAGTAACTTCAATAAGCTAAGATGCCCGAATTAAAGGACGCGGTGCAAAGGATTTTGTAACCGCGCCATTGGAAAACTTAATGGAAAAGCCCGTCTCTTTTTAACCTGAGATGCGGTATTATGTGTTTACTCACTATGAACCTCGGTTTCCCAGAAATGGTGTTTCTGGTCCTGATAGCTTTCATGCTTTTTGGACCGAAGCGGCTTCCGGAAATCGCCCGCCAGCTGGGGAAGTTTGTGGCCGAATTCAAGAAGGCGAGTAATCAGTTCCAGGGGCAGATCCACGATGAAATTCGCAAGCTGGAGCTGGAAGAAGTAAATCCGGTAAAGCATATTCAGCCGGAGATCGCCAAACTGAAGGATGATGAAGATTTGTCCCTCACAGGCGCCCTCAACCGTCTGACAGAACGCATCAAGAACAGCGTCCCGCAGGATTACGATGCCTGAGTTGGTAGCAGAACCCCAGAAAAGACAAATAGACGACGATGAACAGATGGCCACGATGGGCCTTCTGCAGCACCTGGAAGAACTCCGGCGACGCGTCTTTTATTCCATCATTGCAGTGGGCGTTTGTTTCGGAGTGTCGTGGTACAAGTGGGAAGCAATTTATGCCCTTATGCGGGCGCCCATTGAGTTCGCGTTGAAGGCGCATAAAATGCCCACCGAGCTCAACTTCACCAATCCCACTGATCCGTTCAATCTGTCTCTGAAGCTGGCATTGATCACAGGCATTTTCATTGCGTGCCCGTTCCTCCTGTACCAGGTATGGATGTTTATTTCTCCAGGTCTGTATCGCAAAGAGAAGCGATACATTCTGCCATTCCTTTTTATGTCCGTCGGCCTTTTCCTGGGTGGCGGTTTCTTCGGCTACAAGGTGGTTTTTCCTGTCGCACTGGACTTTCTTATCGGCACCGGCGCAAACGCCGGCATGCGGCCGATCATCACCATCACTGAATACACCGACCTTTTCTTGACCATTCTGTTGGGCCTGGCTTTGATTTTTGAATTGCCCATTGTGCTCGGGTTCGCCGGCGCCATGGGCGTGGTAAATGCCAAATTCCTGTTCAAGCACATCCGCGGCGCGGTGCTGATTTTCTTCGTATTTGCTGCAATTCTCACGCCCACCACTGACATTATGAACATGTCGATTTATGCCGCTCCAATGATTTTGCTGTACATACTC
>DATEJX010000454.1:0-2647 GCA_035277785.1 Candidatus Angelobacter sp. | reverse complement strand
AGCTGTCTGCCCTTCTGCAACGTCTTCATCCGCGATGGCGTCTTTGAAGGCGGCCTTGCGGACCACCACTCGGTGCGGACCTTTTTCCACCGTAAGCTGTGCCGGCGTGGTCTTGCCCGTATCTTTGCCGTCCAGCCAGATATTGGCGCCTTGCGGATTGCTATTGATCACCAGCGTCGAAACTGCCGGGCTCAACTCGGCATAAACCTGAACGCTCTTGCCTTCCACGGATTGTGCTGCTTCGCCTTTGGGCAAATATCCTGCTTTGGAAAACGCGATTGTGTGATAGCCCGCCGCCAGGTGCGATGCCGTAAATGGCGTCACCCAGTTTGGCTCGCTCCAGCCGTCAATCTCTACCTTGGCGCCCTGCGGCTTGGAATTAAACTGCAACTCGCTCTGTTGCGTATAAACCTGATTGGGAGAACTGGTTGCTTTTTGCACCTTGACCGGTGGCCGAAGGCCCGCAGCCGAAGTTTTCGTGCTCTTGAGGAACTTCACCGTGGTGTCACCCGCAACCAGCGGCGAACTTTTCGCCGTTTTGACGAACTTCACCGTAGTGTCGCGCGCAATCACGTCGTTGCTATCGGCCGGCTTGGCCACCGGGGCTGGAACAGAAGGATCGTTCTTCTCCTGTGCCAGGATCTGTTCCTGCCGTGCAGCCTCCTTGACCTTCATCTCTGTTTCCATCTGACGCATTTGCAGACGCGTGTGCATATATGCGTAACCTGCCATTGCCGAGCCCAGCAGCACAATCAATACCGCGGCCGCAATCAACACGTCCTTGCGCGGAGGATGGATGGCTAGCGGCGGCAGTGACCGACGACGCACTTGCTTCGGCTTTCGCTCCCTGGCCGGAGCAGCTTTTGCTGCTGCCGCAGTGCCGTTTCCGTTCGTGACCGGAAGCACCAGCGTCTTGTCCTGCGGAAGCGCAGTTTCAGTTTTGCTGAATCTTGCTGCTCCTGTGCTTCCATTGCTGGTTTTTGCTGAGACTAGTTTTCCTATCGTTAACTTTCCTGTTGTTAATTTTCCCTGGGTTAGTTTTGAAGTGGCGTGCAGCGGGGCTCCTGCTACTTTGTAGCTTTCCAGGTCTCGCACCAGATCGGCGCCTGTCTGGTAACGATCATCGGGCGACTTGGCCAGTGCCCGTGTAACGATTGCACTCAAACCTGGATGGACCGTAACGTCAAGATCACGTGGCGCGATCGGGTTTTCATTCACGATCTTATAAATGATCGTCGTGACGTTCTGGCCCACGAACGGCTTTTCCCCGGTGAGCATTTCATACAGAATCACACCGAAGCTGAAGAGATCAGACCGGCCGTCCAGCGGTCTGCCTTTTACCTGCTCAGGGGCCATGTAATTCGGCGTGCCCAGAACCTGGCCGGTGGAGGTCATGCTGCCTCCGGCCTTGGCAATACCGAAATCCATGATCTTCACCGTGCCGTTGGCCGTAATCATGATGTTCGCCGGCTTCACGTCACGATGCACAATTCCGTGCGAGTGCGCGTAGTCGAGTCCCTTGCAGATCTGTCGCGAATACTGGATTACATCTTCCGTAGGCAGGATGTGCTGCTCGGCCAGCAGCTCATGGAGAGTGGTCCCCTGAATGAATTCCATGGCAATGTAAAAGATTCCATCGCATTCGCCTGCGTCATAGATGGTTACGATGTTGGGATGGCTGAGGACCCCGGCAGCGCGGGCTTCATTCTGGAAACGGCGCACCATCTCGGCGGCGTCCAGTCCATGGACGTCGAGACGCAGAGTCTTGAGAGCTACGGTCCGGCCAATGGTGGGATCTTTGGCCTTGTAAACCACACCCATTGCGCCGCGGCCAAGCTCTTCAATGATCTCGTATCTTCCGACCGTTTCAATTACAGACATGAGGGCTTCTCTTCTCGACTCTGTGGCGCCCTTTTTAACTGTCAGGGGAATTTTGCCGGTCAACTGTCCCGATGTATTGGAAGACAGAACCTTTAAGTGAACTCGAAAATAACCCAGCCATGTACGCGGGTCAATGTACCTCTGCACCTGACATGTGACTTTGGTAAGCCTCGGAAATTCAGATGTTTACCTTATCCGGGAGGAGCTTAGAATGGCCCCATGCATAAATCTTTGGCTTTGCTTCTGCTTCTGCTCCTCCCTATGTTGTTGATTGGGCAGAGAAACTATCCGGTGCCGCAGCCTTCAGAACCATCTTCCCAGGCGCCGCCACAGGAGAAAGAGCTGTCGGCGGAGATGCGCGAGCAACTCAAGCAGGGCATCAAGCACGTGCTGATTTCGCAGGTGGAAGCCTGGAATCATGGCAATATCGAAAACTTTATGGAAGGTTACTGGAGGTCGCCTGAACTCACCTTCTTTTCCGGCGCGACAGTCACCAAAGGATGGGAGCCAACACTGGCGCGCTACCAACAACGTTACAAGTCTGCAGGCAAGGAAATGGGTCACCTGGAATTTCAGGACCTCGATATCGATCTGCTCAGTCGGCGCTCAGCCGTAGTCACCGGCCGATGGAAGCTCACCATGTCTGACGGCAAAACACCGCACGGACTCTTCACGCTGATTTTCATGCGCTTTCCTGAAGGATGGAGGATTGTGCACGATCACACATCAGCGGAGTAAAGACGGCAAGGCTGCGCGGGCAGGCGAA
>DATEJX010000453.1:0-6891 GCA_035277785.1 Candidatus Angelobacter sp. | reverse complement strand
GGAGTAGATCTGCCCATGGTCACTGTTAATCATGACCAGGCTTTTGCGCTCGATCTCGATCTGCCTCCACATGATCAATTTTCCTTTTATGAAGGAGAAATTATTTCCGCATCAGGATCTGCGGGCATTCCCGTCTTCGCTTTGCCGGCGGAGCAATTGAACCAGGCGTCCCGTGTCCAACTCGCTATTCCTCCAACTCTTCCCGAAGGCACTTACCAGTTCATAATCCAGGGCACCAATCATGAAGCGAAGGGAAAGACCACCATTGCTCGTTATGACTTTGTGCTAAAGTTCAAAAGCTAAATTTCCGGATTTGTGCCTGATAGTAAGGAGTCTCTAATGTATCTCTATCATGCAGAGGCGCTCGGTCTAGGCGGTCAGATTACGCGACCCTTTAAGAAAGTTTTGGAGTCGCAGGCAGCCACCTCTCTTCCCATGTCTGGGGGATACGGCAGATCCCGCACAGAAAACTTTGACTTTGAACAGATCGTCTCTTTTGACGCTGCTTACACTGAAGTCATCGGTTCCTATGATGAGGTTCAGGGCGCTTACACGACACAAGTTGCCACCACAGTAGAAAACCTCAATATCATGAACATGGTGACGGCAGACAAAGTCGTCGGCCGTATTGCATCAACGCACATACTCACAAAAAACAAGGATGAATCCTCCATCATCCCTGTCGGCTGCTTTTTTGAGAACCTCAGGATCGCCGGCAATCCTGCGTACCCGGTCTTCGATTTTGATACATTCACCCGCTTATCCACATTTGGCGAGTTCAAGATCGCTTTTGAAGGGCGGGAGAATGCTGCTTTACGCGAACGCATGCTTTGGAGCCAATTAAAGCCGGGATGCCCGCCGCCGCTGAACAATATGCATAGCTGGTTTCAATCACAGAAATCCATGCCTCAAATTGCAGTAACCTCGCTGGTGAAGGACCTTGGCTTCAAGCAGCCGGCAGGAATTGAAGTTTACGGGCCTGTTGTGGTGGTTCCAAACTTCGGAATCATTTATGTTTGTGAGTTCATCCTCGTGCACCACCAGCGGCGCTTGAACATGCTGCGGGTCTCATTGGGAGCAAATAATCCCAGCACGATACACGGAGAAACTTGGAGCGCTCATTCCGCCAAAACCGCGCCGCTTTCCGGTGTTCCTCCCGTATCGGGCGGCTCGACGACAACCACGATTGCATCCGTCGATGGCGAAATGGTTGTGAGCGCCGGCAGCGCGAATGGCAGCAGCTATCCACCTCCTGGCCTCGGTTAATCGCCCTTGTTTTACTCGTGACCCTTCTGTCCGGCTGTGCTTCACGCCAGCCGGATTTTGGTGCGTTATACACGCAAGCCAAACATGATTTTGAACGCGGAGACCTTGCAGCAGCGTCGCGTGAAGCAGAGGACGGTTTTCAGCGATCAGAAACGAAGGATCCTATCTGGAATTACAAGTTCCGGGTACTGCTTGCGAACGTGTATTTGTGGCAGGGGGGTCTTCGTCCCCGTGCCCTCCAACTGTTGGATACCCCACCCCCTCCGGAACTGGCTACAGGAGAATTTGCGGCGCGGCGCAAGGCACTGCAAGGCAGCCTGCTGACCAGCCCGGATAGAATTGTTCCTGAAGCCCACGTTCGCCTCGCGGAAGCTGAAGCATTGGCGTTGAGCGGCGCTCCCAGCGTAGAGAGCGAGGTTCTCCTCGATCAAGGGACTCTCGCCATAGACGAACATGATTTGGAAGCTGGCAACCGGTTTCTGCTGCGAGGTCTTTCTCTCGCCAGAGCCAATCACCAGCCTTGGATAGAAACACAGATCACAGGCAGCCTGGGATGGATGGAAGGCCAGCGCGAGCATTACGGCGTCGCGATAGACTGGCTGCGCAAATCTCTGGAGGTAGCACAATCGATCGGCGCACGCCAGCTTCAGGCTACTACGCAACTCAATCTCGCATGGCTGAATTCTGAAATCGGGGACTTCGAGGCTGCTATTCCAGCCTTGAAGGAAGCGGAGAATCTGGCTGAGAACCCAAGCCTCAAAGAGATTATCCAGAACAATCTTGGAGAGATTTATCGCAACCAGGGCAAATACGAGCAAGCCTGGGATGCGTTTTCGAAGGCACGGGAGCTCGGTGCGAGTAATCCCGGTTATGAAGAGGGACTGATTGATAGCCTTTCGGGTCTGGCTGGAGTAGCTCTGGCACAGGGCCGGATTTCCACGGCTGAGCCACTGGAACAGGAAGCTCAGAAAGTACTCTCCCAGAGCAAGAACCCTAATCCAAGGCTTGCTGAAATCCTTCAACTTCTCCATGCTGACCTGCTGCGCGCATCAGGTCATCTTGACGAGGCTAAGGGAGTGCTCTTCGCCCTACTGAAGCAGCAGATTTTGTCTTCAAACCGCTGGCAGGCTGATTTTGAACTGGCCAGCATCTATGTTGATACGCACCAGAACGGGCTTGCCCAGCGCCAATTTGAAAAGGTTCTCAGAACACTCAACACAGCGAGAGAATCGTTATCTGACATGGGCCAGCAACTGGCTTTTTCTACTCGAGAATCTAGTTTCTACAAAAGCTATGTAGAGTTCCTGGTAAGCACGGGAAAGCAATTTGATGCCTTTCGTATTGCCGACCGCATCCGTGCGCGCACACTAAGAGAACAGCCCAACAAACCCAGCCCGGAACAAAGTGCTCCACTTTCGCTGGCTGCGCTTCAGTCTTCGCTTGGCCTCCGCAAGCAAATTCTGCTCAGCTATTGGCTGGCTCCCAGGCGGTCGTTCGTATGGTTGGTTACCGCCAGCCGCTTCCAGATGTTTGAGCTCCCTTCCTCCGGATCACTGGAGCCAGAAATCAAAACATACCTGGATGAGATGGTGAAGGGAAAAGGAATTCAAGATGCCGCAGGACAGGATGGTGAAGAACTCTACAAAATCCTGATCACGCCGGTCGAGAAGTTCATCCCTGCGAATGCTGACGTGGTAATCGTGCCCGACGGCATGTTCGCCACCCTGAACTTTGAAACCCTGGTTGTGCCCGGCGCATCCGCGCACTATTGGATCAAGGATGTAACGGTTTCGAATGCCGTTTCGGTGTCAGCCTTGACCAGGCAGATACGTTCCAGACACACACCAGAAGATTTGTTGGCCATCGGCGACCCTGTGGACAAGTCAGGCTCTCCTGTTCTGGCTCATGCAAAAGAAGAAATCAAACTGGTGTCATCCTATGCGCCAGCAGCCAACGAAGTGGTAATCACCGGAAAAGATGCACCGCCATCAGCGTATGCAACCAGCCATCCGGAGAAATTCCGTCGCATTCACTTCGCAGCGCATGGGCTCTCCAACCAAATTAGACCACTCGAGTCTGCCATTCTGCTTTCTCCGGACGGCGAGAATTCAACCAGCCTGTACGGCTATGACATCGTCAAACATAAGCTCAATGCGGAACTCGTGGTCATCTCCTCCTGCAAAGGAGCTGAAGGACGGATTTATGGCGAGGGCTCAGTCGGACTCGCCTGGGCATTCATGAAAGCAGGCGCGCACCAAGTTATCGCCGCATTGTGGAATCTGGACGACGCAGCCGCCGCCGAACTCATGAAGACCTTCTATGACGGACTCAGCGCTGGAAAAAGCCCTGCCGCGGCGCTGCGAGCCGCAAAGCTTTCACTGATGAAAGATTCCAACCATCAGCGGCCATACTACTGGGCGACTTTGCAAGTTTATCTCGGTTCCTAAGCAACTCAATCCCGCAACGCTGCTGAAAGACTTACCCGGTGCTATCCTTGAATACGCCATGAGTGTTGCTGATAACAAAAGATTACTGGAGAAGATTTTTTCCGAATTGGCAGTGGGCAACTCGCGTTTTTTTGTGGATGCGATGGCAGACGATTTCTCGTGGACAGTCACAGGCACTACGCGATGGTCAAAGAAGTACGCGGGGAAAGCCGTGGTTTTGAGCGAACTGTTCGGGACGCTCACTTCACGCATGGATGGCCGAATCAAGACCATTCCGGATCGTTTCATCGCGGAGGACGATCATGTGGTTGTGGAAGCGCACGGCAGCAACACCACTAAATCCGGCAAGCCCTACAACAATCGCTACTGCTTTGTCTTCCGGGTGAGCGACGGCAGGCTGAAGGAAGTAACGGAATATCTGGACACAGAACTGGTGAGTTCAGCACTTTCTGACTAAAAACTGTTCCTGCTGCTTCCATTACGGCAGCTGCGCCGATTCGGACCTCGCGCAGACACGATCAGCTAACGAAACTTCAGGTTCGACAACTAATCAAATCGAGAGCATACTATTGCGATGTTTCAGGACCTCAGGTACGCATTGAGGCTTTGGACAAGCCGGCCGTGGCAGACTGCATTTGCTATAGCCGCACTCGCCATTGGCATTGGCGCAAACACCGGCGTCTTCAGTGTTGTTAATGCATTGATTCTGCGCTCGCTTCCGTTTCGCCAATCGGATCACCTGGCCCTTGTACGCAACGTCATTCCCCCGCACGATAGCGCGAAGCAGTTTCATGACTGGAGCCAGCAGAGCAAATATCTGGATGATGCGGCGCTATCTGAGGAAATCGATGTCAACCTGGGCGGAACGCGTGTCGCCAGCCGGGTGCACCTCACCCAGACGTCGTGGAACTTTTTCTCCGTGCTCGGCACGCCGCCGGTCTTAGGACGTGGCTTCGCGCCAGACAACGAGGTGGACGCGCCGGGTTTTGGTTTGCCCGGACGCAATGCAGAAGTAGTGATCAGTTACGGTCTTTGGCAGCAGGTCTTCGCTGCTGATGCAAAAGCCCTGGGCGCCATAATTCGACTCAATGGAAATCCCTTTACCGTGATCGGCGTTGCGCCACCAGGATTTGATTTCCCACACAAAACTGTTATCTGGAAACCAGCAGCGTTCAGCCCCGGCAACAACGGTTGGTCGACGGTCGCGAGACTCAAACCGGAAGTTCCGTGGGCCCAGGCGCGTGCCGCGTTTGCCCTGGAGGCGAAGCTCCTGTCGCCGAAACAGCAGGGACCAAACGATTTGGGGCCGAGTATCGGACCGCTTCAGGATGCGCTTGCCGGGCCCGTAAAGAACGCCTCGCTCATGTTTATGGGTGCGGTGATGCTGGTTCTTCTGATTGCCTGCACAAATGTCGCGACCATTTTGATGGCCCGCACCGCCGACCGCATGCGGGAGTTTTCCATACGGTCCGCACTGGGAGCAAGCAGCGGCCGCCTTGCACGGCAGTTGTTCACAGAGTGCCTGCTGCTTTCGTGTGCCGCGACTCTGACTGGATTGGCGATCGCCTATTGGATAACATCGCTTGCGACGAAGGTTGAGCCTCCAACTCTTGCCGCAGAATCTTATTCCATCCTGGACGCCCGTGTTCTGGGGTTTACAGTCGTCGTTTCCGTTTTAACCGCTTTGATGTTCAGCATCTTGCCATCCTTGTACCTCCGTCGTATCCATGGCTTGGGAACACCTAATGCCAACCAGCCTCCCGGCGGACGACTCGTTCGCGAAATCCTGGCTGGCGCGCAGGTCACGCTCACCATCATTCTTCTTGCAGGATCGGTCTCGTTGGGAAGAGCATTCATTCACTTGATGAGAGCCGACCGCGGGTATGATGTGAAACAAGTGGTCACGGTAGGCGTTTCTCTGGACGGAACAACACACCAACTGGAGAAGACGCAGCTTCCTTATTTTGAAGAAGTACTTGACCGCGTCCGTCGTGTTCCTGGAGTTCGCTCGGCAAGCGCAACAGAATTCCTTCCCCTCTATGCATCGGCATTTATTGGAGCACCGTATGGATTGGACGGACGTCCGGCCGCGCATAACTCCACCATGATTCCCGTCATGGGGAACTACTTCAAGACCATGGGCGCCCGGATTTTGTATGGCCGGGGATTTACGGAAGACGAAGTCCGCTCGGGTGAAAGAGTCGCGGTGGTGAATGAGCGCTTCGCGCAGACATTTGGCGCGCCAGAAGACGTGGTGGGCCATCAACTCACGGTCGGCCATGCGGTCCCAAGGAAAATCATTGGTGTGGTGAAAGGCATGGAGTACGAGACGGACCCGACACTTGCCAATAGTACCCAGGTCTTCGTTCCCTCCGGAAATCCGGGGAGCTTCTTCTCAACTTTTGTCGTGCGAGTGGATGGGGGAGCGGAAGATCACCTGGCTGAAGTCCGTGACGTCGTCCAATCGGTAGATCCACAAGTTCCTTTGTTCGGCGCCAAAACCATGGCGCAGCGGCTGGACGAGGTCTTTGCCGGCCCCCGGTTCTACCGGACTGCCGCATGGTTCTTCGCCGCATTCGCGCTGCTGCTGGCGGTGATCGGTATCTACGGCATTGTTTCTTATGCCGTTGTCCAGAGGACGCAAGAGATGGGTATACGATTGGCGCTGGGTACAACTCCGGTCCGGCTTCGGGGCATGATATTGCGCCAGGGACTGCTGATGGTTGTTGCGGGTGCGATTCCCGGAATTGCCGGAGCACAACTTACGGGGCGCTTTCTCCAAACTCTGATCTCAGGAGCAAGGCCAGTTGGCCCTGGAATGTCCGCAGGACTGATTCTGTTCCTGGCTCTTATCGCATCGGCGAGTATCTGGTCAGCGAGTCGACGAATTGCCAGACTCGATATCATATCCATTCTGCGGTCAGAATGATCCCGCATGGCGGCTGGCAAAACCAGCGCCACATTCTCGTCATGGGGACGCTTCATCCACCCTGTGAATTAACTCAAAACGCACCTCTGCGCCGCAATGCTGGCAGGATGGAAATGTATCCAGCGTTCTGAGCACGACGTCGTGCGCTTCGCGATGTGCCTGGTGCAGGACTTTATAAATCCCCGTTATCGGTACCTGTTCCCCAGGCTGGTGCAACTTCCGGCAGGAATCGAAAGCCATGAGCTATTC
>DATEJX010000452.1:0-6349 GCA_035277785.1 Candidatus Angelobacter sp. | reverse complement strand
GGATACGGGCACTGCTTCGCCGGGCGGAGGCAGCCAGCCGTAGATTCGAGACAAACAGCTCTCATCTATGGGAAGCCGGCGCAGGCCGGCTTCTTTTCTGCTTTAATCGATCGAGCATGCCCTTAGTCGCGCCGCCAAGCGTGTCCTGTTGGGCCGGATGTTGGCCGAAGACGAGAACGCGCCGCGCACTTCCGTTACCTTAGTTTCACTGCGAAAAATGCATACAATTTGGTGCGTAAGAGGTCTTACCAGGATCTGAGGCAAGGCGTACCGTCGGGTAAGCCGCATGGGTTTGCGCAAACCGGCGGCGAGTATCGGCGGACCTCAAAGTACTGCGCGGCAGATGGGCCGCAACCCTACGGCGCATCTGTAGTGCAATGAGCGGGCAGTCTTCCTCGGCAGCGTAATTCACGTTTCGCGGCCGGGCTTGAAACGTCAACTGCTTTATAACGCGTTGTGCTCCAAACTGAGTGTCCGCAGTTTGTCACGTTCGCATGACGTGACGCGTATCGACAATCGAAGAGCGGGTACAGGTTCCGCACAGGATACGTGGGCTGACGGCGAGCCGGCAGTGGAATACCACGCCGCAATCAATAACCCTGGTGCATTGAGAACTGCGTTCAGGGTGATGATGGACAATGCAGGCCCCGCATGGCCAGAAGAAAAAGATCGCCGGCTATGCTGACGCCCCCGGAAGATGATTTCTGAGAAGTAAGAACCAGCCGCTTACCCGGCTGGTTTTTTTGTGCCAGCAGGTGTAGCAAGCCCTTGCGCTACAATGGCCAACGCGATTCATGTCTTGTCCCTCCAAATTCACCTCTCAGCAGTCCCGAGGTTTTCGCAAGCGGCTGCTGCGCTGGTTCCATCGGGAGCAGCGCAACCTACCCTGGCGAGGAGAAACCGATCCATACCGCATCCTGGTCTCCGAGGTCATGCTGCAGCAAACGCGCGTAGCCGTGGTGCAAGAGCGGTACAAATCGTTTTTGCAGCAGTTTCCGACCGCAGAGAAGTTGGCGCGAGCGAAGGAGCAGACGGTGCTGGCGGCGTGGAGCGGCCTGGGCTATTACCGTCGAGCAAGGGCACTGCATGCGGCAGCAAAACAAGTTTTGGCTGACGGCTGCTTCCCGCGCAGTTCAACCGCTTTGGCGGAACTGCCCGGCGTGGGGCGTTACACCGCAGCGGCTGTCGCCAGCATTGCTTATGGGGAACCCGTTGCAGTGGTGGATGGAAATGTGAAGCGAGTGTTGGGACGATTGAGCGGACGCGAACTGCAGGAAGAGGAAAATTGGCGGCTTGCCGGCGCATTGCTGGATGCGAAGAGCCCTGGCGATTTCAATCAGGCAATGATGGAACTGGGGGCAACGGTTTGCCTCACGGGAAAGCCACAGTGTGAACGATGTCCAGTTGTGATGCTTTGCGCGGGAAAGGGTATAGAGGCCAGGCGCGAACAAACGTCACGACGAAAGGCGGTGCTGAGATACTCGCTGATTCAGCGCAATGGAGATGTTTTCTTACGGCAGAGACCCAAGGATGCATCGCTGATGGCCGGAATGTGGGAGTTGCCGGAATGCAAAGGTTCAGAGAAGTTTGGGGAGGCGATTCTGAAACTCAAACATTCGATTACGGTGACTGATTACACCGTGCTGGTTTTTCGCGAAACAACTATTGGCTGCCGCGCCGGACGATGGGTGCCGATTTCCAAAGTCGGGCGCATGGCTTTGACCGGGTTGACCAGGAAAATTCTTGGGAAAATGGGTCAGAAACCTCATGACGCCCTCTACTCGCAGCGGAGCGCTAACGTCGGGTTAACGCTGGCGGCGCGGCGGGCTGGAAGATAGCAGGCGAGCAGCGCGATGAATAAAAGCAAAAGCGCAACGGCCGCGAACGTCAGCGGGTCAGCGGGGCTGACGCCGTAGAGCAATTGCCGAATCAGCCGGGAAAGAGCCAGCGCAGCCAGCAGCCCGATGCCTGCGCCGAGCAGCGCCATCTTTACTCCACGAGAAAGGATCAATCGCAGCACATGCGCGCGTTGTGCACCAAGCGCCATGCGAATGCCAATTTCCTGTGTTCTCTGGCCGACAACGTAAGACATCACACCATAAATCCCTATCGCCGCCAGCAGAAGCGCCAGCCCGGCAAATCCGGTGAGCAGCATCATGGAATACCGCTGCGTCGCCAGAGAAGACGAAATGGTTTCTTCCATTGTCTGCGCCCCGAAGATTACCTGGTCCCGGCTCATCTGGCGGACGATGCTCCTGAGGGAATCAAAAACGCCCGCTGGCTTTCCAGTAAAACGCACGAGGACACCCGTTCCGCTGGGAGAAAGCGCCATACTCTTGTCAGGGAGTTGCATGAAGGGCCGGTACATCTGGGCCTGGAGTGACTGTTTTTCATCACCCTCGAGTCCCCATTGTTTTACATGCTTTACCACGCCCACGATCTCCGCAGTCTTGTCGTCATCATCCAGATGGATGATCTTGCCCACCGGGTCTTGTGCGGGAAAGAACTTTTGCGCCAGAGCCTCGTCGATCACTACGATGGGAGGAGAGTTTTCATCATCATGACTGCTGAGAAACCGCCCGCGCAGGAGCGGTATTTGCATGACTTTGAGGTAATCAGGGCCGACCACATAGTTCAGGGCCCAGTTCATGTCATTGGGGCTTGAGGGCTTGGGCTGCCCTTCCATCCAAAAAAGAATCTCATCGTCATCCTGCAGCGGGACCGCTCCCCAACTCACCGCGACCGATTGGACTCCGGGCGTCGTTAGCAGCGCGCTTTCCAGTTCGCGGTACGCGGCACGAATTTTCGGCGTAGTGGCTTTTGCCATTGACGGAGCGAGCGTGATGCCGAAGGTCAGCACGCTTTTTGGATTGAAGCCAGGATCAACTTTCCATAGCTGTGCCAGAGTGCGAATCATAAGTCCGGCGCCGATGAGCAATACAACAGCCAGTGCTGTTTCCGCTGCTACAAAACTGTTTTGAGCACGAAAGCCGGTTCGGCCTGAACGCGGGTCTCCTTCTTTGACGGCGGAAAGCGCGGTTGCATGGGAGAGGCGCAACGCAGGGAACAACCCAAACAAAATTCCGCAGAGCAGAGAAACCACAAAAGCAAACAAAAGGACCCGCAGGTCCAAAGAGATTTCTTCCACGCGAGGCAGCGCATCAGGCAGCATCTTCAACATCACGGGCGTTGTCCATGCCGCCAAAGCAACTCCCAGAAAACCACCAGCGCCAGAGAGCAAAATGCTTTCCGTGAGAAGCTGGCGAATGATGCGCCGGGCAGGTGCGCCCAGGGAAAGGCGCACGGCAAATTCCCGCTTTCGCGCAATGGAGCGTGCCAGCAGCAGATTGGCCACGTTAACGCATGCAATGAGCAGCACGAAACCCACAGAAATCATGAGCACCAGCAGAAAAGGCCTGACCCGGCCGACCACTTGCTGGCGAAGAGGAATAAGGCTGGCGCCAATGCCTTTGTTGACGTCCGGATACGCAGCAGCCAGATTCGCGGCAACGCGATCCATATCGTCTTGCGCCTGCTTGAAGGTGATGCCGTCACGGAGCCTGCCAATCAGGTGGATACCCAGGCCGGCGAATCGTTGTTTTAGAAGCGGGTTACTCCACTGCGCCAGAGGCACGAAAACATCGTAGCCGCTCGAGGCTCGCCCGAGGTCTAACCGGTTAGACACTACTCCGATGATTGTGTAATTGCGGGCGTCAAGCGTAATGCTCTTGCCGAGAATATCCGTTGCCGCTCCGAACTTGCGCTCCCAAAAGCTCCTGCTGATCAGAACCACCGGCGAAGCGCCAAAATCGTCTTCGGTCGTTGACACGTTACGCCCGAGAATGGGATTAATTCCCAGCAGGGGGAACAGGTCTGCGGTGATGAATAGCCCGTTAATCTGTTCCGCGTCACCCATGCCGGTGAGGCTGAACGCGTAAGAACGCCTGGCTGCAAGGGCGGAAAATACACGGTTATTTTTCTGCCAGTCGCGAAAATTGGGATAGGACACTGATCCGTATTGGAAATTGGCCTTGCTCTCATGCACTGTGATGAGCTGTTCCGGGCGGGGAAACGGTAAAGGATTCAGGAGCACGCCGTTGACGACGGAGAAAATTGCGGTGTTCGCGCCGATGCCGAGCGCAAGCGTGATTACGGCCACGATCGTGAACCCAGGATTGCGCCTGAGCATGCGCATTCCGTAGCGCAGGTCCTGTACCAGCACTTCAAGGAAATGCACGCGCCGTGATTCGCGGCACTCCTGCTTGATGGCTTCCATGCCGCCAAACTCGATCTGTGCCTGCCTGCGGGCCTCTTCGGGCGTCTCGCCCGAGGCCACGCGCTCGGCAAGCCGCTGCTCAAGATGGAAACGCAACTCGGAATCAAGCTGCTGTTCCGTTTTCTGCTTGCAGAATATTCGCCGGAGCCAGTATTGCATGTCATTCTCCTCGACGGAGTTATTCGGCGGTCTCAAGGATCAGTGCCACCGCGCCTGTGATCTGTTCCCAATTGCGCATTTCCGATTCGAGCTGGTGGCGTCCCTTGCGAGTAAGCGAGTAAAACTTGGCTTCCCGTCCAGTTTCGGTGTTGCGCCACTCGGCCTGAAGCAGCCCGCGATCTTCAAGCCGGTGTAGCGCCGGATAGAGTGAACCCTGCTGGACCTGAAATACATCTTTGGATATCTGCTGGATACGCTGCGAAATGGCATAGCCGTGGACCGGCCCCAAGGCGACGATCTTCAGGATTAGCATGTCCAGCGTGCCTTTCAGGAACTCAGATTTGTTGTCAGTCGGAGCCATAGGTTGATGTTCTGCATATTACACCTAGAACATCGACATATCAAGAGACGAGGACAATGGGGAAGGTGAGCGGCCATTCGAGCGTGCCCGGGGATTCCTTCAGGATTCAGCGCTGGTGCGGTATGGTTAAAGATGCGGCAAGCGCGAATGTAGCAGAGCCAGAATGACGAAGCTGCAAAGAGGGCACAACAATGGCAGCACTATCAAAAATAAAAAAAGTGGTCTTTCGAGCAAGCAGTCTTAAGCAGTTGGCAGCGTGGGTTGTTGCAACGCTTTGCATTATGGTGCTGTCTGTTGACGCCTCTGCCGTCACGTCTTCAACGGCGAACGGAAGCGCACCCGACTGCCAGTCCGGAACCTCAGTCAAGCAAGGATTTACGCGCCTTTATATTGCATTGCGTAATAGTCAAGACGGTTCGGGCACGTCGGCCGATGACGCTCGCGATGGCAGCAGTCCGGAGAAATTTGACCGCATCCTGCGTTGTTATTCTGAAGGTTGCAATGATCCTGCTGCGCCGAAAAAATCCATTTCCAAAACAGACAATCTCATCGTATGTCTGGGACCGGGAACGTTCCGGACTGAGGGCGGTTATGACCACGTAATTGATGTTCCGCACAGTTCAAATCGGGGCTTCACTCTGGGCAAAGGCTGGAAGATCCACGGCTCCGGCGCGGACAATACAATTGTGCAGCTCAGCTCATATTTGCCGGCACGAACGGTACCAAACCCACACAATGTGCCCGCCGGAACTGCCACGGGTGTTGTGTTCAGCACCAGTTCGGATGACGCATCAGACATTGAAGTCTCTGACCTGACCATTGATGACAACTATCCCGAGTTGAAGTCGAGGGCAAGCAAAGACGGAATCAAAGCTCTGAATCTGGAGGCGGTCCAGTTGCGCTCCGACCGCGGACACAACTGGATTCATGACATCAATGTTCTGCATACATCGGGAGAGATCGGTATCATTGATGAAAAGTGGGAGACTTTTCCGGTTTGGATCTACTCAGCAAAAGTCGGAACGCTACCTCAGGCGAATGTTGACAATGTAATTGAGCGGGTC
This sequence comes from Candidatus Angelobacter sp., assembly GCA_035277785.1. Taxonomy (GTDB): domain Bacteria; phylum Acidobacteriota; class Terriglobia; order Terriglobales; family Acidobacteriaceae; genus Angelobacter. Next base: position 489 of record DATEJX010000452.1, on the reverse strand, counting down.
AACATGAGCAGTTATGGCGGGGGACAATGTACAGCCATTGCCGTGGCGAATGCAGTGGCTGAGGTGCGCAACAACAAGGTGGACGGCTACCAAATTGGTTACGGCGGTTGGGCGCTTGGGCCGGCACACTTCCATGACAACGTTGCGATGGGCACGGAGTACGGGTTCAATATTGACAGTCTGGTAAACCGCGGGGTTGTGATTGAGCGCAACTTGATCCTGCATCCGCGAAAATGCGGGATCGTGATTGGAGGCTCGGCCACCTACGCAGACTTCCTCATTAAGGACAATACGATTCAGATCGATCAATCCGGCGTGATTGGCCTGGTGTTTCAGGGCAATGTCACTGGTGCGCTGGTTGAAGGGAATAGTTTCCTGTGGCGCGGCCAGAGTTCCTTTGGCAGTTTCTTTTCCAGTCCTACGGCCATCAAAAACTTTTCTGCGCGTTCTGCGGGCGTCAACCAGAAGAACTCATACCAGAACAACAAG
>DATEJX010000451.1:0-10677 GCA_035277785.1 Candidatus Angelobacter sp. | reverse complement strand
AGCGTCAGGTTGGCGTTGCCGCTGGAACCGGTATCAAACTCCATGCAGCCGCCGTCGCCATCATTACCGTGAGTGCCGCGATTGTGCCCGAATTTCAAAGTCAGGTTGGAAAGGCTGGCGGTCGCGTTTGTGATGGGGTTTATGTCTTCATTCACCGCCATCACCATGTCAACGCCGGTCGCGTTGCTGGTGCCGGCCTGAATGATGGTTGAGTTCTGCCCCGCTCCGACGATGTTTACTGAATCGTTCACGTACAGCGCGCCATGGTTGCCGGTAAAGTCATTTGCGACTTTCGGAAGCGTGAGCGTGTAAGTTCCGGCTGCCAGTTGGATTGTGTCGGTTCCAGCCGTGGCATTGGCCCTCAGCACCGCTTCGCGTATGCTGCAGGACGACGATGTATCCGCATTGCTGACGTTGTTGCAGGCATTGGTTATGGGCGACGTTGGGACTGGATCATCGAAGCGGTTGGGAAAGAAAGTTGGATCGGGCAGCGGCATCATCACCATGGGTGTCATGCTGCCGGAATGCAGCGCAACAACACCGGGACGTCCATCAATATTGGTCCGCATAGGCAATGCAGCCACCGGAGACCCATCATAAGGACGGCTCAAAATCTGGGCAGGCGCGAAGCTCGGTGCATCGGGCGAGGGATCTGGATGCGAGATCACCGTCATTTGCCCGCTGCTCAGGATCATCACATCGTCGCTGCCGTGATCGGTAATCCGCGTGCGGAATAGAACAGGAGCCTGGCCGCCGCTGAAGGACGCTGCTCCGGGAATGCTTTCCACAATCGTCCAGCCATTGGCCGCCACAGCGCGCTGCGGAATCAGCGGATGGGATTCGCCTCTGCGGCTGGCCTGACGGATCGTATGCATCTCCTCAACACTCAATGCGTGTGGATTAAATTCGCTGTGCGCCGCGATGTGGAGGCTGCCATCTGAAGTGAGCACCGCCACCTGAATATGAGGATTGCGGTCGTAAATGAAGGAGCCCAGCGCCATTGCTGTAGCTGAAACCGGCAGAGAAAGCGGTTCAAGCTGCATACTGGTGGAATGCAGGATTATCGCGTCGCCACCGCTCAGGAAAGCGGCATCCGGGCCTGCATCGCCGAAATCACCGAAGACAATGTTTGAAGCCGCTGCGCTCAGCGGGAAGCTGCTTTGCTTTGCTAATCCCTCGGCAGTTTTGGCATAAAGGTCGAGAGAAATTCCTTTGTTCGGGTCAGACAATCCCACCAGAAGCGTGGAAGTGTGCATAGGGCCGATTGCGCCCGCGGCCATCGCGGTGACCGTTCCCGTGAGGCTGATCTGCTTCGGTGCATCCAGCTTTCCTTTGCCATCTCCGGCCAGAACGTAGATGATATTGCCACCTCGGGCCGCAATCGCCACATCCAGATGGCCATTGCCGCTGAAGTCGCCTGTGGCAATGAAATCCGGACTCACCGGCAGAGTCAGGCTGGTGCTCGCCGCCCTGAACGGCGCAGGGAAATCTCCGCGACCAATGGCGTGCAGCGATTCCAGACTCTGCGGTGCGAAAGCATCAAGGTTTCCGCGACGAAGGACCAACAGCCCGACGGTTCCGCTGCGGAAGCCCATCACGAGATCTGGAATTCCATCACCGTCAAAATCTCCTGCTGCCAATGCCACGCCGTTTGCCGCGGAACTTTTGGCTGGCGCAGCGGTGGCGCTTGCTGCCTCATGCCGCGCCGGGACAGGATGGCTTGGACTAAGCCAGATTCTTGGTCCAGCTTGCTGCACGGCCTGCGCCTGCGGAGGCGCTGCGCTCACGTGCGACCATACTGGCGCCAGGAAAATTGCAACTGCAAGGACTGAAAACACTACTCGGAAGGACGCAGGGGACATCATTCGGTGGTTCACAGACTTACTCCAAGACACACTTACAGCGTGCGGGTTTCTGACGGGTGTTCGAAGGATCTCAGCTGCTAGGCCGTCGCTGCAGCTAAAATCGGAGAAGCAATTCTTTGGTACTCTGAAGCCATTCGTCAGGATTTGTCAAGCAACTACCTTAGAAAAAGTTTTATTCATCAAGCGAATCTGAGTTTTTGCTAATAATCGTAGTACCGGTCTAGATGAACGTGCTAAGGCTTTCGCCTCTGTCTTTTAGCCTGAATTAGGCTTCGGGAAAACGCCTTGGGACGGATTATGAATTGAGAGCGACCCTGGGATATTTCCCGTTTAGGACGGCTGTTGATACAAGCCAATCACGTTACCGCCGGGGTCGCGAAATCTGGCCGTGATTTCCGGATGATCAGCGCCTACCGGCTGCACGATTTCGCCGCCGTTCTTCTTGATTAGATCGATGGTCGTCTGGATGTCATCCACCATGACGTAGAGGAGCAGCCCCGGCTTATCCAGCGGCGGGCGATTCAACACCCAGGATCCACTGACCTGGCCAGTAGTGTCGTCGAATGCCACGCTGCCGTTGCCCCGTGTGCGGACGTTCCAGCTGAATACCTGCTGGTAAAACTTTGACGAGACAGCAATATCTTTCGCAGGCATTTCGATATAGCAGATCTTCCCGTTTTTGAGCGTCGGAGGCATATGGGGCTCCTTTTTCAGCGGTGGCCATTCTACGCTCCTGCAGTGCTTCGCATCCAGATCCGCAGACTGTAATTTCAAGTGACCTCACGGTTACGGAGGTAATTTTGCGCGTTGCCGCTGGGGTGCCACAATTTTCCTGCAGGCTCGATAAAAGCGGCTTCTTGATCACGTTGGAGTGTGCCAATGATGTCGTCGAAGGTTCGCAATCAAACCATCTCAGCTGATTGGCATCGCAATCTCCGCCGTTCTCCGCGCGCCCGCATCGACATAGTATTGAAGGTCTGGCGCCATAAGGATGCCGAAAAGCACCTTGTCTGCGGCCGGACCCGGGACATCAGCGAACATGGCATTGCCGCGCAGATTCCTGCCGACCTGGAAATGAATGAAAAGGTGGAACTGCAATTCACCCTGCCCGGCGCCACCTCAGCCATTACTCTGCAAGCTACCGTCTGCGCCGCCAATGAGCGTTTCTATGGTTTTGAGTTCAACAGTGTCGATCGCCTGACGAAGAGGACGATGGGCGCATTGGTGAAGGTGTAAAGCAATTCTTGGACCGGATTTCTTGCCCGATGCGGGCAGTTCTTCTAGACTCCGGTGATGATCAACGGAGCGCACTTCCTTCTCTACAGCAAAGATGCGGACGCCGACCGTGCCTTTTTCCGCGACGTTCTGCAATGGGCCGCAGTGGATCTGGGCCACAACTGGCTGATCTTCCGTTTGCCTCCGGCTGAAATGGCTGTCCATCCGGGAGACGGCAACTTCATCCAGAAGCACGGAGAAGGAAACATGCTCGGGATCGTTCTGTATCTGATGTGCGATGACCTGAACGCCACGATGCGGTTGCTCGAGACAAAAGGAGTGCGCTGCTCGAAGGTGATTGCTGCCGATTGGGGAAACTCCACCACGGTGCGCCTGCCCAGCGGCGGCGAAATCGGCCTGTATCAGCCCTCGCACGAGACCGCGATCGGCTAGACGGCCAGGGTAAAGCTGGCCGGGATCTTCAAAAATCAGCAAACCCTTGGCTCAGCCTACCTTCTGTGCTGCTTTCCTTGCCTCAGCCGAATCGTAGCTTTCACCATAGATGGACGGCACCTTGCCGCCCGCCGCCCGCAGATACGCTGAGAGCTGCCCGCGATGGTGAATGGAATGGTTGAGCGATGTCTGCAGATACATGACAGCAGGAGCCTGGAAGATTCCCCGGAAGTCTATGGACTTAGAGAGCTGTTCCGGTGTCATCTGATGAAGTCGCGGCAGGACAGCTGCAACCATTTCTCCATACCAGCGCGCAATGTCACCGCCGGTGCGGACGTTCTCGGGCCGGGTAATGGCGGCAAAATTGAATTCGCCGTTAACGATGCCTTCCAGAAATCGTTTTTCCGCAGCCACAATGTGCCAGGCCAATTCGATTGACGTTTTTGAGATGGCGTCCGGCCGGTAGTCGCAGCCCTTGTCGGGAATAGCCTCAATCACTCGGCGTGTGGTGGGCTGTTCTCTTTCCAGTATCGGCAGAAAAATTTCATTTAGAAGGAAGCTGGCATTCTCGGGAGTCACTGGCATTCGTCACCTCTGTGGAATCAGGATGACCAGTATATAAAAAGAGGGGCATTATCCTTCAATCAGGAACACGTGTGTGACTGCTCCCATTGGGTCCCACCGCGGAGATCATTGCACTATCATCAATTTATGTCTCTTTCGGAAAAGCAGACGATCCTTGCTTTGAAAGCCCTCGCCGACCCAACGCGGTTGAAGATCCTTCGCCTGTTGAAGCAAAGGAACGCATGTTCGCTGGATAAGAGTGAAGGACTGTGTGCCTGCGACATTGAAGAGCAAGTCAAGCTTTCACAATCCACCATTTCACATCACATGAGCGTCCTCACCAAAGCAGGATTGGTGGACGCGAAAAAGCTTGGCTTATGGATGTGGTACCGGCGAAATGAAAAATTGCTGAAACAACTGGGAGAGGCGGTAAGCGAGGCAATTTAGCCCAAAGGCAAAAAATGAAAGGGAGTGGCATGGGCAACTCCCTTGTGCGATTTTTTTTGAAGTCTGCGATTCTAGCGCGTTACCGCTGCGAACATGGGCGAATCCAGCAACGACTGGAAGCTCTTGTCATCGGCCTTGAAATGCACTACCAGCTTCCCGGCATCGGAATCTACGTTGGTATCGTCAATCGCGGTTTTTTCCGTAGGCGTGGCATTCATCTTCCGGAACATCATGCCGGCTTTGAGCACGGAAGCGAGCGTGGCGGCCGTCATGGTGTCAGAGGTGACCACGTTCAGGTTGAAATCAACGCCATGGTCGAAGTCCACGGTATAGCGCGAGCCGGTCAGGCGCTTTTTGAGATCGTCAAACTCGGCCAGGCTGGAAGCCGTCCCTAGCGCGCCCTTCATCATGGTCTGCGTTCCTTCCGCATCAAGCACGCTCCACAGTGTGCCTGCATCCACAGATGAAATCATGTCTGTGATGTTGCTGTTGGCATTCAAACTTTCGGAGCTGTCATCGCGCGCATTGAGTGACGCCTGCACTGCCGACTGGTCGCCGAACAGCATTGTGTTCTCGTCAAGGAACGTCATCACCATTCCGCCTGACATGGGATAGACGAAACTGTTGTTCATCTTTTTTGGCTTGATGGCCTGTTTGCGGATGCGCAGCAGGATCTTTTTGCGTGGGAACATTCCCTGGGCAATGCCGACAAGCTTCAGGCCGTTACTCTTGGTGCGGAAAGCTGCCAGAGTAATCTCGTCAATATCTTTATCCACCACGACTCCGACGCTTTTTAACGCATCTTCAAACTGCTTCATGTTCGGCGGCATCAGCTTGTTTTTCATCTGCATGGCCGTATCAGAGTTCTTCATCCGCCGGTAATCCACGTTGATGATCTGCTGGACCTGAAAGGGAATTACAGCGCGAGCATTGGTGGCCAGTGGCGCAGCAAACACCGGAAACCCGGTGAGCAGTAAACAGGCGAACAGCGTAACGCGTTTCATGGTTCTTCTATTTTAATCCGGTTTTCTGAAAATTCTGATGCATCCAACGGCAGCTCAGGATGCTAATACCGTTACTTTAAGGTATTCACCTCTGGAGTTGCCCAACCTTTGAACGCACCTGGTCAGCAAAAGTTGCGTCCTTGAGTGAAGAAAGGTTGATTTCAACATTCGCAAGTGCACCTACTATTGCGGCACGGGCCAGAGCGTCTGCCACCGTAAGATCAGACGCCATGTTGGGATTGGTAATCGGCTTTAGAGTGGCGACAATATCCGCTACCTCTCGCGCCTTCTGTGCCGTCTCCAGTGGAACACTGGTGGCATATTTCAGGGCTGTCTCTACCAGAGCTTCCGCCGCACCATCAGAAGACGCTTTCGCCTGCTTGTAAGCCGTCATTACCTGGTTGTAGCTTTCAGCATCAGCGTCAATCCCGGCCTTGAGGTCTTCGCGCAATTGCGCGAGCCGCGCCAAAGCGGCACTCAGTTGCTGCTCGTATTGTGCATAAGCCTTCTTCCCACGTGACATGCCCGCCACCATGCTGCCCAGCGCCGCAGCCATGGCGGCGGCCGCGGCGGAAGCGCTTCCACCTCCCGGAGTTGCTGTAGGCGCCGCAAGCTGCTCGATGAACGGCTCGGCTCCGGCACGCAGTCCACCCACGGCCATCTTGCCGCCCATTACTCCGGCGAGGCGGTTTTCCAGGATCATGGAGGAATCAAAGTTCTCCACCTGCAAGAACCACTCGGCCGCCTGTTCCAGCGCTTTCTTGGGAATGAGGCCGACAATTTCACTGCTCAACGGCATCACGCCATAACGTGCAGCTTCGCGCTTGACGAACTCAAACACGCGCGCGATTGGCGTTTGCTCAAAATCCGTAAGGTTCATGGAAACCTGCGCCAATCCGCGGACCTCAAAGCCAGCACCCTTCACAAAACGCAGGCCACCAGAAGAGAAGCGGATAGCTTTGGCAATTTTTTTGGCGATGTCAACATTGCTCGTGTTAAGGAACACGTTGTAAGCGATGAGGGCCTTGCGCGCTCCCACCACGGTTGCGCCGGCTGTGGGATGGCAACACGGATTGCCGAAATCCGGCCTGCGTGCGGGATTCACCAGAATATCTTCCCGCAGGCCTTCAAACTGTCCGCGACGGATGTTCTCGAGATTCTGCCGCTCGGGACTTGTCGCGGCGGATTCGTAGAGATAAACAGGAATCTGATAGCGCTTCCATATCTCTTCACCTGCCTTGCGGGCGAGTGCCACACAATCTTCAATGGTGACGCCTTCAATGGGAATAAAAGGAATCACGTCCGCGGCGCCGATGCGTGGATGCGCCCCTTGATGCGTTGTCAGGTCGATCAGTTCAGAAGCCTTGCCTACACCGCGAACGGCCGCCTCGGCAACCGCTTCTCCATCACCAACCAGAGTGATGACGCAGCGGTTGTGATCAGAATCCATTTCACGATCGAGGAGGAAGACACCGGGAACTTTCATTGCGTCGACAATGGCGTCGACAACGGCTTTGTTGCGGCCTTCAGAGAAATTGGGAACGCATTCAACCAGTGTGGACATAACTGGAGAGAATAGCGGTCAGCCTCTGACCGGCGCAACCCTCCAATCGGAATCCCGCTGTTCTCCGCAATGAACAGCAGCCTCTCAGACTGCCGCTTTTAATGCGTCCTGTGGCCCAAAGACGTCTCTGATCGCCGCATCGAGCTCACCCAGCGCCCGGACGCAGTCTCCCGTGAAGCTGGAGCCGTGCATGGTCGCCAGCGTCCTCGGCTTGAGCTCCGCCAATTTCCGCAGGTTCTTTGAGGTAAGAGGCGTGTACGGCACATAGTCGGCCAGAATCCCCGCCTGATAGTTGCGCATGGCCTGATGCGAGCGTCCGACCACGTCCGATTCTGTCAGCGGCTCCACGTCGCCCGTCTGATGGAACAGGTCGGAACAGAGCAGTGTCTTGCCGGTTTCTTCGAACAGCACTCCCGCGTCCCAGCCATGGGGTAGGTGTGGCGTCTGGCAATAACGGAACCGATATTTGCCGGTGGAAAACACCTGGCCATCGGCCATTGCCTGGGCTTCGCGTCCGATGAAGTCGTTGACGCTCACCATGGCGCCCACCTGGCTGCAGATGACGTCAGCTTTCGGAGCCGTCGCGAGCCACTCGTTCAGTGACCCACATTCGTCCGATTCAAAGTGGCTGAAGCTGATGTGCCGCAGGTCTTCTATCCTGATCAACCGGGAAACAGCGTCGCGAATCTCGGGAAACATTCCCCGCAGACCGGTGTGAAACAGGAGTGGCTCTTCGTCTCGGATGAGGAAGTGATTGAATTGCAGGTCGCCCCAGGGAGCGTAAATTGAAATTCGAAACAGGTCAGGCGCAATCTCCGTCGTGTTGGCCATAAGAAAACTCCTTGGCCGAAGGCTAACACAAGTTCGCTGCACGAAATGTTGCGTAAGCGATTCAGAGTATAAGGAGCTGTATTTCGCCACGATGAAGCAGAGAGATCTTAGTGCCGCAGGAACCCCAGCAGCTCATGGATCACTTCTTGCGCGCACTCTTCCGGCAGGAAATGCCCGCCCGGGAGCGGATGGCCCTGCGCGTCTTCTACTCGTTCGCGCCAGAGTCCCAGCACATCAAACAGCTTGCCGATGCGCGCCTGCGCGCCCCACAACGCCAGCAAAGGTGCGGTGACTTTGCGGTCGAGATCGGCGCGGTCGTGCTCCAGATCGATGGTGGCCGCTGCGCGGTAATCTTCGCACGAGGAGTGGATTGCATCGGTGGTGCAGAAGCAGCGCAAGTACTCTTCCATGGCTTTCTCTTCCATAGCGCCCGGAACCTTGGCCCACGAGTTCACAGTCCAGCGCAGGAAATATTCCGGGTCAGAGCCGATCAGGCGCTCCGGCAGATCATACGGCTGGCTGAGAAAGAACCAGTGATAGCTCACACGGGCAACGCGCTGGTCAGCGTGCTCAAAGGTTGCGAGAGTAGGTGCAATGTCGAACACCGCCCAACGCTCGACCACAGCCGGATGATCCAGTGCAAGCCGATGAGCCACCCGACCGCCGCGATCGTGGGCCGCAATCTGAAACCTCTCGAAGCCAAGGGCCTTCATCACCGCAACCAGGTCGCGGGCCATGGTGCGCTTGGAGTACGTTAGGTGATCCTTATCGCCTGGCGGCTTGCTGCTGTCGCCGTAGCCGCGCAGGTCGGTCAGAACCACAGTGAAGTGTTTTGCCAGTTCTGCCGCAACTTTGTGCCAGCACACATGAGTCTGGGGATATCCGTGCAGCAGAAGCAGCGGCGGCCCGCTTCCGGCTACGCGTGTGTGGATGGTAACTTCTCCAGCATCGATCTGGCGATGGTCAAAGTCAGGCAGCAACATAGAAGTTGTTGGGATGCGAAATTACCTGAACCAGTTCACTCCAATTTGAAATTGCACAGTGTTGATGCCCGGGTTGGGTGATGTCAAGCCGGCATTGGAAATGTGTTGGAACTGGACATTGGCCATGATGGCTCGGCGATCGTTGTTAAAAAACTGGAATCCCAGCGCGCCATGAGTAAGAAAATTAACGTGCGACGTGTTGACCGGCACCACGTGGTTGGTAAACAGCACGCCTCCACCGAGTTCAAGAAAAGGGACCACGCGCGGTGAATTGGTGAAATTCCATTTGAGATGGACCGGGTTGAACCCTTCGCCAATCGCATTTTGTGCGGGAGAGGGTTGCCAGAGATAGTAAAAGGGAAGCAGATCCGCCGCCCATTCAAAATTGCCGCGCACAAATCCGCCGCCATGATCATCTGTGAGAACTTTGCCCAGACGTACGCCAGCATTCATGACCTGAGTATCTTTGGTGCCACCCGGAACACTGAGGCCGCCTCCAAGCCAAAATCCATAATCCCAGGGTTGATGGTTGAGAGGCTTCGATTGACCATTTGCAATGACAGATGCGAACAGAAGCAAAAAGAAAAACCCACCACGGAGGCACGGAGACACGAAGAACAAACACGAACTGGCGTAGTTACGTTTCAACAAGTATTCTCCCGCGAGAAATTTGTCTTCGCACAATGTCTTTCAACTTGTTCCGGGAAAGGATCGACTCAGCATGATAGCAAAGCCGATGATCGGACTCGCACGTGGAATAGCGTGGTCATCTTAAGGACTTGTTGCACGAAGGGGAACAGCTATTCCGGCCACTCCGGCGGGCTGCATTCTTCGCATTGGTGCTCAATGAATTCCAACCAAAGAATAATCTCGCTTATGGAAGGGAGGGAAGCGATGTCCGACGTTTGAAACGCGGCGAAGACTTCGCCAAAGCGATCTGTGATGTAGATGGTGGGAATTGGGTTTTGCAGGTCATCGGTTGCGCCGAGAGCGCGGTGGAGTTCATAGTTCTCGTCCATCACAAATACACAAAAGTCGTTCTGCACTCTGGACTCTGCGGCAAACTGCCCCGCATTTCTTGCAACAACAAGCACACGGCCGCTGTGCTCTGTAAGTGTAGATTTGCGGCTGCAAAGATCAGGAAGGAGGCGAGTCAGGTTCTCGCCTCCGGCAAAGATCATTACCAGACTGGAAGTGCCCCGCACAGACGAGAGCAGGCGAGGGGTTCCGTCCGCCATGCTGACTTCCAAATCGCGCAGGACCGTTCCTCTTTGCGGGCGCGCCGCGTCGCCCCGCGTAAGGTGTCCGGCGGTTTCGGACTGGGATTTCATAAAGAACTCAAGTATAAGGATGCGGTACGGTTGTTCCGGTTGCTACGTTTATAGGGTGAAGAGGCTGCGAAAATGTGATTGACACAGGATGCACTCTGGGATAGAAAAAGTATGCGGCGAGAAACCGCGAGAAAGTCACAGCGAATAGGCGCAACGGGACATCCGTTGCGTTTGTGCTTTTACGGAGTTTGCGACCCTCTGCTTAGAACAGAGAGGGCATCCATGGCAATCTGTTGCGAGGGCGGTGATGGGGACGTTTATGGATCAGTAAACCTTAGCTTGGGTGACCCAGTGGAAAACGTTGGGTCACGCAGTGGAAAACGCTGGGTGATCCAGTGGAAAAGGTTGGGCGACGCAAGGGTTGAAACGGTGGAAGTCAAGTGTTTGCCACAAAGAGGTGGAAAAAGGAGGGGGCGGGGG
>DATEJX010000450.1:0-14444 GCA_035277785.1 Candidatus Angelobacter sp. | reverse complement strand
ACGCCATCCAAGCGTGACAGACTGAGGACACTGGGTTTGGAGCACAACGCGTTATAAAACAGTTGATGTTTCAAGCCCGGCCGCAAAAACCTCAATCCTGCTGCCGAGGAAGAGCATTGCTGATTGCACTACAGATGCGCCGTAGGGTTGCGGCTCATCTGCCGCGCAGTGCCTTGAGGTCCGCCGATACTTGCCGCCGGTTTGCGCAAACCCATGCGGCTTACTCGACGGTACGCCTTGCCCCAGATCCTGGTAAGACCTCTTACGCACCAAATTGTATGCATTTTTCGCTGTGAAACTAAGGTAACGGAAGTGCGCGGCGCGTTCTTGTCTTCGACCAACATCCGGCCCAACAGGACGCGCTTGGCCGCGCGACTAAGGGCATGTTCGATCGATTAAAGCAGAAAAGAAGCCGGCCTGCGCCGGCATCCCATAGATGACAGCTGTTTGTCTCGAATTTACGGCTGGCTGCCTCCGCCCGGCGAAGCAGTGCCCGTATCCGCGGAGTTGTCCGCTTTCGATTGCGGCTTCGCTAACTCCTTCTGAACCTCATCGGCCTTCTGCTGAAAGAAAGACATAGTTTGCCGGTCGCCATCAAGGGCATCCTGGTACATCTGTTGACGAAAAGGTACCGTTTCCTTCTCCAATAACTCTTCATCTCGTTTGGCTATTCCCTTCCAGGACGCCAGCTCCGATTTGTAAAACTCTAATTTCTGCTTCGCGGAGTTTTCGGTGGAAACGCCTTTTGCATCGGCCGGAGCGGCCGGTTTGGGAGCGCCGGATTTCGATGAAGTTTCAACAGCGACGGACTGCGGGTTCGCAGCAACTGTGTTGGAAGCAGCGGACGTGGTGGCATCCGTTGCTGACCTGGAGAAACGCTGATCTTCGTCGCTCAGCTCGATGGCGGTTTTCTTTTTTCCCTCGCGAGTTTGCCGCGCAATGTCAGCCAGCGACGGCGCGTCCGACTGCGCCAACGCGTAGCCGGACAGCGCCAACAGAAACAAGCTTGCTTTCCACCAATACGCCTTCATTCTTCTCCTCAGAACATCAACTCGTGGGTCGCCAATAAACGTGGCGGGCGCTTGCCGCCGTTGTTGTTCAACGCGCAGGTGTCGTAATGGAAGTTGGTGCTGCCACCGAATTTGTCACCGTCAACGCTGGTTATGCCATTGTTGATCGCGGTGATATCCTCGCCCGCTAAAATTGCGCCATACAGATTTGTACTCGCGCCGGCGCCACCGGTGAAGCTCACCTTGCCTCGAACCAGGATCAATCCATACCAGTTCAAGCCGCCGTTGATCTCCAGGTCACCATCCACGATCAGGATACCGGAGCCCTGAGCGGCCGCAGTCAGTTTGACGCTGCCGGGAATGTACTCATTCACTGTCAAAAGTGTGCTCGGGTCAGGTTCAACCGGCGGTGTAAGCAGCATGCCTGGAGGGAACACCACCGGCTGCGGAGGATTCCCCACAGTATATGTCTGAGTGCTCTGTGTGCCGCAGTTGAGATACGAGGGCGGGACAGTGTAAAAGCTTTGCGTACCAGTGCAGCTGTAATTGGCCTTTTGCGCGGTCTGCTTTAAGCTGTTGATCAAATCATCCATGTTGTAAGGCCATTGGTTATCCGGGACGCCCAACTTGGAAACCGGCGACTTCGTTGGATCCGTGCCCGCCCCGCTGAACGTCTGACCGGAGCCGCCGATCTGGTTGACACTGTTTTCCGTGAACACTGCGTAGCCGTACGGCCCCGTGCAGCCTGTGGCATTTCCGTTTTTGTCATATGTGCAAGTCGATTTACAGGAATCGTACGCGTTCAGGACAAAGCTTCCCTGCAGCGTTACTGGAGCTTTGGCCGCAATTGTACCCGGCGGGATAATGGCCGGATTCAATGATACTTCCATCTGCACCATGCGGCGCGAGCCCGGATTGGCGCCCATCTTCGGTGTGACCGCCAAAGAAGTCAGCAGCCATACAGGATTGGTGGACGGAGTGAAAGATCCGCATGTGGGATTTGTCACGGTCGTCACTATTTCTTTATTCCCGTCCCAGCAGACCTGCTGACCTGCCGTAGCTGCGGTGTTGGACGTCGCTAAACCGTCTACTGACTGGTTCAGCAATCCCATGTAGTTCTGCTTATTGGTAATTCGGACCCATTTAAAAGCCAGGGCATTGGCGTTGTTCAGCCCGGGCACGTCGGTTGAGCTCACCGTGGGGGCGCTGAAATAATTTGTGCTCAACCCCGCACACGGTCCCGTCGTTGCAGCTATGCCGCTGTTCACGAGACTTGAAAACTGCTCCTGGCACAGCTCAGTATCCACATAGGTGCCGTTTGCCTTGGGATCCACGGTCTCTCCCGAAGTCGGGTTCTTTATATAGATCACGCCCGCGGTGGAAGTGTTACTCGGCATGGAGAGGGCATTCGCGGCGCCGTTCAGGGAGCCTCCCGGAGCCAGCAATACACGAACGTCTTCCGCTCCGGCGCGCGCGGCAAAATACGCCTTCTGTGCGTCACGGTAGTTGTTGTTGATGCTGTTTTCTGTCTCCGCCATGAACATGAGACCCACGCCAATGGCCGCCAGCAAAACCAGAGCAAGCAAAGCCACCATCATGGCGATGCCTCGCTGTGCTTTCGTTTTCTTTGGGATGATCTTTGTCATGACTCACTCCTTTAGTTGTTTGGCAGACGCGCCATGCCGGTCATGGTTACCTGCACGCTCTTATTGTCTTCAGGATCCCTGGACTTGCCCTGCGTCGTGAAAGTGATGCGCACGTTTTTGATATTCTGCAAAAACTGGAACGTGGGGTCGGTGTTGGTGGCGTTGCTGAGTGTCACGCCTCCCGTGATCACGAGCGGCTGAGTTTCGTTCACATCGTAGGCCTGAAAGAACACAGGCGCTGCCGCCGGCAAAGGGATGATGTTCTGCACCTGGGTGTAATACACGGGTGCGGGCTGGTTCCAGGGCATCTGGCCGTCGGTTTTCGGGCTTGAGCTCCGGCGAAGGCACGGACAGGGATTCGGTCCAGGTCCGGCCCACGTGCTGCCGTCATCGTAATGGTAGGCAATCTCATCCACTACACCGTCACCGTCCACATCCGCTTCCATCGCCAGGTCGGTGGGTGAGATTTTCCAAATGCCCGCCGCCGTCCGCTTGGAACTCAGATCGAATCTGCCCCCGTATTGCGCTGTTGACGGATAACCAGCCTGATGCAGGTCTCGGGTAAACTGATCGATGAAATCGCGCTCCTGCTGCGTGAGGTCAAGCTTCTGGTCTTCCACTCTGTAGCGTATCTGCGCCTTGTCAATCTGAGAAAAGATTGCTCCCACCAGAATCGAGAGCAGAAGCACTACCATCAGCAACTCGACCAATGAAAAGCCGTTTTGGGATTTGTTTTTCTTCGGGTCCATCCATGCCTCACATGGAAACAATTGTGCGCAACGTAACCGGGCGAATCTGGCCGATTCCCGTTTGGTTATTAACAAAAGGCTGGAGCGCAGAAACGGTTACCAGCTTGCCCCATCCTCCCGCACCCACAATGTCTATATGCCAACGCACGTCATAGGTGGTTTGCAGGCCATTGTTCCCGCACACCGTAAAATTCATCTGATATTGCTTACCATTCAGATCTGCAGCCGAATCGGCTGAGAAGTTCACGTCACCATTGCTCAACAGAGTGGCTCCGCCTGGCGCAGTGTTGATTTTCAGCGTGCTTGTCGTCGAGTCGGTTTGCACACAATCTGTCATAATCAATACTGGATTCGAGTTCGTGGGTGCTCCGGAAATCTGTTCCAGGACAGACTGAGCAACATTCGTCGCGGTGGTGTCCACACGATTGCTGTTGTCACGTGAAACCCCGATGATCACCATCATCATCCCGCCAAGAATGCCCACCACGAGAACAAACATGGCGACTGTCAACTCCACAAGAGTGAACCCCTGAACCTTACACGTCTTCGATCTACGCATTCTCTTCATCGCTGCACCTATTGCCAACACGCCTGAAAACCGCAAATGCTTGCTGAACCTGCACCAGTTTGAGAAAGTCGCCAGGTTTTGGTCCTTCCTGCCGCGGTGACTGTTACTGCCTCCCAGCCCCCATTCCCGTCGCTGATGAACCATTCAAATACCGGGAGTGCTCCCGTCGTGTCCTGCTGCTGGCAAACAACCGGGCCTGCCGCACCCTCGACGCAAGGTAATCCCCGGGCGTTAAAGCCAACGACATTGCTCGTCTGGACCTTTGCGCCGCCTGCCCCGCCGGTTACTCCCAAATAAGAGTCAAGTTGCCCATGATCAGGCACTCCCGCCCCTTGGACCGTCACCATGTTCAATGCCGAGTTCAGTGCAACATCCGGGTTGCCGGATACGTAGTTCGTAACTGCCGGATCCCCATTCACGAACGCGAGGTTGGGCGAGTTGGTGTTATCAAAAATTGCGTAAGCGGGCGCGTTATTTTGCACCGCCTTCATGCGCGCCTGCTGCAAGAGTCCCGCCACGCCATGGCCAGATGATTCAAGCCTGTAGTTCCTGACGATCCGCTGGATGTTTGGGACCGCAATGGCGGCAATGATCAGCATAAGGACCATTACAATGATCAACTCGATCAGACTAAAACCTTGATCCGCCCGCTTCATAAGGACAAACTCCAATAGCCAGCTATTCCTCGGGTGCCGGTACCGTGGGGCCGTGGTCACCAGGCTCCCGGCGAACTACCTGCACTGACGTCTCAACTAGACAGAACCTGAGACTGCCCGGATTTTAGTCCGAAAGAACCGGGAGCTAAACGTAACCTTAGTACTGCGGGAGCGGACGAAAGGTAATTAAAAAAATTAACCACCTGAGCTATTGCGAGGCATTTTGGCAAGAAAGGTGCAAGCTCTCGCGGCTGGAGCGAAAAAAGTACAGGGGAGATTAGTCACCCCGAACCGGGGTCATGGAACTTGCGGCGAGAATCCAGCCCGATTTCACCTGCTGCC
The DNA here is from genome assembly GCA_035277785.1 of Candidatus Angelobacter sp. Lineage (GTDB taxonomy): Bacteria > Acidobacteriota > Terriglobia > Terriglobales > Acidobacteriaceae > Angelobacter. Next base: position 9,473 of record DATEJX010000450.1, on the reverse strand, counting down.
ACACTGATACAACGCGGAGCCGATCTGCGGGACCGGGCAGAGTAACCACGTACGTCAGCACCATATCATCCCCCGCTGGCTGGACCGTGACCTCTCCCATGGAATAGTCGTGAATCGCGGCAGATTTCCAGTGTTCCACCCACCCGGCCCGATCATGACTCTTCCCGGCTGGGTCCACCCCGACGAACGCCGGAGCCAGGTGCTGTTCAAAGTTCTTCCAATCCTTGTCACGAATTGCCTGCCACATCAGGCGCTCATGCATCTCGCCCCCGGTGGCGTTCTTCCATGTGGGGTGTTGTGGCGCTCCGGCGCAGCCAAGGAATATACATACAACCACAAAGGACACGAAGGAATATAAACGAGAATTACCTTGCCGCTTTGAGCCGGAGATCTGAATCATGGTTCTTTCTTTCCAACAGACTCTAATAAAAAGAGCACAAAGTCGAAATCGCTTTGTGCCCCTTTTGTTTCCTTTGTGGTTGATGCCTTTTAATCTCCGAAGACTTCTTCCTTCTCCTCTTTTTTCGCTCCATTGCCGTTTACGGGCGTGATCGAAGTCAGCGGCACAAATCCGCCTTCCGGCTTCGGCTCCTTCAAAATGTGCTCGCGATAAAGCGCTGCCATGCGGACATTTTCAGCATCCTGTTTTAGCTTTTCATCGCGCGCGCGCAGCTTCTCTTCACGTGCCGTCTTCGCGATTCCCAAATCGTCCAGCGTGTGATTGCGCTCAGCGTGCACGTGATCTTCATTGAGCCGCAGCTTGTGAGTACCCTCAGACAAGCCTACCTTCTTACCGCCGGCGAAAATCTCGTGACGCCCGTGCTCTTCATACCACTTGGTGAGCGTGGCCGTCATGTGCATCTTCTCAATGATGTTCCGCCAGCCTACGCCGGTGTTATACGCGCAGAAGCTGATCTCGCCTTCCTGCGTTGCGTACGGAATAATGCACTGCTCGGTGCGGCGGAAATCATAGTTGTAAAGGTCCTGGAACCACATCCCTGCGATGAACAGGAAGTTCCAGCGATCAGTGCGGCGCCTCTTGATATCTTCAATCGTCCGGTCACCCGATACGCTGCCGTATTTCTTGTCCGCGCCCTTGGTCGCGCCGAAGGTCTTATCAAACTTCTTCAGCAGGTCCATCAATTTGAAATGTTTGGGTGCCTTGAACGGATCGTAGTTCTTGGCCAGAGCCAGCGCCATTCCGACGACGGAAAGAAAACGTCCGCGGCCGGCATCGTTGATTCGCGCCACGTCCTTGGCGATTTTATCGCCGTTGAGAAACGCCGTGACCGGCACAGCTTCCTTCGTTTCCTTGTCGATCATCAAAGCCATTCCGACGCCGCAATTCGGGTGGCAGCCGCAGCTCAGTTGTCCCCAATCGGCGGCGGGCCCGTGAATCAGATCCGCCCAGTCAGAAAACGTTGACATAAAGGAGATCGGGAACCAGTCGCGCGCGGGCTCGCCGAGGCCGGTCTGGTTCTTCACGTCATGCGCCAGATGGCTCAGCGTGTAGCGCTGTGCCTGGCGGCGTTCGTCTGTGATTTCTTCGTCGCGACCGGTAAACGAGACCGGCTGGAAGCTGAGGAAGCTGATCGTCTTGGGATTATCGAGCGCGAACTGAATGATGCGGCCGACCTGCTCGTTGTTGATGCCGTTCACGATGGTGGTTACAGGAACGATGTCCACGCCCGCTTCATGCAAGTTATGGATAGCGCGGAGTTTCACGTCAAACAGGTTGCCGACCTGGCGGTGCGAGTTTGCTGCGTTGCCAATTCCATCAAACTGGAGATAGGCATAACGCAAGCCGGCTTCCGCCGCCTGGCGGCTGAATTCCGGCGACTTGGCGAACTCAATTCCGTTCGTAGCAGCCTGTACTGAGTTATAGCCGACCTGACGGGCATAACGGACAGCGTCAAGGAAATACGGTGAGAGCGTTGGCTCGCCACCAGAGAATTGGACTGACATCTGGCGCCGCGGCTTGATGGAGATGGCATTATCCAGCATCTGCTTGATTTCGTCCCAGGTCAGCTCATGCACAAAACCCACCTGGTTGGCGTCCATAAAGCACGGATCGCACATCATGTTGCAGCGATTGGTCAGGTCAATCGTTAAGACCGATCCGCGGCCATGCTTCACCGTGCTCGTTCCGTGATGATGGAGGTGCTCGTCATTGTGGGCGCGGATGTCTCTGCCCGGGAAAACCTCCTCAAGGTGCTTGAAGAACTGAGTGTCCACCGCCATCACGTCCTCAAAATGGCCGTGAATGGGGCAATCTTTCACCATCAGGATTTTGCCTTCGCGTTCAACGATGGTCGCCTTAATCTCACCTACTTTTTCGTTAAGCAGGACTTCGTGCGGCAACTTGCCGTCAATGATCTGCTGCCGGATTTCCGGAACGCACTTGGGGCACAAAGAATCCGTGCTGCGCGGCCATCCGAGAGGTGGCTTGGTCTTTTCCCATGACTTCAGCAGTGGCTTGTCCGACCACTTGGGAGTAAATGCCGGCGCGGGTTTGATCTGGTTGAGCCGGTCGAAAACAGCCCACGCGCCTCGCGCGACATAAGTCAGGGCTTTTTCTGCATACTTAACGGGCTTGTGCATGGTGGTTTGCCTCTCCTTGAACGCCAGCTATCACTTGGAATTTGAACAAGATAATAATCTTCTCCATCTTATTGGGCAGCCTTGGAAATCATAAGAAGGATTCCCTGAACGGCTGGAATTTGCACTTTAGTGGTTACACAGCGCATTAAATGGCAGCACAGAGGTGCGTCTAAGTCATTGGATTTAAAGAGACTAACGGTAGTGGACCATCTCTCACGAGCCCTGCTTTTAATGTGCTGCGGGATGCTAGAATCGCAACTGAATGGAACCCGCCCGCACTGGTTTACGCAACATAATGAGTGATCTTCTCAGGACCCGTCCGGCTGAAGAAGCAGTGATTCTTGCCTGGCCGCTTATCTGCGGAAAAGAGGTTGCTGCTCGAACCAGAGCTGCTGATTTTGCCAGCGGGTGCTTGACGGTTGAAGTATCAGATTCCACATGGGCGGCCCAATTGAGAAGTTTTGGCCCGCGCTATATCAGCGGCTTTGAAAACCTTCTTGGGCCCGTGGTAAAGGAAGTGAAATTTAGAATCAGCCGTTAGCCTTAAACCCTTTAGCCCGCGCTGTGGAATCCTTAACTCCTAGGTCTACAGTCTGGAAGCTAATGACGAAGAGCGCTTGAGTGAAAGTCACAGAAAAAGACGTCAACTATGTTGCTGATCTGGCAAACCTGGAGCTTACAGACCAGGAACGACAGCGCATGGTCAAAGACCTGGATTCTATTCTCACTTATATCGCGCGGTTGAATGAGTTGGACACTTCTAATGTTTCTCCGATGACGCAGGTATTCTCTGACACTTCAGCCGCCGTCACAGAGAGCACTCAAGGCCCGGATCGCTCATGGCGGGAAGACGAGCTGCGCCCATGCCTGCCACATAAAGAAGCGTTGGAGAATGCGCCGGTCAAGGACAAAGATTTTTTTAGAGTGCCAAAGGTGATCGAGAGATGAGCTTTTTTCCGGAGTCTCGAGCGAAGCGAGAGATCCCTATATTCACTAAAGCCTTCTTAGGAAACTCCAAATTGAAAACATAGGTAAGCACGTAGGGATCCCTCGCTGCGCTCGGGATTTTGAAAAAGCATGGACATCTCGACTCTCACCATCGCCTCCACACGTACCGCGATTGCGGAAAAACAGTTTACTGCCACGCGCCTGGTTGAAGATTTCTACAGCAAGATTAAAGCCGAAGACGGCGATGTCCACGCATATCTCACTCTGGCAGAGGATCGCGCCTTTGCACAGGCAAAACGGATAGACGCCGCAGTGGCCAAAGGTGATCCGTTGCCACCACTGGCAGGTGTGCCTGTCGCTATTAAAGATGTGATGGTGACCCGCGGAGTGCGTTCCACTGCTGGCTCAAAGGTCCTTGAGAATTTTGTTCCTCCATACGATTGCACTGCAGTTGCGCGCCTTGAAGCCGCAGGCGCGATTTTGCTGGGCAAAACCAATTGTGATGAGTTCGCCATGGGCTCGTCCAATGAAAATTCCGCATACGGTGTGGCACGCAACCCACGCGACAAAACTCGCGTACCTGGGGGTTCGAGCGGGGGTTCAGCCGCAGCGGTCGCGGCCGGCACCGCGGTTGCTTCTCTGGGATCGGACACCGGCGGCTCCATCCGACAACCAGCGTCCTTCTGTGGAGTTGTTGGCCTGATGCCGACCTACGGACGTGTTTCTCGTTACGGTCTGATCGCTTTTGCCTCTTCTCTCGACCATATTGGCCCCTTCACGAAAACAGTAAAGGATGCGGCGATTCTCTTGCGTGTGATTGCAGGCCGCGACCCCATGGACTCGACATCAGCGGATGTTCCAGTGCCTGACTATGAACTGGAAATCGGCAAGCCAGTGCGTGGTATGAAATTGGGCGTGCCGGCTGAATATTTCGGTGAAGGCCTGGATGGCGAAGTTCGAGCTGCAGTGGAGGCAGCGATTCAGCGGTTGGGTGAAGCGGGCGCCGAAATTGTACCTATTTCTCTGCCACACACCGCATATGCAATTCCCACCTACTATGTGATCGCTACTGCGGAAGCCTCTGCCAATCTGGCGCGTTATGACGGCGTCCGCTACGGTTATCGATCCGCAAAGGCTCGAACCCTCTCTGATATGTATCGCAAGACGCGCGATGAAGGTTTTGGGGCCGAGGTCAAGCGCCGCATCATGCTTGGCACCTATGCGCTTAGCTCAGGCTACTATGATGCCTATTACCTCAAAGCGCAGAAAGTCCGCACATTGATCGCGCGCGATTTTCAAAACGCTTTTGGCAGAGTTGACGCAATCCTCACGCCCACTGCGCCCACTCCAGCGTTCAAGCTGGGTGAAAAGTCCGACGATCCACTCGCCATGTATCTGGCCGATATCTACACGGTCACAGCCGACCTCGCGGGCATTCCGGGAATCAGCGTGCCTTGCGGAGAGTCCAAATCCGGACTGCCCATCGGATTGCAGATCCTGGGCAGGCACTTCGATGAGGGAAAAATCCTGCGGGTAGCACATGTGGTGGAGCATGAGAGCTTCTGAAATCCCGAGCGTAGCGAGGGATCGCTATCCCCACCAGAGCTGACTCCCCACAAATCAGCCGGGGATAGCTGGTTCTACCTGTGCGTAAGAAAGCTGAAGATTCGGATCTGTTCATAGGGATCCCTCGCTGCGCTCGGGAATTAAAGGTTCTCCTAACCGCTTCCCCCAAATACAGTCTAAGGTATTCGAATGCAGGTAACCGATGCAGCCGTGGTGGCACAGGTGCTCGCCGGCGACAGGGATGCGTTTCGCATTCTGGTCGAACGGCATTCGCGCAGCCTCTATCACCTGGTGTATCGAATGACCGGCAGTTCCGAAGACAGTGAAGAGATCGTGCAGGATACTTTCCTGCGCGCTTTTAAAGCGCTCGATAAATTTGAGCTTCGTTCAAATTTTGGCACATGGGTCTATCGAATCGCTACCAATCGCACGCTTGATTTTCTTAAGTCAAAAAAGATGAGCGACACACAGACATATCACATCGCAGAAGATCCGGACCCCGATGACAGCCGGCAGATACAGCTCGCGGCCACGGCGCCTGCTCCTGACCGCCTGGCGATCAGCGAACAGATGAAAAGCAGGATGGGGCAGGCACTTTCCCTGCTCACACCGGCAGAACGGGTTGCGTTCACGATGCGGCACATGGAAGGCCGCTCTATTGGCGAAATCAGCAAGACCCTGAACCTGAAGAGCAGTGCAGCCAAGAACAGCGTGTTCCGCGCTGTGCAGAAACTACGGCAGCAGCTTGAGCCGTTTGCGAGCCCCGCAAAATGAAACACCTGAGTGAAGAAGAGATCGTATTGCATTACTACGGCGACGCTGACGATGAAATGCAGGTCCAGCAGCATCTGGCAGAGTGCTCTGCCTGCCGCGCCGAGTTCGAGCGGCTTCAGTCCTTACTTGGCAGCGTGCCGCCGGTGGAGGTACCTGAGCCCGGCTCATTTTTTGAGGAGAAGATGTGGCTCAACGTCCGCGACCGCCTGCCCGAAAAACCCTCTACGGCCAAGTCAGTCTGGGCTGTCGGACGGAAGTGGGCGTTAGCCGGAGTCATGGCCATGCTGCTGGCTGGTGCATTCCTCGCAGGCAGGTTCTGGCCCGGACGTCCGCCTCAGGTTGTAAAGGTCAATACGCCAGTGGCGGATCCGCAGCGCGTTGTTCTTGTGGCGGTTGGCGATCACCTTGAGCGTTCGCAGATGCTGCTGGTCGAGATCATGAACGCTGACGACAAGAGCGTGCTCGACGAAGCCACGGAAATGCAGGCCCGCGACCTCTTAAATACGAATCGCCTTTACCGCGTGAGCGCGCAACAGGCAGGCGATCCCCGGATATCCCACCTGCTCGATCAGCTTGGCCGTGTACTGGCAGAAATCGCCAACGCTCCGTCTCAGGTCTCCGACAATGACCTGCGCGATATCCGGGCCCGTATCCAGTCTGACGGGCTTTTGTTCAAAGTAAGAGTTGTCGGTTCGGAAGTTAATTCCAGAGTGCGCCGGCTGGAGCGGAATTCACCTGCCGCTGCGCAACAGAGGCTATAACCAAAATGACTCGCAAATCATTCCTTTCATTCGTTCTTTTCTTCATCTCGCTTCCGCTGCTGTCAACTTTCGGGCACGCACAAACCGTAAACCCGTCTTCCAATCTGTTTGATCCTCAGGCGGCCGTTGCTCCTTCTCGTGAAGATCAGTTGTACAGCGCGGGCACCTCAGCTCTCGACAGCGGCAACTACGATGATGCCGTCAGAAAATTCGACGAGGCTGCCGGCCTGCGCGGCCGCAAGGCTGATGCCGCTCTTTACTGGAAGGCCTACGCCCTCAACAAGACCGGCAACAAGACTGCTGCTCAGGCCACCATTGCCAACTTGCGCAAGAGCTATCCACAAAGCAGGTGGCTGCGTGATGCGGGCGCTCTTGAATTGGAGATGAAGGGAGCGCCAGCCAATCCGGAGGCGATTTCGGATGAAGAGCTGAAGCTGCTGGCTCTGCAATCGTTGATGAACGGCGATCCTGATAAGGCCGTGCCCATCCTGGACAAGATCATCCATGGCAATGATTCGCCCAAACTGAAGGACAAGGCGCTGTTTGTACTCTCGCAGAGCGGCTCCGACAAAGCGCAGCAGATTTTGCTCTCGCTGGCAAAAGCCAACAACAACCCTGAGCTGCAAAAGCGCGCCATTCACTATATGGGAATGGGCGGTAGCCGCAACAACGGCATCTTGAGGGAGATCTACAAAGGGACGACAGACGTCTCCATCAAGAAGGCAGTCTTCCAGGGCTGGCTCATGTCTGGCGACAAGGAAGATGTGCTGGCCGTGGCCCGCACCGAGCAATCGCCCGAACTGCGCAAAGAGGCGATCCGCTATCTGGGAATGATGGGTGGACGAAATGAGCTGCGCGAGATGTACAAGAATTCGCCGGACACCGGCACACGCGAAGCGGTGATTCACGGCATGTTGATGGCGGGTGATTCGCAGGGCCTTATCGAAATTACCAATACCGAGAAGGACCCGGAACTATTGGATAAAGCCATTAATACGCTGGGCATGGTTGGCGGCGAGGATAGCCTGAGCGCGCTGACGAACATCTACAACACCCACAATGACATTGCCACAAAAAAGCGTGTAATCAACGCCATGTTCCTGCACGGTGCGGCGCACGAAATGGTAGCGATGGCGCGCAAAGAGACTAATCCGGAACTCAAAAGGGCATGGATCCAGAAGCTTTCAGTGATGAGCTCTCCGGAAATAACCGAGTACATGACGGAAATCCTGAACAAATAGGAGACGGGTCATGAAAGGGCAGCGGGCACTCATTTTAATATCGCTTTTGTTGGTAATTTCGTCATGCGCAGCATGGGCGCAGAAACCGAACGTCAGCAACGCTAAGCTCACTGAGCTTTCCGCGGCACAAGGACTCAAGCAGGCCATCGCGCCCATCTTGTCACAACAACAGAGTCCTTTGTGGATCGGATATAAGATTCCCGCAGCCGCCAAAGAACGCAGCATGTGCTGCTGGAATTCACTTTCCGAAGCACGCACCGCCGGCAAGGGTTGCTGTCTCGGCTGTCGCATGGATTCGGATGGTGGGGGCAGCTTCAGCGGGACTGATTCCAACTGTGCTCCGCCGGAGCCGGTGCCTTATGCATTTGTCCTGCTGCGCGCCGAAGATAAGCAGATCAGCAAGGTGCGCGTCTTCAGCGCGGACTGTCCTCTCGACTTTGCCGGTCTTCCCCTTTACTGGCTGAGCGATGTCAAACCGGAAGAAAGTATTGCACTGCTGGTGGGAATGGTATCGCCTGCGGATTCAGACCGCGACGACGATAAGAAGGTGACGAACCAGGCTGTGATGGCCATCGCTTATCATGACGTGCCTGCAGCTGACCAGGCTCTTGAGAAGCTGATCCAGCCAAACCAGCCGGAGCGCCTGCGCGAGAAAGTTGCCTTCTGGTCCGGCATTGAACGAGGCAAAGCCGGTTTCGCCTTGCTGCACAAATATGTTGTCAATGATCAGGATGACCGTTTCCGTGAAAAAGGAACATTCGCCCTCTCTCAGAGTCACGAACCCGGGGCCATTCAGGACCTGATCGGGATGGCGAGGCATGATGTGAGCTCGCGAGTCCGCGGGCAGGCAATTTTCTGGCTGGCTCAAATCGGCGGACGTAAGGAAGCCGCACAGATCACGGACGCAATTGAGAATGATCCCGATACTGACGTGAAGAAAAAGGCCGTCTTTGCTCTGTCACAGCTTCACGATGGCGAGGGCGTACCGCTCTTGATTAACGTGGCAAAAACCAACAAAAATCCCGCTGTGCGCAAGCAGGCAATCTTCTGGCTGGGGCAGAGCCGTGATCCCCGGGCGCTCGATTTTCTGGAGGAAATTCTGAGCAAATAGAACTTACAGCATTCTGCGCAAATCAAGAGGCCGGAGCATCCCACTCCGGCCTCTTTCACTTTAAGTCACATTCACGTTGTGAACAGAGTCCGTGAGAGATAGTCACTCAAACTCAGCGTGATCAGGATCAACAGCCAGAAGAAGCCGCAACTTATTGTGACCATGGTCAGCCTGTCACTATAGCGCACGTGCATAAAGAAGAGGATCACCAGGACAGCCTTGGTACAGGCAATCACCAGGGCAACCACTGGGTTCCATATCCCCAAGTCGACAAAGGCAATGGCCCAGGTAGCGCAGGTAAAGAATGCCAGGCAACCGAAGATCACCAGGTACAGCATGGGAGTAGGATGACGATGCGCGTGTTCAGCCATGATGAAATCCTTAAGCCGCTCCTTTGTGGCGGCTGATGAGATACAGCAACGGGAAGAGATAAATCCAGACAATATCTACAAAGTGCCAGTAGAGCCCGCC
>DATEJX010000449.1:0-4437 GCA_035277785.1 Candidatus Angelobacter sp. | reverse complement strand
CGCTGAAGCACTTCTGCCTGATGGTCAACGGCAATCATGCTGAAACCCAGCGTGCGGCTCCAGTCGATCAGGTCATCAATCAATTCCCGCACCAGATCCCGGTCAAGTCCGGCGAAGGGCTCATCCAGAAGCACCAGCCTGGGCTTGCGCGCAAGCATGCGGGCCAGCGCCACGCGCCGCGCCTGCCCTCCGGAGATGTGTGACGCAGGAGCTTGCCAAAGAGGGCCGAGTTTCAGACGGTCGCGCAGAGTTTCTATCCAGCGGACCTGTTTATCATCGTGCATCCCGTTTCGCGGAATGCCGAAGCAGATGTTCTCATTGACGCGCAGATGCGGAAACAGGCCCGGCTCCTGGGTGAGGTATCCGACTGAACGCCGGTGCAGCGGCAGAGACGGAGGAAAGAACCGGTCGCCATTGAGGTCCACTTGTCCATCATCCGGCTCTTCAATGCCGGCGATGCAGGCAAGCACGGTGCTCTTGCCCGTGCCGGAAGCGCCAAAGAGTCCCAGCGAGCTTCCCTGCTCAAGCTCCAGGGTAACGTTCACGGTGAATTCGCGGCGGTGCTTGATGATCCGGGCTTTAAGCATGGCGATGGCGCTGCGCCAGGACATGGACCAGCCAGGGCAGAGGCAGAGCAACGGCGAGAAATACGATAAGCAGCGGCATCACCGCAGGCAGTCCGAAGCTCTGCAGGTTGACCCAGAGTTGCACCGGCATACCGGAAGGATAATACGCGGTGACAACCACGGCCCCGAACTCGCCGATAGCGCGCACCCAGGCAATGGTGAGAGCCACAGCCAGTCCAAGGCGCGAAAGAGGCAAGGTCACGCGCAGGAAGACTTGAGCCGGGGTGAGTCCGAGTAGAGCAGCTTGTTTTTGCAGAATGACAGGGACGGCATCGAGAGCCGCGACGGCGCCCAGAACATAGTAGCCCATGCCGACGTAAACCTGTGTCACCACAAAAGAGGTAGCACTGTTTGTCATGAGTACGCCGTAATGCTCCAGCGATGTGCCGAGAGATGTGTACGGGCCAAAAGCAAGTGTTAACAAAATTCCCAACGCGAGTGGTGGCAGCAGGATGGGAATGAGCAAAACAGCCTGCCAGACCAGGCGCTCACGCGTGGTGCATCGGGTGATGTATAGAGCCACGGGCGTGCCCAAGACGAGGATCACGACCATGGCGAGGCTCGTCAGCAGGAGCGATACACGAACGGAAGCGAGGGCCGGACTGCGAATATCGTGAGTCCATTGCCACGGGCCAACGTGCGCGAACAACGCCGTGAACGGGTATAGCAGAAAGACCGCAAACACCGCCGCGCCGATTCGTGCCAGCCACTTCCTGTTCAGTCTCATGCTCGCAGGGCCGTGGCATTATTGGGCGGATCATACTGGTAGCTACGCAGAATTGATTGCGCATCCTCGCCCTGGAGCCACTCGACAAAGGCGGCGGCGCCCTTCGGGTTGGGAGCATCCTTGAGCACGGAAGCATAGTAAATCAGTGGCTCAGGATGAAACGTCTTCCCGCCAACTGACAGTGCGATATCAGGATGTTCCGCCTGCACGTTCTGCGCGCTGAGATTGACGTCCGCCGGCAACGCGATGTATGGAAGATGAAAAGGGCCGGGCTGGATTTTGTACGCAGATGCGGCATCCAGTTCTCCGCTCTGCAGCCGCGCCATTACGGTTGGCTCGGTGAAGATCTGCTTCTCATTGATGGTAGGACCAAGCAGTTTTTCAACCAGATCAGGGATATTCAATGTCTTTTGCGCCAGCATCACTGTGAAAATGATGTTGCGGCCCTGAGGATCTGTAACCGGATCGGTTCGGCCAAACCTGAGGCCGGGTTCAAGGAGGACCTTCCATAGATCTTCCTTGCCGTGCCAGGCGGCCTCCAGACGTGAGGCAAAGCGGCTCTTGGGACTGTAAGCAATCACCATTTCCGTGTGCGCGATGGGCTGGGCCACTTCAGCTTTGCCGGCGCGCAGAACGGTTAGAGCAGGTCCCGGCGTCACGGAGACGAACACGTCAGGCCGAATTGCGCCGCCCACAATCAATTGCGCGAGAGCGCTAGCTCCCTGGGCGCGGCCACGGAATTCGAGGTTGAGGCTTCGTTCGGCGGCTGCCTTGACTGGGCCTTCCATCATGGAGCCCATTGAGCCGGCGTAGGCGACGTCCAATGGCGACAATCCAGCAGCCAGAACGTGCGCGGAAAAACCGGCTGCAACTCCAAAGCTGAGCAAACCACTGGAGATGAGAAACTCACGCCTGGTCAATGTTCGGCAGGTGTACTTCATGGCGTTCTTTATAAAAATAACGATTTAATACGAAATGAATCGTTATTGTCAAACGTATATAGACCAACCAGCATTGAAGCTGTTCCTTTGCGGCTCAACTTGGCCGCGCAAATCGTCAACGGTTGAAATAAGATCTGATCTGCTTTATCGTCCATGCGCGATTGGAGATCTGTAAGACGGGATGGAAAATCATGAGTATGAATAGGTGCTGGCGGATTCCAGTCTTCGTTCTTCTCCTTTGCGGGTACCAATCGCTCGGCGTAGCCCGCGCGTTTGCGCAACAACCCTCAACCGGAAAAGAGGCTTCGGCGACCCAACTCATGGAGGTTCGCAGTGAGTTCAACGTCATGATTCCCATGCGGGATGGGACAAGGCTGGCTGCGGACATCCAGCGTCCTGACAGGCCAGGAAAATTCCCGGTGATTCTTGCACGCACTCCGTACGGCAAGTACTCCAAGGCGGCATACGAGCAAGCAGAATATTTCGCAAAACGGGGATACGTATATGTGAATCAGGACGTGCGAGGACGGTTCGATTCGGAGGGCGAGTTTGAAGTCCTGGTCAACGAGGGCGGCGATGGCTATGACACTATTGAATGGCTGGCACGGCAGCCCTGGTCAGATGGGAAGATAGGCACTTTCGGCGGATCATATATGGCATGGGACCAGTTGCTGGCCGCGGAAGAGGAGCCTCCACATCTCCGCGCCATGGTGCTGCAGTCCACGCCGCCGGATATTTTTCTGACCGCGTGGTGGCGTGGCGCGTTCAACATGAATGAGCTGTTCTGGTGCGCCCTGCTCGACGGACGCGTGAACCAGGAGCTTTCCATGTATGCAGACCCGCAGATTCCATTTCATGTACCCGTCATCGACATGGACCAGGCGCTTGGGCGAAAGATGGAAAAAACCTTCCGCGCATGGATCACTCATGACACATACGATGCGTTCTGGGAAAGGCAGTCCTATCAAGCCAAGCTGCCGCGCGTGCAAGTTCCAGTTCTGCACGTTGACGGCTGGTACGATCTGCGCGACGTTTCTGCCACGCTCGACAATTACAACACCCTGGTAGCAAAAGCAGGCACCGCAGTGGCCCGCCAGAATCAACACGTAATCATTGGTCCCTGGTGGCACGGCCAGTATGAGCAACGGAAATGGGGTGGCGTTGATTTCGGGCCGGAAGCAGCGATCGACCGCAAGGCTTTGTATCTGAAGTGGTATGACTGCCATTTAGAGAACAGGAACTGCGCGGAACTGGAAAAGCAACCGCCGGTGAAGGTCTTTATGATGGGTGAGAACAAGTGGACAGATGAACAGACGTGGCCACCACAAAACGCGCATCTGGTCGCCTATTACTTTCACAGCAAAGGGCTCGCAAATACTCGAATAGGCGATGGCGTCCTGAGCTCCGAAGCGCCGGCAAACGAGCCTGCAGACCACTACTCATACGACCCAAAGAACCCGCCGACACTTGCAACGGAGCCTGACGATTCGCTTGCGGCAGATCAGAGAAAGCCGGAGTCGCGCAATGACATGCTGGTATTTACATCAGAGCCGCTGAAAGCCCCATTGCGAGTGAGCGGCCATCTGACAGTCAAGCTTTGGGCTTCTTCGTCAGCGCAGGACACGGACTGGGTGGCAAGGCTGATTGACGTACATCCTGACGGTTACGCGCAGCGGCTGACCGACACAATTGTCCGCGCAAGTTATCACGGATTGTCGCTGTATCCTCAATCGCCAAGTGACTTCACGCCGCTGGTTCCGGGCAGCATTCGGGAATACGCACTGGATCTCTGGGACCTGGCCAACGTTTTCCTTCCGGGACACCAGGTTCGGGTGGAGATCACGTCAGCATTTATGCTGCTCTTTGCGCGCAACCTGAACACGGGAATGAACAGCCTGACCACCACTGAAATGAAGACGGCTGAGCAGACCATCTATCACGACCGCGCGCATCCATCGCAGATTCTGCTGCCCGTAGTTCCCAATTAGAGCGCGAGAGTTATTCAAACCATCCACTGCGAAAGGCAATCCACCAGCAGAGGACGAGTAAAGGCAGAGTCAAAATGAGGCTCCACAGGATCGGGACGCTGAAGTCGAGAATAAGGCCAAGCGTAAAAAACAGGAGCCAGAACATTTTCTTTTGC
>DATEJX010000448.1:0-6830 GCA_035277785.1 Candidatus Angelobacter sp. | reverse complement strand
TGCCGTTGCTGGGATCTCCAACCAGGAGATGAGATTGCTTATCGCGTGCTCCAAACGGGTTGGCGCCATTACAAACATTTTGTGCGCGGCCGTCCCAGAAGTTGCGGAAGTTGAAGACAGCGTCGACCACGCTGGGCGTGTTCCGCCCCGTTACCCTGCGTGTATTGATTCGCTGCCCGGGGTTCGATGGATCAGGATAAGAAAACACAGGATCGGGAACGGAGATATCTGATTCCACGCTGGTAACGTTGCTGGGTTGAACCACCGGCTTCGGCAGCGGCCTTGGCCCGGCAAGCATAACTGTGCTGTTATTGCGGATGTTCCCCCCGAAAGTGGGTTGAGCTGTCTGAGCTGGATCAACGGAGGTATCAGGTGGTTGGCTGCTTCCACCGTTCAAGATGAGAGTGATCTGTCCCATCTTGCTGGGAAAGATCCCTTGCGAACCGGATACATCGTTTATGTCAGAAATAACTGCGCTGTTGCGATCATCAGGATCAGACAACTTGTGAAAAGGGAAGTCGCCGTCGTGATAGCCGCCAAAGCCCGCGCTGGGCGTTCCCCCTTGGTAAGGGTAGTTCGGACCTAATTCACCATTGAAGGAAACTCCAATTTGAAAGCTGTTGTCGCCTCCCGCCTGTCCTGGATTTACGCTGTTGATTGCACGGCTGTCTGCACCTGCGTTGAAATGGCAGCTTGCGCACGCCTGGATGTCGTCACTGCCCGCCTGCATGTCCCAGAAAAGCGCCTTGCCTAACTGCACGGCTGCACTTTTATTGGCGATGATGCCTTCCAATCCGAATACCGGTGGGATGGAGACGCTGGAGAGTGGCGCCAAAGGACGAAGAGGAATTACAACTGTCCCGGAGGATGCGGTGCTTTGAGCCCCGACATGGCCGTAGTAACCGGCCGTCACCAGGATGACCAACACGCACGAGACGATGCGAGCTACCGCTCGTGGCCCGGAAGAGGGTTTCATTTTTTCTCCTGACAAGTCCACCTCAGAGGCTCAACTCTGAGGCAAGCCGAGGAGAATTGTTGTCTTAAGCGATTAAAACTAAATTAGTCAAGGGTTAAATCCTCTAATAAACTCTTAATTGATAAAGATATTCACTACAATTAAATTATCGCTTTATTACCAATTATTTGAGTAACCATGATGAGACGCAACTGGAGCGTCACAAATCGCGTGTCTTATATATTTAGTCGAAGCTGTCTTAATCAATAAAGCTATGATTTCATTTGGCCTCGGCGGAAAATGACGTGCGGAAGAGTACATGTACCAAGGTCACGTGCAGCTCTTAAGGAGGAGCGGAATTCATTGTCTGAAACGATTGGGATTCGCGCTATTATAGGCCTGAAAATGGCCGAACAACTCAATCTCAACGTGATCGTGCCTACGCGCGGGGAAATGAAAATCCTCAACGTGCTCTGGGATCTTGGTCAGGCAACTGTCGAGGAAGTGATAAAGCATCCCAGTTTCTCCACGCCGCCCAATTACAAAACGACTCAAACTCTCCTCCGCATCATGGAAGACAAGGGCCTCGCACGTCATACAACACGTGGACGCGTGTTTGTTTTTGCGCCCTGTGTTACGCGCGAGCAGGTGACCAGGCTGTCAGTCCAGAATCTTCTGGAGCAGACTTTCGCGGGATCCCTGACGGAGATGATGGTAGGTGTGATTGAGACGGGAACAGTGAAGGAATCTGAATTGGAAGAATTGGAAGCCCTGATTCGCAACTATCGGACTCAGCGGGCCAACTCTCCCAAGTGATTGGCGGCAGGCAGGCACCAATTTTCCGGAAGAGGAAGTTCGCATTTCACGGTTTATTAGAAAAACTAATCTATTTTTAATCGTTTTGCTTATATCAGGGCTCCAGATTGTCGGCACTGCACTAAGGTTTGTATCTAAGGCTGTCTAAGGTATTGACCTTGGTGTTAAACTCAGTGAGCAGTCAACAAGCACCATTCATCATGGTGCGCTTCCGGACGGGGCGCGGGCCCGCTAGAACGCACTCGTTAAATTGGGCCGGGTAGTCGCCGGCGAAGTTGACCGGCTGCTCCCAGTTCGACGGAAAGGGCACTATGCACGCAGATCGCTATCTGTACGCTATCAGCGTCTTCCTCACATTTTCAATACGAGTTGCTGTTGTCTGGCTTTTCTGCTTCATCTTCTCGCAAATTCTTCGCAGGCCTGGTCACCGCTTTACGGTGTGGCTGTTCTTTGCACTCGGTTCCGCAACTTACTGGCTTGAATCCCTGGCATCCATGGTTTTCCGCTCCGCGAACGCCACACATGCCGCTTCACACATAATTCCATTGAGCCATATTCCGGTGTCCACCAGTTGGGAGCCAGTATTTGCGGCAGTAAGCTGGATTCTGATGGGAACGTACCTGATCACGTTTTTTGGCCTGTGTGCCAGCCGGGCCTGGAACCGTTACAGGATGAGAAGGTTGTTGGAGTTTGGCACAAAACCCGCTCCCGAATTTACGTTTGCCCTGGAATCTTTGTGCAGGGAGATGGGAGTAAAGCGCTGCGAGCTGCTGGTGATTCCGGGCATCGCGTCCCCAGCCACGGTCTACTGGCTAAAACCGCTGATCCTTTTTCCCGAGGTCTGCCATCGTACTGACCGCATGCACGAATTTGTTCATATTATGCGGCATGAGCTGGTTCATATTGTTCGCCGCGATTATCTTGTTTCCAACGTCATCGATTTTGTGTGCACGCTCTTGTTCTTCCATCCTGCAGTATGGTCAGCCAGAAAGAAGATGCGGCTGGAACGTGAATTGGCATGCGACCGCGCGGTAGTTGAAGCTTGCCCCGACCATCGGGCCGATTATGCTGCCAGCCTGGCGCAATTTGTTCGTCTGAGCTTCCGGACCAGCAGCCCCTCACATCACGTGCAGTTCGCTGCTCCTTCATCGCTGTTAGGTAAGCGCATCCGGACCATCCTCTTTGATGCTGACACTGGGCCGGGGTGGAACCGATTGTGTTCTGCCGGCCTGCTGGCGACCACGGTAATGACGATTGTTCTCTTCACGCCGCAAGTATCGCTTTCCTTCGACCTTAGCCAGAGCATTGCGCCGGCGCAACTAGTCTCAACCAGCGCGGTGCCCGGCGTTCACATGAAGCGCCATGTCAGGTTGGATTACTCCGGCACGCAGCTGAGCGATCCTGATGCTGGAAACGTCCTGAACGGCAGGTAGTCAGCGCAAGGAAGCGCGCTTTCAAAAAAAGATAAGCGGGATGTCAGAGCCTTGCCGGTCTTTAGTGTGCTTCTACGTAAGTGTAGTGCTCGCCTGAGAAAAGCACGGCGATACGCATTGGATCTGAGTTTTGCGCAACGCGGGGAATTGTCACATTGAACCTGGCAGTCCTCCCAGGTTCCAGATCAGCAACCTTCGTGGTCGCGCTGCCGATATTCCACGACGGCGACCAGCCAACCAGATTTCTTCCTCCACGCAGCCATTGGTCACGGATCTTTTCCGGGTAAGGGCGGACAGCAAACGTCAGTGTCAGGTCCGTGATGCGAAACTGGTTGGGATTGCCTATCTCTCCGCTGAGTTCCATGCCATCGGCCGTGTATTGCAATTTGTCAAACTGGATTGAGTAGCCATCATGGAAGAACTGAATGGCATTTACCACCGGCGCCACATAATCATCGCTGTCGTAGTCATAGTGGATGAACCGGCCAAAAAGAATGTCATCTTTGGTAGTTGTCAGAGCCTGTGCATGACGCCATGAAACTACCGCCAGCAAGGCCACACACAATATCAGAACCACGGCCAGAACGGCCAAAGCAACTGAGAGGCGATGAACCCGACGCTCCAGTGACTGTACATCCGCTGGCTGCTTCTGCCGGGCTGCGGCAAACTCTTCGTGCATACCAAATTCCTTGTTCATAGCCTCAAGCATGTTAGCGTTTCAGTTTTCTGAGCCCCTTCTCTGGCTCTCAAGCAGTAAATGCCCTTAACCTGTTAAGAATAACCCGTAATCCGGAACAGTCTCTAGTAGCTCGTCTGGTGCTGGTCTGGATTTTCCTTAAGTTTAGCCCGAACTGCTGTTACGACAACGGCTTTCTTAAGAATTTTCCGTCAAAATGATTAAGCCATAGCCTCCTGATTGAGCAGGATTCGCGTTGTGGCTACTCCTTCCCAGATTGGTCGTCTTTTGTTTCTTTGCTTAGTTGTTCACGGGCCTTGCGAAGCTCGTGCATGCGCTGGGCCAACAGCTTTTCTCGACCTTCGGCTGTGGGATGGTAATACTGGCGTCCACGCAGATTATCCGGCATGCACTCCATATCAGCCACTTTTGATTCCAGATCATGCGCGTACTGATATCCCTTGCCGTAGCCAGCCTGCTTCATGAATTTGGTGACTGCATTGCGAATGTGGAGTGGCACCGGCTCGGCTGCGGTCTTTTCCACGTCTTCCAGTACTTCGCCGTATGCCAGATAAAGCGCGTTGGACTTAGGCGCCAGGGCAAGGTAGGCCACTGCCTGCGCCAGCGCCAGGGCGCCTTCCGGCATCCCCAGGAAATCAATGGCCTCTTTGGCAGAAAGACACAAACTCAGAGCTTCCGGCGCTGCCAGTCCAATGTCCTCCGATGCCATGCGCACCACACGCCTTGCAATGTAAAGCGGATCTTCGCCAGATTCCAGCATGCGCCCCAGCCAGTACAGAGAAGCGTCAACATCACTGTTGCGGACAGATTTGTGCAGCGCGGAAATCAGGTTGTAATGTTCTTCGCCGGATTTGTCATACAGCAAGATGCGCTTCTGCAGCGTGTCTTTGGCGATCTGTTCCGTGATCTCGCCGCCTGCACCGGCCGTTCCCGCGGCCACTTCAAGAATGTTGTAGGCCACGCGGGCATCGCCACTGGAATATGAGGCGATCTGCTGCAGAACCGGCTCGCTCGCAGTCACATGAAGACTGCCAAGCCCGCGCTCGTTGTCGGCGAGAGCCCGGTTCAGCAGGGCAATGATTTGTTCTTCATTAAGCTGATTCAGTATGTAAACGCGAGTGCGGGAGAGCAGCGCGCCATTGATCTCAAAAGACGGATTCTCAGTGGTCGCTCCAATCAGGCGAATGTTCCCGCGCTCCACATGCGGGAGAAAAGCGTCTTGCTGCGCCCGGTTGAAGCGGTGAATCTCATCTATGAAAAGGATTGTGCGCGTGCCATAGGCCCGGGCCTTCTCTGCATCGGCCATGACCTGCTTGATTTCCTTGATGCCGGAGAGCACGGCAGAAAACTCAATGAACTCCGCTTTGGTCATGTGGGCGATGATCTGCGCCAGCGTAGTCTTTCCCGACCCAGGCGGCCCCCAGAAGATGAGCGAACCGGGATCATCACGCTCAATCTGCAACCGCAACGGCTTGCCTGGACCGAGAATGTGCTCCTGGCCCACAAACTCATCCAGCGTGCGCGGACGCATCCGCTCAGCCAGCGGGCGAGCGCCTTTGGCCTGGGGAGAATCCGGAAGCGAGGCAAATAAACTCATAAGAATCGGGTGATCCGGTGATCGGGTGATCGGGTGATCTGAAAGCGGTGGATTGTACGACGCATGCATACATCAGGTCGCAGCATGCGGAGCCCCAAACTATCCCGCTGGGAAATCACCTTTTTGCCGTCCTTCGAGAAGCGGAAAAGATCAACATCAGTTCATTGGCCTCTTGCAACAATGATTTCAGTTTTTCGAATGAAACAATCCCACTATCACCCAGCATCTCCAGCCAAAAGACGGTCTCATCAGCTTCTTCGAGCACCACTCCGATTTTTGCAACGAACTCAGCCTTTGAGCGGGCTCGACCCACCGCCCGGTAGTTGGCCGCCATTGAAGTCGATGAGCGGAGTATCTGGTTTGCGATAATGTTCGCTGACCGTGTCTTTGGCAGCACTTCTGCCATTCTAATAATCCGCAGCGCAAACATCTTGGTTCTGTCTTTCAGTTGTTGATGTTTATCAAGACTCAAAGTGCTTCCTTTGAATGCCTTTCCGATCACCCGATCACCCGGTCACGGCGATCACCCGATAGATTTTTTCTGCCTCGCCGCTTCGTACAAAATAATCGACGTCGCAATGCCCGCATTCAACGATTCCACCCTGGGCGATTGAGGAATCGTAATCAACTCATCCGCGGCTGACAGAATTTCAGGCGCCACGCCTGCTCCTTCGTTTCCGATGACCACCATGCAGGCGCGTCGAAAATCTACCTGCGGCAGCGGCGTGCCTTTGTGCGATGAAGTGGCCAGCACCCGCACTCCAAGGTTCTTCAGCTGCTGAATGCTCTCCATCATGTTCACCCGGACAAGCGGTTCACGAAATAACGAACCGGCACTGGCGCGGGCGACTTTGGGATTGAAATAGCTGACCGTCTTTTCCCCAATCAGAATGCCTCGCGCTCCAAATGCTTCTGCTGAGCGAATCACCGTGCCCAGATTGCCGGGATCCTGCAGGCCGGCCACTCCTACCAGCAAGGTGTCTTCACTGATCTGTTCGACCAGCTGTTGCAGCGTGGCCGGTTTCAATTTCACCAGCGCGGCAACACCCTGCGGTGTTTCCGTGCTGACGGCACTGGTGAAGACATCGTCCGGCAGCAGCAATGTTTCGGCATGGCTGGAAATTTGCGGCAGTAGCCGGGCAGCGTGGGTGCGGCCACTCTCACTGAAGATGATGGCCTGGAAACGCAATCCGCTCCGTACCGCTTCTTCTATCAGGCGCACGCCTTCAATCGCCAGCGACCCGTCGCTTGTGGGCTCGCCATGAGCAAATGCCTTGCGCAGCTCTTTCACCAGAGCATTTTGCCGGCTGGTCACAGGGCGCAGGCGCGCAG
>DATEJX010000447.1:0-12236 GCA_035277785.1 Candidatus Angelobacter sp. | reverse complement strand
TGGGTTGACGCTCATCAGACGGTCGAAGCTGTGGATCATCAATCCTGCGCCCGTAAGCAGGACCAGCGCCAGCGCGACCTCAGTCACCAAGAGCAGCTTTCGAATTTTCCGATTTGTCCGGCTCGTGGTGACCCGTCCTTCCACCGATTGCCGCGCCAGCCGGACTTTATTCAGGGACATGGCGGGAGCAAGGCCAAATACGGCTGCGCAAAAAAAAGTGACCAGCGCGACAAAGAGCAGTGCCCGGTGGTCCATCGAAATCGTGGATACTGTCGGCAAAACCCTTGTTGTGGCCGCGCGAGCGGCTGCGACTGCCACACTGGCCACCGCGATTCCGAGTCCGGCCCCGAGCAAATAAAGAAGAGCGTTTTCGGTCAATAGCTGCCGCGTGATTCGTCCTCGTTTTGCTCCCAATGCGGAGCGCATCTCCATCTCCGCCGTGCGCTCTACGGCGCGGGCCAGTTGCAAACTGGTGATGTTGAGACAGCCGATCAGCAAAACAAAGCCAACCGCAGCCAGGATCAGCAGGAGCGGCTTGCGAACGTCGCCTACGAGCACTGTCTGCAAATCAGATACCTGAATGGTGCGGCCCCTGACGAAGTTCTGGATTCCTGCAGGGTATTGATTGAATGTCTTCTGAGCGACGCGATCCAGGTCTGCGTAGGCCTGCTGTTGCGTTATTCCATCCTTCAAGCGACCAATGGCATTCAGAATAATGATCCGGTCCATGGCGCTGAGATTGAACTGTAAAGGGAGCAGCAGGGAAGGCTCCGCGCCATTGTCAGGAAAGCGGAACTGCGGCGGCATCACGCCGATAATCGTATAAGGCTGGCCTTCAATCTCAACTTTCTTTCCCAGCACGCCGGGATCCGCCGAAAACCGATCGCGCCAGAACTGGTCCATTAATATGACGACTCGGTCACCATGAGGTTGACCTTCGCTGCTCAGGAACGCCCGGCCCAGCCTGGGCTGTGTGCCAACAGTTTCGAACAAGCTGGCTGATACCAGCGCTCCGGGTACTCGCGCGGGATCTCCCGCTCCGCTGAAGTTGTAGTCATCTTCGGTGTAGGCTGCCATTGCCTTCATGGTAGTGTTCTGCTCGAACCACGCAGCAACGTCAGGTCCCGGAGTGCCTGGTTGATGGCTGCGCGGGTCCAGTGTGGCGGCCCAGATGAGTTGAGAGGGAGCAGCGTAAGGCAATGGGCGCAGAAGCACCGAATTCACAATGGTAAAAACCGCCGTTGTCATGCCGATGGTCAAGGCAACTGTCACCACGGCAACAAGACTGAATGCGGGAGAACGGCGCATGGTACGAAATCCGTATTGCAGATCCTGAAGCACGCTTTGCAGCCAGGCCACGATGTACACCGAACGTGTGTTTTCCTTGGCGCTAAACCTATTGCCGAAACGCATGGCTGCCTCTCTCCGCGCCTCTTGCTCGCTCATGCCAGATTCCAGATTTTCTTCCACACGCATCTCCAGGTGAGATCGCAGCTCATCCTCAAGTTCCTGTTCCAGCTGGCGGCTGCGGAGCAACGAAGAAACGCGGCGCAATATTGACATGGTTCCCTCAGGCGAACTTGATCACACTGGAGACGCCCTGGACCACGCGCTCCCAGTTTTCCAGCTCTTTGGCCAGATGCTTCCGGCCAGATGCGCTCAATCGGTAGTATTTGGCTCGTCGGTTCTTTTCAGACGTCTGCCACTCTGAGCTGATCCAGCCGGTTTGTTCCAGCCGATGCAGCGCCGGGTACAGCGATCCCTCTTCCACGCGCAGCAACTCATCAGAAACACGCTGGATATGCTGGGCGATCCCGTAGCCGTGCATTTTCTTTGTCTGCGCCAAAGTCTTGAGAATCAGAAGGTCCAGAGCGCCTTGAAGCTGGTCATTGCGTCCCATAGAAATCTATGCCTAGAAATCTTGGTAAAGATAATCACGAATCGACTCCTTGTCAAGACAAACGAGCAAGCTCGCAGCCCCAATCTTGGCATTTTGAGATGAATTGGAGTACACTCCTAATTAATTTAGGAGGAGGTCTCTCGGGCTCCATGCGCTCTCTGCTTTCCGCTCTTTTCCGCCGCTCCCATCGCGACCTCGATATGGACGAAGAACTTCGCGCGCATATAGAACATCGCGCAGACGATCTTGAACGCTCAGGTTTTTCGCGTTCGGAAGCCCATCGTCAGGCCAGTATCGAATTTGGCGGATATGAGCGCTATAAAGAAGAGTGCCGCGAAGCCTCCGGAGCCCACTTTTTCGAGACTTTGTTTCAGGACGTTCGCTTTGGTTTGCGCACGCTGCGGAAATCGCCCGGGTTTGCTGCGATTGCCGTGCTCACACTCGCTTTGGGAATTGGCGCCACCACCGCGATGTTCAGCGTTGTGCAGGGAGTCATGCTTGCTCCGCTGCCTTATCCTCATCCGGACCGCCTCGTCCTAATATGGCAAAGCAACCCGCATGCACCTCATGTGTCGCTGTCGCTGCCGGATTTCCGGGATTGGCAGCGCGATGCGCGCAGCTTTGAGGCACTTTCCGGCCTGCGTTGGTATGAATTCAACCTGAACAGCCCGGGCAACCCCGAGCATGTCGACGGGTATGAAATCCCCTCCGGATTCTTCAAGATGCTGGGTGTGCGTCCGGCCATGGGGCGTGAGTTTTCTCCGCAAGAAGATCAGCCGGGCGGAACTCCGGTGGCGCTGATCAGCGCCCGGGAATGGGACACTCGATACGGTAGCAGCCCAGATATTCTGGGTAAATCCATAACGCTCAGCGGCGTGACCTATACGATCATCGGCGTTCTTCCCTCCAAGTTTCGACTCGCCTCTCCGGTTGATGTATATATCCCACTCGCTCAGGGCGACCCAGCATACAATGACCGTCGCTTTCCCGGAGTTCTGGGCATCGGGCGTTTGAAGTCTGGCGTCAGTATTGCGCAGGCGCAGGCCGAGATGACGGCGGTTCAGCAGAATCTTGATCGACTCTATCCTGAAACCGACCAGGGATTGGGCGTTGATGTGCTGCCGCTCAAGTCGGCCATCGTCGGCGACATCTCGGCAACGCTCTTCCTTATGCTGGGAGCTGTAGCTGCGGTTCTGCTGATTGCCTGTGCCAATGTCGCCAACCTTCTGCTCGCGCGCTCGGCAACGCGCGTCCGCGAATTCACCATCCGCTCTGCGCTGGGAGCCGCCCGTTCGCGGATCGTGCGCCAGTTGCTGACCGAAAGCATTCTTCTTTCAGTCGCCGGTGGCGTGGTGGGCCTGGTTTTTGCAAAATTGGGAATAAAAGCAGTGCTGACGATGCTTGCCGGGAATCTGGCTCGGACCGAAAACGTCCGCCTAAACAGCACTGTGCTGCTCTTTGCTTTGGGAATCTCCGTTGCTGTTGGAATTCTTTTTGGCCTTGCACCTGCCTTTAAGACCATGAGTTCTGACCTGAACAGCACTTTGAAGCAGGCAGGCCGCGGAACAACCGGTGGCCATCATCGCATGCAGAACGTTCTGGTGGTTGGACAGATGGCTTTGAGCCTGGTGCTGCTGGCGGGAGCAACGCTCCTATTCCGCTCCATCCGCGACATGTGGAAGACAGACCCCGGCTTTACACCCCAGAATGTGCTCACCTTCAGGATCGGCTCAGCCCCATCGGCAACGGACAGCAACGCGCAAATCCGTGGCGCCTATCAGAACCTGATCCAACGCATCCGCGCCATTCCGGGCGTGGAGATGGCGGATGCCACAGACTTGATTCCGCTAAACCAGGCCAATAACTTTGCCCCCTTCTGGGTCGGAACCCAGGAAACTACCCCAGTCGCGGAAGCCCCGCGCCTTCTACTCTACTGGACGGGGCCAGATTACCTGGCCACCATGAAAATACCTGTGCTTCAGGGCCGCTATTTCAGCGAGCAGGACGGTACCAATTCAGAGCACGTAGTCGTGGTGGATAGTGTGCTGGCTGAAAAATACTTTCACGGAAAGAACCCGATCGGCGAAAGCATCAACATAAATCTTTGCGGACCCATGCGCATTATCGGCGTAGTGGGACACATTCGCCACTCCGGTCTTGGAGACCCGGCCGCACTTGCACAGGTCCAGGCGTATGCTCCGTTGGCGCAGGTTCCAGAGAAGGGCGTGCGCTCATTCTATTCCGGATTGGCGTTCATCGTTCGCACACCGCTCGACGAAGCCTCGATCCTTCCTCAGATCGAAGCAGCAGTTTCCGGAAGAAACGGCGGCCAGCCAATCTACGAAGTTCACACTATGCAAGACATCATCGCCGATTCAATGACATCGCAGCGCTTTCCTATGGTTCTTCTCGGCATCTTTGCGGGTTTCGCTCTCTTGCTGGCATCGCTTGGCACTTACTCCGTCATCTCCTATTCAACCGTGCAGCGTACGCCGGAAATCGGAATCCGCATGGCGCTGGGCGCCGAACGGAGCAATGTGTTTCAACTGGTGCTTCGGCAAGGTATCAGGCTCGCAAGCATCGGCGTGCTCATTGGTGGATTGGCCGCTCTGGTGTTGGCGCGGCTGCTCTCGAGTTTTTCTCATCTGCTGTACGGCGTGCGCGCATGGGATCCGGTGACACTAGGCGGAGTTTCTCTTTTGCTTGTGTGCGCATGTCTTCTGGCATGTTATATCCCTGCGCGTCGCGCAACGCGGACCGACCCCATGATTGCGTTGCGTCACGAATGATTGGTTGAGCGCGGCAATCAACGCATCGAGTGCCAGGCATCCAGCAGCAACTCTCAATCATCTGAGTCTCTGGTCTGAAAGAGGACATGGCAAACCCCTATCTCTCAACGGGATTAACTTGCGCAATGACCGCCGCACTGCTTTGGGTGGCAGGCTGCGGCAGCAGCGGGCTTCGTAGCACACAGCAAACCAGCGCCCAACCAAGCCCGTCACCTACCGCGTCGCCCCTGCCCACGCCTGCTCCCAGCGCTACGCCGACGCCAACCCCCCAACCTACAGCCACGCCAACGCCTTCGGCCACTCCTACGCCAAGCCCGAGCCCAAGTGCTACCCCAACACCCACACCGCCTGCTATCCCTGCAGTGGATCACGTTTTTCTGGTGATGGAAGAGAATCATGGATTTATGCAGGTGATTGGGAGCGCGGCCATGCCTTACTTCAACTCGCTGGCCACGCAACATGCGTTGGCCACGCAATATTTCGCAAACACGCATCCCTCCATTGGCAACTATTTCATGCTGACCACCGGGAACCTTGAAACCAATGACGATGCGTTCACCGGCACAATCACTGATGACAACATCGTTCGCGCGCTGCTGTCATCCGGCAAGACCTGGAAAATCTATGCACAAAGCCTGCCCTCAGCCGGCTATCTTGGATCGGATGTCTATCCCTATTTGAAGCACCACAATCCCTTCTCTTTCTTTTCTGACGTGGTGAATTCCACCGTGCAGGCGTCCAGCATTGTGCCTTTTACGCAGCTCTCGGCCGATCTCGCTTCCGGCTCGGTGCCAAATTTTGCGTTCCTCTTGCCCGATGCCGAAAATGACGCGCACGATTGTCCCAGTGGCGGATCGCTCTGTCCGGACAGCGACAAACTTGCTGCCGCCGATAACTGGCTCAAAGCAAACCTCGACCCGCTCATCAACAATCCCGCGTTAGCGAACAGCGTTTTTGTCGTTGTGTTTGACGAGGCTAACGCAAGTGATCTGACCAATGGCGGCGGCCACGTGGCGGAAGTGATTGCCGGGGCGCACGTGAAGTCTGCATTCCAGTCAACCACTTTCTACCAGCACCAGAGCACATTTCGCCTCATCCTTGATCTCTTGTCAGTTACGGATCACCCGGGGCTTTCAGCCACGGCTCCGCAGATGAATGAATTCTTCCGGTGATCCTGAAGGCTGTCATTAGAGCAGTTTGATGTTCTGGCCAAATTCTCCCCTAAATCTATTCGATTCAAGACCTTCGTAGCCTTTAAGGTAATTGGGCTCTCGGGGCTGGCCTCAGCCAATTGCTCCCACAAAAAATTTTGCGTTAGTTGTCGATCTTCCGTCTTGCCGTTCGCCGTTACAGTAGAAGGCAGGCAATACTAGTCACAAGGAGAAAGACAAATGCGAGTCATGGTGATCGTAAAGGCCAATAAGGACTCTGAGGCAGGCGTGATGCCCAAACAGAAGCTGCTGGAGGATATGGGAAAATTTAATGAAGAACTGGTGAAGGCCGGAGTGCTTCTGGCCGCCGATGGGCTTCATCCCACCTCCAAAGGTAAACGAGTCCGTTTTTCCGGAGATAAACGGACCGTAATTGACGGGCCGTTTACCGAGTCCAAGGAACTGATTGCCGGTTATTGGGTGTGGCAGGTGAGGTCCATGGAAGAGGCCGTCGAGTGGCTAAAGCGCTGCCCCAATCCCCACGAAGGCGAGAGTGAAATTGAAATTCGCCCGGTTTTTGAGGCTGAAGACTTTGGCGCTGAACTCACCCCTGAACTACGTCAGCGGGAGCAACGCATGCGTGACCAGGTGAACGCGCAAAAAAGGCAAACCGGCAGCTAAAAAAGATTTTGGCGCGTGTCGATCTTGGCCTGCGCCGTTCGTTGCACTCATAGAAGCCGGCCCAGAACGCTGGCTCACACATTCAAGACATTCAGAATAAGGAGATTTACGAATGCGTTACATGATGATCGTCAAGCACCGCGAAGGACAGGGAGTCCCACCCAAAGAACTCATGCAGGCAATTGAAAAGCTTTCGGAAGAAGCCAACAAGGCTGGAATCATGCTGGGTAACGGTGGACTCGCACCCACGGCTCAGGGCGCGCGCGTACGCGTGTCCGGTGGCAAAGTGACCGTCACAGACGGGCCCTTTACGGAAGCCAAAGAAATCATCGGCGGCTATGCCCAGTTTGAGCTGCCCTCCAAGGAAGCCGCGATCAAATCGGCAGTCGAGTTTATGGAACTCCACAAGAAATACTGGCCCGGCTGGGAGGGCGAGACCGAAGTGAGGCAGATGTTTGGGCCGGGAGACTTTGAGAAATATTGTGAAGCCGGCCAGGCCGAGCTTGCGCAGGCACAGCAAAAATGATGTGATCGGTAGCAGTGTCTGCTGCCGATATAGACCGTTCCATCGATGCCGTGTGGAGAATGGAATCACCCAGGATCATCGCGGCACTCACCCGTATGGTGCGCGATGTTGGTCTCGCGGAAGACCTGGCGCAGGACGCTCTTGTCTCAGCGCTGGAGCAGTGGCCAGAGTCGGGTGTCCCGGAAAACCCGGGCGCCTGGCTCATGACCGCGGCCAAGCATCGCGCCATCGATCACTTCCGCCGGCGCACGCGGGTGGAACTCAAACACCAGGAACTCAGCCGCGAGCTTGAGGCCAAGGAGATGGCTGTGCCGGATCTGGAAGCTCAGCTCGATGACAACGTGGGCGATGATCTTCTCCGTCTCATGTTCATCTCCTGCCACCCGGTCCTTTCAACGGACGCCCGCGTGGCGTTGACGCTTCGGCTCCTTGGCGGGCTTACCACTGAAGAAATCGCACGGGCATTTCTTTCTCCTGAGCCCACCATTGCGCAACGCATTGTCCGCGCCAAGCGTACCCTTGCCGAGAACCGCGTGCCGTTTGAAGTCCCGCGCGGTTCTGAGCTTGCCTCGCGCGTCTCGTCTGTCCTTGAGGTGATCTATCTTGTCTTTAATGAGGGCTATGCGGCCACGGCAGGCGAAGACTGGCTGCGGCCCACTCTTTGCGAAGATGCTCTTCGACTCGGACGCATTCTTGCCGGACTCTCTCCTCTGGAACCTGAGGTCCACGGTCTTGTCGCCCTGATGGAGATTCAGGCTTCCCGTGCCCGTGCCCGCGTGAGTCCCACAGGCGAGCCAATCCTGTTGCTGGATCAGGACCGAGGGCGCTGGGACCAGTTGCTGATTCGTCGCGGTCTTGCCGCCCTCAAACGAGCAGAAACGCTCAACGCGGCCAAGCCAGGAAAAACTTCGGGCCCGTACACTCTTCAGGCTGCTATCGCCGCATGCCATGCCCGCGCGCGAACAGCGGATGAAACCGATTGGCATCGCATTGTTGATTTATATGGTGAACTTTCCCGTGTAGTGCCCTCGCCGGTGATTGAGCTGAACCGTGCCGTGGCCGTCTCCATGGCTTCCGGCCCGGCAGCGGGGCTTGAGCTTGTGGACGCACTGATAGGGGAACGCGCCCTTGAGAACTATCACCTGCTGCCCAGTGTGCGAGGTGATCTGCTGAAAAAGCTTGGCCGCCTTGACGAAGCGCGCGCCGAGTTCGAACGTGCGGCATCACTCACTCGCAACGCGAGGGAGCGTGAGCTGCTCCTTTCCCGAGCAGCCGCGTGTAGTCCTTCCGCGTGATCGATGTATCGCCGCCGAACTGCGCGGAGCCGATTGGAAGGCGTGTCAGCCGGTTCCATCCTGTAAAATGCTCCGTGTTTGGCGGAAGGCGACGTAACTCGACAATGAAGAAATCCCGCCGCTTTCTCTATCATCAAAAAAAGTTATGCAGAAACGACAACTGGGCAACTCTGATTTACAGATTACTCTCATCGGCGTTGGCGCGTGGGCCATGGGCGGCGGCGACTGGTCGTTTTCCTGGGGACATCAGGAAGATAAGAACTCCATTGAAGCCATCCATGCCGCTCTGGACGCAGGCATCAACTGGATTGATACCGCGGCAATCTACGGTCACGGGCATTCCGAAGAAGTTGTGGGCAAAGCCATCGCCGGGCGCTCTAACCGTCCTTACATTTTTACCAAGTGCGGCATCATCTGGGACGAGCAACGTCAGATTTCGCGGAGCTTGAAAGCTGACTCCGTTCGCCGTGAAGCTGAGGCCAGCCTGCGCCGCCTGAAGCTGGATGCGATTGATCTGTACCAGATCCACTGGCCTGATCCCGAGCCAGAAATTGAAGAGGGCTGGCAGACGCTGGCCGAGCTTAAGAAGGAAGGGAAGGTACGCAATATCGGAGTCTCCAATTTCAACGCAGAACAGATGAAGCGCGCGCAGAAGATCGCTCCCATCACGTCCCTTCAGCCGCCTTACAACATCGTGACCAGCGACATTGAAAAAGAAGTCCTGCCGTTCTGCCGTGAGCACAACATCGGCGTGATTGTTTACTCGCCCATGAAATCCGGATTGCTCACCGGCAAGATGACTCGGGAGCGCATTGCCAAACTTCCTCCGGATGACTTCCGCCCCCGAACAGTCAGCTTTCAGGAGCCGCTCTTGAGTCGAAATCTTGGTCTGGTGGAAGTGCTGCGGGGTATCGGAGACAGGCATGTTCACACTCCCGGCGCGGTGGCCATCGCCTGGACGCTACGCGACCCCGTTGTCACCGGCGCTATCGTTGGCATGCGTTCCTCCCAGCAGGCAAACGAAATCGTCCGATCCGCCGAATTCCGCTTGAGCAGCGATGAGGTGCTTGAAATTGAGTTATATCTAAAGAGCCATCCTGTAGCTGCATGAGGAATCGGCTGGCCGTTATATCATTTGGGCCATGACTAGATTTCCCGTAGAGAAGGTGCGGGCCTGCTTTCCCGCGCTTCAAAATGACTTTATCTTTTTTGACAACGCTGCCGGCGCCCAGTCACCCAGACGTGTGCTTGATGCCGTGGCCGACCACCTCCTTCACCGCAACGTGCAAAGAGGCGGACGCTATCGCCAATCGCAGGAAGTGGATGAAACCATTGCCCGCGCTCGCACCAGTGTCGGGCTGCTGGTGAACGCCCGCCATCCTGACGAGATTTCTTTCGGCATGAATGCCACATCGTTCATGCGGCTGATCAGCCTGGCCGTCGGCCAGTCACTGAAAGATCGTCGCGAAATCATCGTGACCGATCTTGATCATGAATCGAATATCGCCGTCTGGCTGGCGCTGGAGCGCGAAGGAGCAAAGATTCTGTGGTGGCACTTCCGAGACGACGGCCGCCTCCATCCGGAAGATCTGGAGCCGCTGCTTTCCCCGCGCACTCGAATTGTGGCGTGTACTCTGGCGTCCAACGCACTTGGTTCCATACTTGATATCGCTGAGATATCGAAGCGCGCCCGCGCCGTCGGTGCAGAGGTTTTTGTGGATGCCGTGCACTACGGGCCGCACGGGCCGATAGACGTTCAGGCATTTGATTGTGATTACCTGGTCTGCTCCGGCTATAAAATCTTTTCTCCGCACATGGGCTTTCTGTGGGGTCGCATGGAATCGCTGAATGCGCTGCCAACGTTCCGGGAAGATTTTGTTCCGGATACAACGCCTGCCAAGCTTGAGGTCGGTACTTATATTTATGAGAACGTCGCGGGCATGGATGCGGCGGTGCAGTATCTTGAAGAGCTGGGCCACATGATGGATACTTCCGCGGTCTCGCGCAGAGCAGCGCTGGTTGCGGGGACAGAAGCTATCCGTCAATATGAAGCGCAATTGACCTCCGCAATGCTGGAAGCGCTGTGCCAGGCTAAAGCCACCGTCTACGGGATCACGGCTCGGGACCAGATCCGTCATCGCACACCCACATTATGCTTTAACCTTCCGCGCATTTCTCCGGAAAAAGTCACATTGGAACTGGCAAAACAGAACATCGGTGTACGCGATGGACATATGTATTCGCCGCGTCTGATGAACAGGCTGGGGCTTACCAAAGAAAGCGGAGCCGTCAGGGCTTCTCTGGTGCATTACAACACGCTGGATGAAGTGCGCAGGTTCGGAGACGCAATCTGCCAATTGCGGGCTTCCTGAGAAGAGGACATGGCAATGGCTGATCGCGTTGAAACAACTGCCGGGCTTGCCGCCACCGCTGCCGGCGAGCCGTCAACAACTCAGAGCGAGGGACTGCATCGACGTCTCGGT
The DNA here is from genome assembly GCA_035277785.1 of Candidatus Angelobacter sp. Lineage (GTDB taxonomy): Bacteria > Acidobacteriota > Terriglobia > Terriglobales > Acidobacteriaceae > Angelobacter. Next base: position 1,411 of record DATEJX010000447.1, on the reverse strand, counting down.
CAGCGCCAACTCACCATGATGGCGATTGGCGGAGCCATTGGTGTAGGCCTGTTTCTTGGCAGCAGCGTCACCATTCGCCTTGCCGGACCGGCGGTGATCCTGTCGTACGTCCTAGGCGCGGGGATCGCACTGATTATGTCCTATGTACTCACGGAAATGGCAGTAGTCCATCCCGTGGCCGGAGCATTCGGGGTTTACGCGGAAAAATATCTCAATCCGTGGGCCGGCTTTTCCGTTCGCGCTACCTATGGTTTTGCTCAGATCATCGCTATAGGTGCTGAAGTCACGGCCGCTGGAATCTACATCGCCTATTGGTTTCCCAACGTTCCGCAATGGATCTGGGTTGTGCTGGTTTCCGCCGCGTTGGTTGCGCTCAATTCAATGCAGGTCAACCGCCTGGGCGAATTCGAATATTGGTTCGCCATGATCAAAGTAAGCGCGATTGTGGCTTTTATCATTGTTGGAATTGCATTGATCTTCGGCATCGGAACACGGCACCCCGTGGGTCTGGCCAACCTCACTCAGCATGGCGGGTTTTTGCCATCGGGCTGGAAGGGTGTCTGGTTGTCACTGACGATCACCGTGACCAGCTACATGGGAGTAGAAATCATCGCTGTAACCGCCGGCGAAGCCGAACGACCGGATGTGACCATTCCTCGCGCCATGCGCAACATCGTTTACCGTCTGATCCTGTTCTATATTCTGGCCATCGCCATCATGGTCACCATGGTTCCCTGGAACCTGGCGGGAAGCTCTTCAGCTCTTTCCGGCAGTCCGTTTGTAACTGCCTTCTCCTCGGCGCGTGTGCCGTTTGCAGCCGGGATCATGAACTTTGTCGTGCTCACGGCGGCGCTCTCCAGCGTGAATACCAATCTGTATCTTTCCACGCGAATGCTCTTTTCGTTGGGCCGCGAAGGTTACGCGCCGCGATGGATGGGTAAAGTCAGCATCAACGGCGTGCCGCATCGTGCTTTGCTTGCCTCGACAGCGGGGATCATTGTGGCCATCCTGTTGGCTGTTTTTGCTCCCAAGAACGCCTTTCTCACTTTGTACGGCACGGCTGTGGCGGGAATGCTTTTTGTCTGGCTGGTAGTGCTTAACACTCATCTGCGATTTCGCAAAACGCTCTCGCATGAGCGCATCGCACAGCTGCCCATGCGTCTGCGTGCTCACCCATTTTTCACGCTGCTGGGGATTCTGCTGCTCCTCGCCATTTCCGTCACAACATTCTTTGTCCAAGGCCTTGAGTGGTCATTTCCAGCGTTCGCAGTCTTCCTGGGAGTGATCTCGCTCTTGTACTGGCAAAACCGGCGGCGAAGGACCTGAGCGATTGGCTTCTTACCCAATTCGCAGCAACTCCATGATAGGGTCTATGTTTAGCTTCCAGAGCTAACAAAGGAGTGAACCCCCG
>DATEJX010000446.1:0-6407 GCA_035277785.1 Candidatus Angelobacter sp. | reverse complement strand
TCAGAGGAACCTCCCAAAGGGTCACAGCTGCTGTCACAGGAAAACGTGATCGCCACGCCGCACATTGCCGGCTCAACCAATGAAGCGCAGGACGCGGTGGGATTGCAGATTGCCAGCCAGATACGTGAATACCTGAAGCGCGGCGTGATCCAGAACGCCGTCAACATGCCCTCAATTGATGATCAGCAATATGCGCAGATGAAGCCGTATATTGCGCTGGCGGAAAAGCTTGGGGCATTTCTGGCCAATGTTGTCTCACCCACGGGCTCGATTGAGGGCATTTCTATCCGCTACAGCGGACGCCTCAGTGAGTGGAAGACCGAGTTGATCCGCAATGCAGCCATCCAGGGCATCTTGAACCAGAGAGTGGCTGAGCGGGCAAATGTGGTGAATGCCGCGGCTATCGCCCAGGAACGTGGGATCCAGGTACACGAGAGCAAGAAAGACGATACGGCAACGGGAGCCGCAGATGGAGTTTGCGTTCAGCTAAAAACCAGCGCAGACGAGCGGCTTGTGCGTGGTGCAGTGCTGCGGGGCTCCTCGCTCCGATTGCTTGAAGTGGATGGGATCGGGATTGAGGTTCCGCTGGGAGGGAATTTGATTTACCTGCGCAATCGCGACATTCCCGGCGTGGTCGGGAAGGTGGGAACGCTTCTGGGCAAGCACAACGTCAATATCGGCAATTTTGCGCTGGGACGCAGCAGCAATCAGCAGGGTGCTGAGGCAATCGCCGTGGTGCAGGTAGATTCTCCTGCTCCGGAGAGCGTGCTGGAGGAGATCAGAGCACTCAAAGAGATTGAGGAAGTGAGAGGAATCAGGCTCTAACCGAATCGGGTGATCAGGTGATCGGGCGTGATCGGATGATCGTACTTCTTGCTTAGCTGGGCGGGCTAATTGCTAAGTGCCAGTTGCCAATTGCTCAATTGTGTATATGCGGACTCTGGCTGTTGCCGTGGGCGCGGGGGCCGGAGCCTGAGTGAGCACCGACTTTCACGTTGAAAGCAATCGGCAGAGTCTTGGGCGGATAACAGGCATTATTGTCACAAGCCTGATATCGGAAATCGCCATGAACGGTGTATGTGCCGGTCCCGGCGTGCGGCGGAGCAATCAGGCGACCCGTGATCACGATATCACCGGAATAGACGCTTAGCTTTTCTGTTGGGTCAAAGGGAAAGCTCTTCATCTGCCCTGCAGGATACTCAACCCGACCCACCACCAGATCGTCCGGCAGAGAGAAATGCACGACAGTAGGAATCAACTCAGGCGTGAGCGGCTTGTTGGAGTTGATATGGAAGCCGGGCTTCACATGAAAGACAAGCCGCAACGGAGCCGGATGCGATGGATTGACGGTAACGGTGTTGAGCGGTTCAAAGCTGACCTTCTCAACAGGTCCGGCAGGCGTGAGCGATTGTGCTACCGCAGAGCACGCCAAAGCCGGAACAAATAGAAATGAGACAAGCGATTTAATTTTCATTGGCCTGCAGCCGCGGTTGAAGAGGAGTTACCACCACTGGCCAGTCCCTTCTTGATGTTGTCTACAATTACTGATTCGCTGATGAGGCCCAGCTGGCGGTCAATGATTTTGCCCGAACGATCAATGAAGAACGTGGTCGGCAGGCCATCGAGTCCGCCATAGAGGTCTGCGACTTTTTCTGTGCCAATCAAAATTGGATAGTTGATGCCCATCTTGTGGGTGAACTCTGAGATTGCTTTCTCGCCAGCGTCATCCACCGCCACGCCAACAATCTGGAGACCGTCTTTGCCGTATTTGTTCTGCAGTTCCACGAACCACGGCATCTCGATCTTGCAGGGACCACAGTACGTAGCCCAGAAATCCAGGATCACGGCCTTTCCGCGCAGGGAAGAGAGCTTCATGGTCTTGCCGTTGCCATCCAGCACTTTCAGATCAAAATCCGGGGCAAGACTGCCCGTTCCGGGTCCTGCAGACTGTGTTGGATGGAAATCGGGAGCGCTGGAGGCAGCGCCTTGCTTGGCCGAGGTCTGGGTCTGGCCGTCCTTAGACATGCGTTTGCCCAAAAACAAAAAGCCAGTGATAACGAGAACGATAAAGACGACAAAAATTAAACTACGGTTCACGCAAATACCTCACAAAGTAAACCATCGATTGAGAAATCCCAGGTAGCTGGAAAGCAGAGTGAAATGCCGGGTAAAGATCAGCACCCCGCAAATGATCAGCAGTACTCCACTTCCGATTTCCACTTTTTGCAAGTGACGGCGGAACTTACCGTAAAAGGAAAGGAAGCCGTTAATTCCAACCGAGGTCAACAAGAATGGGACTGCCAGGCCGAGCGAATAAACAAACAGCAGCACAATGCCGCGCTGCACCGAATCGGCGCTGCCTGCCATCGTAAGAATCACCGCCAGGATGGGGCCAATGCAGGGTGTCCATCCGAAAGCGAAAGCAAAGCCCGCAACAAAGGCGGCGATGGGCGACTTGCCGCCGCCTGCCGAATGCAGACGCTTATCCGCGTACAGCGCCTTGATTTTGAGGATGCCGGTCAGATGCAGCCCCAGGATGACAATCACCGTCCCCGCCACCCAACTGAGCTGCTTCTTGTAGACCTTCATGAAATGGCCGATGCTGGTAGCAGCGGCTCCCAAACACACGAAGACCAGTGTGAAGCCAAGAATGAACATGATGGAGTGCAAGAGCACTGTATTCAGCAGTTTGCGGTCTTTGGTCTGGAGTTCTTCTACGCTTGCCCCGGAGATAAGAGAGACGTAACCGGGTACCAGTGGCAGTACGCAGGGCGAGAGAAAAGAGACGAGGCCAGCGATAAACGCGGCAATGGGCAGAGGCAATGATGACATTGGGTTACCTTGCTTTTGATCTCTGCTATTGTAAATCGGTTACAACTTTTGTAGCCACCCTAAGAATTGCTCTCGGATGGATCATGGTTCAACCGTAAGCTCAAGAATTTTCGGGATTTAAACAACCCGCCTAAACTGCAGTTGATAGTCTCCAAGACATTTCCCAGTCCCCAGTTCCGTGCGCGACCATTGCATATTGGCGTATGGAAGCGTATTCATATTCCGCTTATTTTTGCACTTTATGGAGGAAACGTCCTTGTCACGCTCAGTGCTTGCCCTCGCCTTGTTCACTTTGTCCAGCGCAGCTCTCTTCGGCCAGCAGCAACAAGCCGCGCCGGAGAAGACGGTTCTCATTCATGCGGCCAACTTAATTGACGGGAAGTCGGCCGAGTTGCGCCATAACGTCACGATTCTCATTCGCGGCAACAGGATTCAGAGTGTCGGAGGAATACCCGCTGGTCAGCCCACGGTCATCAACTTTGGGCCTGAAGTGACAGTTATGCCGGGACTGATTGACACCCACACACACATCTTTCTCCAGGGCGAGGACCCGGCTGAGGGCGGATACGATGTTCAGCTGCTGAAGCACCCGGTTGCTTTCAGGGCAGCACGGGCCACCGTCTCTGCCCGCAGAGCTTTGGAAGAAGGATTCACCACGCTGCGTGACCTTGAGACCGAAGGCGCAGGCTACGGTGACGTGGGCATCAAGGAAGCGATTAACGCAGGCTACATTCCCGGGCCACGGATGTTTGTGGTTACACGCGCAATCTCAGTGACCGGCGGCTATCCACTCGAGGGGTACAACCCGGATATCTTGGTTCCCCATGGCGCGCAGTTGGGCGATGGGCCAGTTGAGTTGAGAAAAATCGCTCGCGAGCAACTGGAGAACGGCGCCGACTGGATCAAGGTGTACATGACGCACCGCTCATGGGTGGACAAACAGGGGAAACTGGTGTCACAGCCAACACTCACCACGGAAGAACTCAAAGCTGTCACGGATGAAACACACGGCCAGCAGAAAAAGGTGGCCTGCCATGCTTACAGCGGAATCGGTCTGCATCGCGCGCTGGATGGAGGTTGCGATTCCATTGAGCACGGCCTGGCGCTGGACGATGCCGCCATCGCGCAGATGCTGAAGCTGGGCACCTGGTACGTCCCTACGCTGACCGCCTATTACCTGGATTGGGCTCCGGCTGACACTCCAGACGGCAAGCGCGACCGCGAGCGCGCGGCAGAACATGAGGTTTCATTCAAGAAGGCCCTGAAAGCGGGCGTGAAGATTGCATTTGGCACGGACATGGGAGGAATCCCGTGGACCGAGCCTATCGCGAACGAATTCGGGTACATGGTGAAGTTCGGGATGACTCCCATGCAGGCGATCCAGTCGGCCACATCGCGCGCGGCGGACCTGCTGGACATGCAGGGCGACCTGGGTGTGATTGCGCCTGGGGCTTATGCCGATATTATTGCCGTTGCAGGTAATCCTTTGAGCAACGTTGAGGCGCTGAAACAGGTGAACTTTGTGATGAAAGACGGTAAGGTGTTCAAGCAGGCAGGCAAAGTCCAGAACGAATAGCTGAGGGGCCCTCATTAATGGCAAAGTCCAACGGTGCATCTTCAAACGCCATGGCGCTCGCGCGCATTGGCGTCGGCATCATGTTTCTGTTTTTCGCCGAGTACAAGCTGGTCGGCACGCAATTTGCCCGCGAGGGCTACAGCCACTGGGTCACCGGCTTTGTCCAGGAAACGGCCGTCAGCTTCTACAAGCCATTCCTCCAGTTCACGCTGCACCATGCCATGTTTTTCGCGTATGCCGTGGCGATCATTGAGTTGCTCATTGGACTTTCCATGGTGCTGGGATTCCGCGTCCGGTTGTTTTCCATTATTGGTGTGTTCTTCATGCTCCAACTGGTGCTCTCTACCTGGAATCTGCCCGCCGGCACCCCGGCATGGCGGTACCTCGGTAATGAACTGGAGCACATCCCGCTGCTGCTGATGTTCATCGTCTTTTATGCTCATAGCGCAGGCGAGACGCTGGGCTTGGATGCGAGCCGCATATCGCGGCCAAGCGTAAGGAAAGCAAGGGCTTGAGGCCAGGATCTCTGCACATAAAAGATCTTTCGTACGCCGCTCAGATCGTTTGTCTTGAGTGCACAGAGAATTCAGGCGATAGCGATCCCTCGCTGCGCTTCGGGATTTCACACACAAGCCCGGTTGCTCTATCAGGCTTTCTAGCCTCAGAATAGATAGAATAGCAGATGCAGAAGTTTACCGAACAGTACGATGTTGTTGTGGTCGGCGCCGGTCATGCCGGCTGTGAAGCCGCCATGGCAGCAGCCCGTATGGGGCTCAAAACCGCTCTCTTCACCCTGAACGTGGACCTGATCGCGCAGATGTCCTGCAATCCCGCTGTTGGTGGCATTGCCAAGGGCCATCTGGTGCGGGAAGTGGATGCACTGGGCGGGATCATGGGCGAAGTCACGGACGCAGTCGGTATCCAGTTCCGGCTGTTAAACACGTCACGCGGGCCGGCCGTGTGGTCGCCGAGAGCGCAGTGCGATAAACAGCAATACCGGTTGAAAATGCGCGAGGTGCTGGAGAGCCAGCCGAATCTTCATATTAAACAGGCAGAAGTGGCTGAACTGATCGTGGAGGACACGTCGTCTTCACTGCGGAGGTGTGGGGAGGCGGAGGAAGACGTTCTATTCCCTGTGAGCAAAGTCGCGCGCGGCATCCGGCTTCGCGATGGCCGAACAGTAGCCGCGCAAGCTGTGATCATCACCACTGGGACATTCCTGAACGGTCTGATCCACTGTGGCGAGCAGACGTATCCCGCTGGGCGCAGTGGCGAACCGCCATCCCAATTGCTGGGTGAGTCACTCAAGCTGATGGGGCTGCGCGGGTGTCGACTGAAGACCGGAACGCCGCCCAGGCTGGATGGCCGCAGCATTGACTGGACCCGATTTGAGGTCCAACCCGGAGATGCTGACCCCACACCGTTCAGCTTTCGCACCAAGAAAATTACGCAGAAACAGGTGCCGTGCTATATCGCCTTCACCACGGAGGAGACGCACCGTATCATCCGCGATAACGTGCATCGGTCGCCCATGTATTCCGGGCAGATCAAGAGCATTGGGCCGCGTTACTGCCCCAGCATTGAAGACAAGATCGTCAAGTTCCCGGACAAGCTTACGCACCAGCTTTTCCTGGAGCCGGAAGGGCTGAATACACACGAGATTTACGTAAACGGGATGAGCACGTCCATGCCGATTGATGTGCAACTGGCGGTGATCAAGTCTGTGCCGGGGCTGGAGACGGCAGAGATGCTGCGGCCGGGCTATGCCATTGAGTATGACTCGATTGATCCGACTGAGCTGGAGCGCACGCTGGAAGTAAAGAAGATTGAGCGGCTGTTTCTGGCAGGGCAGATCAATGGGACATCAGGTTATGAAGAGGCTGCTTGTCAGGGAATCATGGCTGGCATTAATGCGGCCCTGAAAGTGAAGGGCGAAGCGCCGCTGATGCTGGATCGCACGGAAGCGTACACAGCGATTCTGATTGACGATTTGATCAGC
>DATEJX010000445.1:0-4756 GCA_035277785.1 Candidatus Angelobacter sp. | reverse complement strand
ACAGCCCGAACAGATTCGCGGTATGAAAGTTCGTGTTGTTCAGAGGATCGACATCAGCACGCAGACTCTCTCCCAATGCCCGCGCCAGTTCCTGTTTGTTCTTGATGGCAGCAATCGCCTCAAGATGCGACTTCAGGGGTGTCAAGCCGCGGGATTCAATTCCCTTCTCATCCATAAACGAGGCATATAAATCAGCGATCTGGCGGGACTCGGAGCCTTCTGCTGACTTGCTCTTTGAAACAGTTTCGATAATGCCTCGAGTTTGCTTTTCTGTGAGATCAGCCAGTTTGCTGAAGACGCCGATCCGCGAACGGTCAGGTGGAATTGGCGTGCGCTTGATCCATGCTCCATTGGCATAAAGGTAGAAATCATCACCGGGCACTACGGCGGTGTCCATATTTGCGATGGTGATGCCATGGCTCGGCGGCTGTGAAGAATGTTTTTCCGCGTACGTGGAGGTCAGGAGCAGAAGCGAAAGAACGCAACTTGCGAGGACTAATGTCTTCAATGTATGTCTCATAAATTCTCTGGAACATCCTGAATAAGAAAAGCCTAGAGCGAGCGGGATTGCAAAACCCGGCATTAACAGTGTACCGGAAAGCGCTCCAGCATCGATTACTGCCGAGTGGTTATGGAGACAAGCAATTTCCTCATATTTTCAGTTTGACAGGTGCATACTGTGTTCCATACAGTATGTGACACATACTATATGAGAAACGGTACCGACCCTGACCTTTTCGAAAATCTTCGTCTTGAACTGCGACGTGGCTGTCTCATAGTCGCTGTGCTGGGCCAGCTTCAGAGTGAGCATTACGGCTACACCCTGCGGAAAGCGCTCGAAGATCAGGGGCTGGCCATCGACGAAGGCACGCTGTATCCGTTGTTGCGGAGACTGGAAACCCAGGGTCTGCTGGCAAGCGAATGGCGTGAGGAAAACAAGCGCAACAAGCGCTTTTACAAGTTGTCGCCGCCCGGCAGGCAAATTCTGAAGCAACTGCTGGCGGAGTGGCAGGGATTAAATATTTCAATCCAGAAAATTTTGCGAGGTTAAGACTATGGAACTCATAGATCGCTATCTTCAAGCCGTTGGTTTCTGGCTGCCGAGGCGGCAAAAACAGGACATCATCAATGAGCTGTCTGAAGACATTCACTCTCAGGTGGAAGAACGCGAGTCTGCAGCTGGGCGCAGCTTGAATCAATTTGAGATTGCCGGCCTTCTGAAGGAACGCGGCCGGCCCGTGGTGGTAGCAGGCCGGTATCTGCCGCAGCAAAATCTGATCGGTCCCGTATTGTTTCCCATCTACAGCCTCGTGCTCAAGATTGTTCTGCTGTGTTATCTCACCCCATGGTTGCTTGTGTGGGTTGGCCTGTTTGCATTTGACGCCCACTATCGAGCCGAGCGGCTCAGCGGGGGCATCCTGCGTGATTGGTCGACGTTCTGGGGAACGTTGATCTTTTGCTTCGGCATGATCACGGCTGTATTTGCCGTGCTGGAGCAAGTGCAGTTACGCTCTGATTTTCTGAATGACTGGAATCCACTCAAACTGCCGGCGACGGTCAAACTCAAACACAAGAGGACTTCGCCCCGGGTGCAAGCCTTTTGGGAACTTGTGATCAACTCTACCTTTATCGTCACCTGGCTGTCGCTGCCCCATTACTCTCAAATGATTCTGGGCGATCTTACCGGCGTATTCAGGCTCAATCCGGTATGGCAGCGCTACTATTGGCCGATTCTGGGCCTGATGCTCATTGCTCTTTTGCAGCAATTGACAACATTTTTACGGCCAAACTGGAAATGGCTGCGTCCGGCCGTACAGCTCGGCATCAACTTGTTGGGCTTGCTGATCGTTGAAGGCATGTTTAAAGCGTACCCGTATGTCGTGCTGTTGAATCCAGCTTCCAACCAGGGGCACTATAGTAATGACTACGTCATCCTGAACCGCGTGATTGCTTTCACGCTCATGGGAACGGCCATTGGCATGTTGATCGCCTGCCTTGTATACGCAGTGCAACTGGTATTGCATTCTTCAGAGAAACCTCATCCCCTGGCGCGCTCAGCCATTTTTTAGCGATGTCGTTGGTGACAGTGGAACTTACTCCTGTTCAGGGTCGATCACAAACTGGTACCCGAGTCCGCGGACCGTCAGCAGGTGTTTAGGTTTGGTGGGGTCCTTTTCAATGTAGCGCCGCAGGCGCACGATGAAGTTGTCCATAGCGCGAGTGTCAGTATCTTCGTGTAAGTTCCAGACCTGCTCCAGAATTTCCTTGCGGCTCACTGGCCGTCCGGCGTTGCGGATCAGGTAACGCAGCAGTTCCAACTCCATCAGCGTGAGCTGATAGGTTTTGTCGCCGCTTGTAAGTTGCAGACGTTGAAAGTCCACCAGTTTGCCATCGAAGCGAAATTGGTCTTCAGCAGCGGATTGCGAGGGTGCTTCATTGGAGAGTTGCTGCCACTTCTTGCGGCGGAGCAGGCCGCCAATGCGAGCCAGCAGGATATCCAGGTTGAACGGCTTGGGCAGGTAGTCATCTGCGCCCGACTCAAAGCCCTTCAGCACATCTTCCGGACGTCCGCGCGCGGTCAGCATTAACAGAGGAATATAGTTCTGGGCCAGTCGCAGCTCCTGCGCGACGCTGAAGCCGTCCTTGCCGGGAAGCATTACATCCAGCAGCAGCAGGTCAAAGTTTTCTTTGTTGGCCATCAGCAATTTTTCTGCCTGCTCGCCGCTCTCGCTGAGAGTGACTGAGTAGCCCTCCGCCTCCAGGTTGAAGCGCAGCCCCTGAGCGATGTGCTTTTCGTCTTCTACCACCAGGATCTTTGTCATACGTGGTATACCCTGGGCAAACGAAGGCTGAAGGTGCTGCCGCGGCCAGGTCCCGGGCTCTCCGCCCAGATGTCGCCACCATGCTGCCGTACGATGGAGCGGACGATGAATAGCCCCAGCCCAGTGCCCTTCACGTGGTCAGTTCCCCTGCTGCCGACGCGATAAAAACGCCGGAAGATGCGCTTCAACTCAGCTCCTGGAATTCCAATTCCGTTGTCGCGGACGTGGAGCAGGACGGTATCCATATCTGGCGTCTCCAGATCTACCCTGATCTCGCGGTCTTCGCCCGTGTATTTCACGGCATTCTCCAACAGGTTTGCCACCGCCGTGCGCAGTTCCTCCTGGTTCCCCATCAGCGTGATCTGGCCTGGAGGTTCAGAGCCGAAATGAATTTGTTCCGGCTTGAGCCCGTGACGCAGAAGAGCAAGATTCACACTATCGCGCACAATGCCGGCAAAATTAACGTCCTGCCAGTTTTTCTTCCGATTGCGTTGGCGAACCTCGCCGGCCTTAAGCACCTGCTCCACCGTGCCCAGCAGGCGGTCAGTATCTTCGAGCATCAGGCGGTAAAAATCGTGGCGCCGCGAGTCATCAACGTTGCGGCGCTCCAGCGTCTGTAGATAGAGCCGGATGGAGGTGATGGGGGTCTTCAATTCGTGCGTTACGGCATTGAGGAAGCTGTCCTGCTGCTCATTGCGGCGGATTTCGCGCACCAGAAAAATCGTATTCAGCACCATCCCCGCAATGATGACGAAAAAGAAGATAACGCCAAAGACCAGCGGCACCACCTCGCGCCAGTTCAGGACAATCCAGGTGATGTTGAGAAAGATGGCCAGTCCCACCAGGCAAGCGCCCAGCGTGATAAAGAATGCCACCGCCTTGGCCCGGCTGGTGATACGCATGGATAGATGAATTCTAGCGGAGAAGGCCGGGAAAAAAGAAGATTGTGCGAGTTGTCAGAGCAAAGAGAAAAACGGCCTGCGAAACCGCAGGCCGTTGATCAAGCCAATGGATGAGTACCGATGCTTTAGTCGTCGCCACCCGCAGCCGATGTTGCCGCCTGTGCATTGGCGTGAGTAATTCTCTTCTTCTCCAGCGCCTCCAGGCGCGGAGCTTTCACATCCCACACCAACCCAAGAGCGCGCAGGATGCTGATGGCATACCAGTTCATGTCGATTTCATACCAGGTCAGCCCATGCCGTGCCGACTGAGGATGAGCATGATGATTGTTGTGCCAGCCTTCGCCGTAGGTGAGCAGCGCGACCCAAAAGCTGTTCTTGGACGTATCGGCAGTGAGGAAGCGCTGGCGGCCCCACATGTGAGTGGCTGAGTTGACAAGCCAGGTGGAATGCAGGCCCACGACAGTACGGAGAAACACACCCCACATCACCCACTTCCAGCCGCCGATCGCGAGAAGGATGAAGCCGGACAAGGTGATTGGGACCCAGTGCCATTTGCTGATGAAGGTATGGAACTTGTCTTTGCGAAGATCAGGAATGTACGGCAGGAGCGCTTCAGAATGGTTGTGCATGACGCGGCCGGTCATGATCCAGCCCATGTGTGCCCAGAATCCGCCATCGCGTGGTGAATGGGGATCTCCTTCCACGTCAGTATTCTGGTGATGCACCCGGTGTGTGGCCACCCAGAAAAACGGACCACCTTCCAGAGCCAGGGTGCCGCAGGCGGTCAGAACATATTCCAGCCATTTATGGGTTTTGTAACCGCGATGTGTAAGCAAGCGGTGATAGCCCATGCCGATTCCGAAACTGCCGGCGACGTAGAGCAGCACAAACGCCACCGCCAGAGCAGACCAGCTGAACATGAAAAGCGCGGCAACGGCGCCGATGTGAAAAGCCACCATGAAAAAGGTAGTCATCCAACTGATCGGTTCCTTGAACGTCCTGTCATCCCTGATGCTCACAGTAGTTGTGTTT
>DATEJX010000444.1:0-4120 GCA_035277785.1 Candidatus Angelobacter sp. | reverse complement strand
GGTTTCAAACACGCCTGCATTGTTGACCAGCACGTCGATCCGGCCGAACGTTTCGAGCACGGATTCCACAGTTCGGGCAACACTGTTTTCACTGCGCACGTCGCAACGCAGGGCACGGTACTTGACCGCGAGCTGTCCCAGTTCTTTGCCCGTTTCGTCGGCTTCAGAGGTGGAGTTCAGGTAGGTAAACGCAACTTGAGCGCCCGCGCGTGCCGCGGCCAGAACCATGGCGCGCCCCAGGCGACGAGCGCCTCCGGTGATGAGGACGGTTTTGCCGTTCAAATCATTCACTCTGGCATTGTCCTCCGGAAGTCTCAGAGTCACGCAATGGCAGGCGCCTATCCCACCGCAGTGGCTGTTCCGCCCATACCGTCGAGCACTTCAATGGCGGAAGAATAGCGACCGAGAGGCGCTGCTACCTGCGCGCCTTGAACCAGGCCGCGCACCTGACGCAGCATTTCACGGGCAATCAGGATTCCTTCGGCCCGCGCAGCTTCGGCATTCGGCGCTTTAGCCATCCGCTCAAGGATGGAGTCCGGCACGGAAACGCGGAGCTCGTTCTTCATGAACTCAGCATTGCGCACACTGGTCAAGGGCCAGATGCCCGCGAGGACGGGAATACGATGGTGCTCGATCCGCCGCAGGAATTGTTCAAGGAGATTAACGTCAAAGACAGGCTGAGTTACGGCGTAGTCCGCGCCTGCTTCCACTTTGTATTCGAAACGCCGGATCTCTTCTTCAATGTTCACGAGGCCAGGATTCGCACCCACGCCGATGGCAAACTTGGTACCAGTTCCGATCGGGTTGCCACCAATATCCAGACCGAAATTCAAGTTATGGACGATATTCACCAGGCCAATAGCATCCACGTCAAAGACTGCGGTCGCATCCGGATAGTTGCCCATCTTGGGTGGATCACCGGTGATGCAGATGAGATTGTGTATCCCCATCGTGTAGCAACCAAGCAACTCAGATTGCATGCTGAGCACGTTGCGGTCGCGGCAGGTAAAGTGCAACGTGGTTTCAATCCCCGCCTGCTGCTGCACCAAAGTGCACAGCGCAAGGTTACTCATGCGGGCGGAGGCGCGCGGGCTATCAGGAATGTTGATGGCGTCAATGCCAGCGGCCTTGAGGAACTTTGCTCCTTCCACTTCCTTGCGGAAGTCAATGCCCTTGGGTGGGACGATCTCCACCATGGTCACGAATTCGCCGGAAGCCAGTTTGCGGCCCAGATTGGAGCGCTGCGCGAGAGGAGGCGGCGAAATTGTGGATTCGCGCTTGCGCTCGCTCACCACGCGAAAGGAAGGCGCCTTGCCTTTGGCGTCATTCATGCGCAAAGCGGACTTCATGGATTTGGTGTGCTCGGGCGTGGTGCCGCAGCAGCCGCCCACCAGACCGACCCCGGCATTCACAAATTTGCGCGCATAGCTCGCCATGTATTCCGGCGAGCAAAGGTAAATGTTGCGTCCTTCAATGCTGCGCGGAATGCCGGCGTTCGGCTGAGCGGCAAGAGGACGCTCCGTGATGCGGCGAATACGCTCGATCGCTTCGAGCATGGCAACCGGGCCAACGCTACAGTTGCAGCCAATGATGTCGGGACCCCATTCATCGAGCTTGGCGGCGAAGGTTTCCGGGCTGGCGCCATCCAGGCAATTGCCGTCTTCGTCAATGGTGACCTGCGCGACCAATTGAAGCTGGGGAGCGGCTTCACGCGCAGCCAGAATCGCCTGATGCAGCTCTTCAAGATAGCCGAAGGTTTCGAGCATGATCAGATCTACGCCGCCTTCAGCAAGCGCAGAAATCTGCTGGCGGAATGACTCGCGAGCCTCTTCGCGAGAAGTCTTGCCCAGGGGCTCTATGCGCATTCCGAGCGGGCCCACAGAGGCGGCAACCAGAACGTCAGCGGCCATCTTCTGGTTGAAAGCGTCAGCACTCTCGCGAGCCAGTTGCGCGCCGCGCAGGTTGATTTCGCGGACCTGGTCGGCGAGTCCGTGGCGCATGAGCCGGAACGAGTTGCCGCCGAAAGTGTTGGTCTCAATGATCTCCGCGCCCGCATGCAGGTATTCCTGATGGATGCTGCGGACCATATCCGGCTGGGTGAGGTTCAGCTCGTCATAACACTTATTGATGAACACGCCCTTGGCATAAAGCAGCGTGCCCATGGCTCCATCGCAAAGAACGGGGCCTTTCTTGAGTCGTGATAGAAGGTCTAGCGCCATGTGATTATCTATTCAGAATACCGCAGAGAAGCATCAGGGCAAAGCAGATTGCATTTGCAGCGGCTGACGCAGGCGTAAAAATTCCTGCAAGCTTCCGCAGCTACTACGTTCTTAACCACGGAGAGGTGCGCCGAAAGGCGGAAGTTGCTCTGTTATAATCGCCATTTCATTCAAAGAGGCTTAGGGCAAAGAGAGAATGCGTAGAGAGAAGTCTGTCCTGTCAATCCTGATTCTGGGCCTGGCCGTTCTGGTGGCAGGGTGCAGCTCTTCTCCAAGCAACACCAACACGCCGCCACCTACCGGGCTTAAAAAGCGCGTTCTGGTCTCAAACCAGCAGGCTGGCGTGATTAGCATTATTGACGCCGAGAAGGATGTGCGTGCCCTCAAAACGATTTCCGCCAGCGCACCTACCAAGATGGTAACTGGCGGAGGGCAGACAGCGATTCTTGATTCCAGCGTGGCCCAGGTGAGCATCTTTGACAACACCACGGAAGCAGTCGCGTTTGCGCCGCTGGTGGCGGACATTCCGAGCGACATTGTGATCACGCAGGATGGAAAAACGGTTTGGGTGGCGGAACGCAACAATGGGTTCGTTCAGGCCATTGATACAGCCACAGGAATTGTCACCACCAGCATTCCAGTGCCGAGTGTCCACCGGCTAATGCTGAGCCCGAACGGTACCCGACTCCTGGCCTTCAGTGACAATCCGCAGGGACTTCCAGGGCCTTCGAACAATCCGACCGCGTTCGCGAATGCGTTTTTCGTGATCGATACCACCAACGCAGTCACCACGCATCAGGCTACGCCCGTCATTCTTTCTCCTGGCGACCAGCCTTTTTCTGCCGTGTTTAATGCGAGCGAGACACAGGCTTTTATTCTGAACTGCGGCGCGGGCTGCGGCGGCAATGACGGTACAGCTGCTGCCAATCCCACAGCTCCCAGCGTGCTAAATGTGGATTTCACCAACGCTGCTGCGCCTGTGCAAGGCGCGCGAGTGGCGGTTCCGGCGGCGACTGCCGGCCTGCTCGCTAATGGCAATCTCTTCATTGCCGGGACTACTTCACCTACTGCAGCGGTCTCACCGGGAACCGGTATTCTTCAGGTGGTGAATGCGTCTTCCCTCACTCCGGCAAGTTCGCCGGTGCCGATCACTGACGGCCTGCATACGTTCATGGTGCTCACCAGCAATAGCCGGCTCTATATTGCTTCCCAGAATTGCACAGTTGGCCCGGTGCAGCCGAACAATACCGTCACGGGCTGTCTTAGCATTGCAAACATCACCAACCCTGCAGCGCCAACCGTTACAGTCCCAAGTGAGTCTTCTTTCCGTCAGGATTTCGACGTTACCGCCATTCAGCCCATCTCAAACAGAAGCGTTGTTTACGTCGTCCAGGGTGGCGAACTGGATTTTTTCGATCTGAATACTGATGCGGTTTCCACCACGATCACTCAGATTGACATTCTGGGCAAGGCGATTGGCGCCGTGCAGATTGATCCTTAAGCTGATAACACCAACATAAAGCGGTATAAAATGTGCGCCTGGAGTCTGGTGCGCAGATGAGTTCCTTCGGCCTGTCCAGCAAGCTTTTCGTCGTTGCCAAAGACGTTCAATTCGGGCTGCGGCAATTGCGGCGCTCGCCGGCAATCAGCATTACGCTGCTGGTTACGCTCACGCTGGGAATCGGCGCCACCGTGGCCATGTTCAGCCTGGTCAACGCTTGGCTTCTGCGTCCCCTTCCGCTCAAAGATCCGCAGCAACTGGTGAGCGTCTGGCGCACCAGCCCCAGCGCGCCCCGCGAGCCGGCCTATTTCAACCTTTACCACGATTACCTGGTGTGGGAAGCGGGAAACCGGAGCTTTCAGTCACTGGCGGCCACCTTTGAGCAGGACTACGCGCTTAC
>DATEJX010000443.1:0-4985 GCA_035277785.1 Candidatus Angelobacter sp. | reverse complement strand
CGCGTCCATAATCGGCGCTGATGTCCCGCGAGTTGGAAGCAAAGCTTCCAGGCCCTGCGGAATCGCTGTTGGCAAAACTCAGACTGTAAAAGCTGAACAACAAGAGTTTCTGCCCAGCCCGAATGTTCACATGACCCATCAACTGGTTCTCTTTGAAATCCGCGCCTGAGACGTACTCATAGACATTGCCCGCGTTTGGATTTGGTCGGCTGTTGGGATCAGCGGGATCAAGCGGTGCATTCGCGTTGATCGTCACCAGTTGGTGCACACCACGCGAATGAACATAGGTCAGCGTCGCCGTGGCGGATTTTGTCACCTGGTGCTCCAGCGAGACGGCTGATTGGATAGTGTAAGGCGCCTGCAGATTGGGAGAGGTCTGATAAACCGTGGGCGTAGCAGTTGGCAATCCAGCGAACGAGGTTGGAGGATTCGGGAAAAAGTCAGGGTTCTTGACAATAACCTGCTGCTGGTTCACGCCGTTGAGTCGTTCTGCCTGCAAAACCAGGCTCTGGGTAAAACGGTCGTAGAAGATCCCAAACCCGGTGCGCAGAACCGTTTTGGGTTGGCCGCCTTTCTTCCCTCCGAGCCCCCAGGCAAAGCCGAGCCGCGGCCCCCAGTCCGCATGGTCGCCAATCTCGTTCTGCGTTTCGTAGCGCAATCCGTAGCTCAGTGTCATGTTCTGCCGGAAGTGCCAATCGTCTTCCGCGTACAAACCCGCATCGAAAATCGTATTCGAGATCAGTGGCTGCCCGGCCGTGATTGAGAACTGGCTCGGACCTCCGCATTCGTCGCGTATCTGCTGCTGTGAAAGTCCGGCTGCCAGCCCTTGCTGCGTAACGCTGTATGCATCCAGGGAGCTAAAGCCTGGGTTTGCCGCAAGAATGCTTTTGCACGTCGGAGACAACGTGGGGTCATTCGGATTCGGAGCGCTGAAAGTAAATGTCCCGTTGAAATTCTGCGTTGAACTGGCAGCTTCACGCGTGGCCCGCAAGCGCCCCCCAAAACGTATAAAATGCGTTCCCCGGTTCACTGACGTGTAGTTCTGCAGTTCGTAATGGTCGCTGTTGTCAGCAAGAACTCCCTGCGGATTGCCACCATCTGTAAATGAATCCAGCACTGAAATGGTGGGGGTAAAGTTGAGCGGATTCTGGCCATTGCGCACGCGCTGGTATTCAAAGCGGGTTTCATTCACCGCGTGCGAGCCCAGGGTCTGTGTATCACTGATTTGGATTGTATGCTCGGTGTTGCTCTCATTGAATCCCTGGGACGGCAAATTGAACTGGCCAATTCCGTTGTTCTGCTCATCAGTCTTGGTGAACTGGTAGCGCGCAGTAAGCGTGTTGTTCGGGCCAAACTGAAAATCAAATCTCGGACCAATGCTGGTGCGCACGCGTGGATTGGCCACATTCTGCGTGAACCGCACTTGATTGAAGGAAGGGTCCAGCACAACCGCGTTCACTACTGACACTTCATCGATATTGCGCCGCTGTGCTGAGAAGAAAAATGACGACTTCTTCGTAATCGGCCCGCTGATGTTCCCGTTATAAATCTGGGAATCGAAATCCGGCTTTTCCGGTGAAAACGGGTTGCGTGTGTCAAAAATTGAGTGGTTGTCGTTTACGAAAAACTGTCCGTGGAACTGGTCTGTTCCCGGCTTGGTGAAGATCTCAATCCTGCCGTAGCCCATCTTGTCGTATTGGGCAGAGAATGGGTTCTGGTTGATCCTGATCTCGCGAATGGAGGACTTGGGAGGAAGCTGCCCGCCCGTAAATCCATCTATATAGATTTGGCCTCCGTTGGGTCCCGCGGAAGGCCCTGCAAGCGCCTGCAGTTCTGATTGCAGTTCATCAGGATCATCAGACAGCGCGTCCAGGTCCTTGCCGCTCAGCACCAACGAGTTTGAATTGCTCTCCGGGTTCACGTTGACGCGCGCTGCGTCACTTTGCACGTCCACGTGCTCTTCTTCTACAAAAACTTCCAGCGTGAAGTTCAGCTTTTTGTCCTGCCCCGCGGCCACATCAACGTCCTGCACGTTTGGCCGAAATCCTTTTTCACTGACGGTTAAGCTGTATTTGCCCGGCGTGAGGTTCTTTATGGTGTAGCTGCCCATACCGTCCGATTTCGCCTTCACCGTTCGGCCGTTCTCACTCTTGATGGTTATGTCGGCGTTGGGAATCACCGCGCCCGTAGGATCAAGCACCTGCCCGTGCAGTCCGCCTACCGACGACTGCGCCATTGCGGGCATAGACAAAACAAAAGCTGCGAACGAGAAAGTAAAGATGCGTGCGAGCAATTTTCGCAACGCTGTCACCGGCCAGTGCCTCATGTTGCTCCCCATTATTGTGGTCCAACATCTCCGGCAGGAGCGGAAAGGTTCCAGCCGTTAAGCAGGGCCGCAGCCTGCGATGTGTTGGAGGTCAGGATCGGCTCAACACCACTCAACAACGTGATGGCAGTCACCTCAGAATTGCCGGTACCTGGCGTTGAAACAATCATCACCGCCTCCTCTTTCTTAAGATCGGTGATCGTCACTGCCGGCAAACGGCTGATCATCTGCTGGAAATCAGGCGAACCGCCGCCCGTGCGCTGGCCGCCTGGTCCGCCCCCTCCGCGCTGCTGAAAGCGTGCAGCCGCAGCCTGCGCTGCTTCCGGCGACTTCAGAAAGAAAGCAATTCTCTGCGCCAGTTGCTCGGGAAGTTTCCGCATCTGCGTATCAGACGCGATTTTCACCTTCACGCTCTTCTTGCCCAAGACATCTTTGACTGTCACGGTCGATTGGTCGGCATCGATGCCACTGATGGTCCCCGCGATATTGCGGAAGGTGCCCGAAATAACCTGCTCCGCAGTGAGTTCCTTGCCATCAGCGCTGCGCGCGCCGCGCGCCCGCAACTGGTCGCCGACTTTGATGTCGTTGAATGAACCCTTGACCGCGTCCTCAAATCTGACCGAATTGGGCGCATAACGAAGAAACCCTGTTTGCGGGGTCGTCTTTACCACTACACTTTGCGTAGGCGTAACGGACAAAGTGACGGTGCCGGCTCCGCTATCCATCGCGCTGACAATTCCACCCGTTCCATGACGCTGCCACTCCATTCGCTCCTGCTGCTGCTTTTCTGCCACGTCGCCTTTGCGCATCACAATGATGGCGGACGCAAGCAGTGAGTCAGCGCTGTTGCCGGCCTGTCCTCGCACCAGCATGCGATCACCCGCTTGGATTTCAGAGGAGGTCATGGCCACAGCCGATTTGAGGTCAGTCTGGCCAGGCGCAACACGCAGAATGCGGGCATTCTCTTGAATGGTGACTTTGATTTCCTGTCCGGCATCATCCTTCAACACAATCGTGTTGCCCTGGATGGATTGCACTGAACCGGTCTTGCGCGTCACACCGGCAGCACCCGGTGTCTGCTGCGCTGCAGTAGCCAGAACAAGCCCCAGAATCACTGCCACTAAAATGCTGCTGCGCTTCATCAACATTTTGCTCCCAAAGAATTGTTCGTCTCACCACAGGGGCCCGCAACTCTCCACGCGCAGATGTCGCGAATCTTGAACTTATTTATCGCAGTAGATTGGCTCTGCGGATACTTCACCCAGGACGCCTCAAAGAAACTGGCGGAAGTTGTGTGGAATTAATCATCTCAGAAACATTGTTCCGCTGATAGAAAGAAAGTTGAACCTGCAGAAAAGATTTGTAAAGGTGGGCGTTCTGAGGACGTTTGTCCGGGCCTCCGGTGTGCGCGCGGTTTTCGCGCAACCGGGTGATCCTCCGATCCCCCAGCGAAATCCCGAGCGTAGCCAAGGATCTCGTATCGAGAATAGTCCGAGCGTCGGTCAGGATCCCGGTAGGCGACCGGTTTGCGCGCAACAGCCAACAATCTCTTTATTGGGAGATCAGCAAGAGTTCAACTCATGCGCGGTTTCTTTTCCGGTGCACGCCATGTGGATACGGCGTGGCGGGTGTGATTGATTGACACGTCAGCTCGCCAGCCTCTGTGCGAATCGTTACAAAATATTCCTGGGATAACAAATATTCACTTGACACGCGGCCGGAAGTACATGTACTTTTGCGACATCCGAAATCGTACTTTAGTACCCTGATGCGAGCCACGTGAGTTGGCCTGAACTTCCGGACAGGTCGCAGCTTTTTGGGTTTGTACGTCGATGAGCTATGCTTCGCACGGTCGCTATGGAGCGGCCGTGCATTTTCTGAACAAGCCCATCGCATCGCCTCCAGTGTTCAAATCTTCGCCTCCGTTTCACCTTAATTCAAACGAAAGTAACGTTGACGGTAACGGTTCAGTGCCGCAATATCGCTGGTATGCCCGAAAACCCGGTTCTCACATCAGGTTCTGCTGCAAAATCTGCCGTTGCCGTTGATACCCGTCACGAGCAGAGGCTCCATATTGCCGTACCAGTAAAAGTTTCTCCCGATATCAGGGCCACGGATTGGCACAGCTGCTGTACTTATGAGATTTCTCTGCTCGGCGCTCGCCTCAACGCGCTCCCCGGGATTTCCAAGGTTGGCCAGGTAATCTGGATGCAGAGACAGAACCGGCGTGCCAAATACAAAGTGATTTGGATCGGTCAGGCTGGAACTTCCCAGGCCGGACAAGTGGGCGTGGAATCAATGGAGCCGGGAAATGTCATCTGGGAAAATGAAATCAAGGCTCGCATCATGAGTGCCCGATAACCCGTTTCTACCGCATTGCTGCCCTGACACGCTCCGGAACATACAGATAAGCGAATTAGTTTCAGCCCTTAAGTTAACCACCCTAGTGCAAACGTAGGTGCAATGCAGCAGACTCGGTGCACTCTCCTAACACTAGGACCATGGCCGCGAATTGCCCTTTTATTGTTCGTTGCAACGATTGCGACTTTGTCAGCGAAGTCCTCATGGACGAAGGCGTCGCCATGAATGAGCGCGACTTCCACTCCTTCGAACATCTGCACTCCGTCTCAATCTGGCGCTATGCCTGGGAACGCTGGTC
>DATEJX010000442.1:0-18894 GCA_035277785.1 Candidatus Angelobacter sp. | reverse complement strand
GCTGCCCAGGGTGGCTGTGTTTGATATGGCCATCAACCAGGTGAGTCGCAAGCTGCGCATCGCCACGCACGGCAAGGGAGTCTGGGAGATTGCCATCATCAGTCCAACCGGCGCTGTCTCACTGGCTGCCGATCATGTTTCCATTCAGACCGGTACCACGGTTACGCTCACCGCCTCAGTAGCGCAGGGCAACGCTGCCACAGCGCCTACCGGAACCATTACCTTTCAGGATGGCGTAACTCCGATCGGCCCTGCTGTGACCCTCAACGCTTCAGCAACAGCGTCTCTGGTTACTGGGCCACTTACGGCGGGACTCCACAACATCACCGCGGCCTATAGCGGAGATGCCAACTTTGCTGCCAGCACCTCGGCCGTGGTGGTCATTGATGCGGGCGCGCCTGACTATTCGGTTTCCATTCCCAATTCCTCGGCAACGATTAGTGCGGGTCAATCAGCCACCATTAACATTAGTGTGGCCCCGCAACACGGATTCTCCAGTGCAATCACGTTCAGTTGCAGCGGACTGCCTGCAAGTTCCAGTTGCTCGTTCAATCCTGCCTCAGTAACGCCCAGCGGCTCCGCCGCAAGCACGACACTTACAATCAGTACTACGTCGCGAGCGCTTGCCGCATCAGCCCGTCCGCTGCGAAAGCCCGGCGCTCCTCTGCTGGCCACCGCTTTATTTGCCCTCTGCGGTGTCATCTTGCTCGGGACCGGGAAGAAGCGGAAGTGGCAATCCGTGACTCTCATGCTCTGTGCTCTTGCGCTGGTTGGGGGAATGATCGCCTGCGGAGGAGGGAATCCACCGCCGCCGCCTCAAACCCAGGGTACTCCGGCAGGAACATTCTCCGTGGTTGTGACTGCGACCTCAGGCAACACCAGTCATACCTCTACGGTGACACTCACAGTTCGTTAATTAGTGAAAGCACAAAACCGCGCCCATTGTTTCGGGCGCGGTTCTTTTTGGTTCTATGAATTCGTTTTAGATTGCCTGCTTGCGCCGGCTTCCTCTCTGTCCTGAGATCTGTTCTAAATTTGCATGCGGCTCCACGTCCAGCACACATTCCTTCACACCTCTTGTCTCTGCCAGCCGCCGCTTGATTTTGTCCATTTCTCCCGGCAGCACCGGACCGCTGACCAGCACACATCCATCTCTGGCCTCCACTCGTAACAGTCCGGAATGGGAGACTACATGTCCCAGCTGTGAACGTACACGGTCCACCAACTGGTCGTCCGGAACCGCAGCCATTCGGTCCTTAAGGTTCGAGCGCAGCTCTGCTACTGAGCCGAGCGCGCGGTTTACCCAGTCTCGGCTGCGCTTGCGAAGTCCACGCCCCAGCCGGTGCCCTGCATGGATCATCCGGTCGCGCGCGTACGCGCGACGACGGGCGCCCCGGTTTGCGTCAAAGATGTACATCGCCGTGGCGCCAATAATCATGCCGCTCACCAGTGTAATGGTGTGGTCGAACCGCTCACGTGTGGTCATAAGAACCCACCCCCAAGAAATTAGAATTTTTTGTTTATCAATAGTTTGATTGGCGGTGGGAGCCTCGAGAGGCCAGGAAAACGTAAGCTCAAGAAACACTAAAGGCGGCCGTTCGGGCCGCCTGATTGGAACTTTTTTGCAAAATCTACAGCAGCTGCACGTTTTCTGCTTGCCACCCCTTAGGGCCTTTGACGACGTTGAATTGCACCGGCTGGCCTTCCTTCAGGCTGCGAAACCCGTTCGCTTGAATTGCGGAGAAGTGCACAAAAACGTCTTCCCCGTTTTCACGAGAAATAAAGCCATAACCTTTCGCGTCATTGAACCACTTAACTGTTCCTTGTTCCATTGTGTTACACGCATTCCTTATATCTGAATTTGCGCTTTTCTTCAGGTAGTGCAGGCAGGTGTGCTGGGGTGCAGTTACTGCTGTACAACGCTTCCAAAAACCGCAGGCACATTATACCCATGCTGGCCAGAGTTGTCTGCGGTGAAATTGCTCTAATCTGCGTCTGACAGGACTGCGGCTATGGTACCTTGATTGGAGCCAAATGATTGTAGGCACAGGAGTTGACATCACGGAGGTCGCCCGCATCCGGGCTGCCGTGGTGCGCTTTGGAGAGCGCTTCCTCAACCGTGTCTTCACCCCTGAAGAGGTTCGTTACTGTACTTCCAGGCCTAATACAGCGGAGCGCCTTGCCGCCCGCTTTGCTGCCAAAGAGGCCGGAATGAAAGCTGTTGGCACCGGTTGGCGACAGGGCGTTACCTGGCGCGATGTGGAGGTGGTTCGCCAGCCTGGAGGCAGACCAACTCTTCGCCTGAGCGGGAAATTGGCCGAGTTTGCGGCTCGTCTTGGTTGCAGGCATACGCAGTTATCTTTGAGCCACACAGCAGAACAGGCGATAGCGTTTGTCATCCTCGAATCCTGAGGTTACCCTAACGGGGAATGTCCCAGACCACCCTCACCTCGGAAACCCAGCCCGTCTCAGCGCTCCTTGTTCCCCGAACGGTAATGCTGGCGGTCGCTCTGGTCAGCTTTTCCAGCCTGCTGCTGGAACTGGCCATGACCCGGCTCTTCAGCGTGGTTCTGTTCTACCACTTTGCTTTTTTTGCAATTTCGGTGGCGCTTCTGGGACTGGGCTCCGGAGGAGTGTTCGCGCACATCCGGCGCGACTGGCTTATGCGCTTCGACCTCGGCGCCATGGGGACTCTGGTCTGCATTCTCAGTTCGCTCACCATCCCCGCTGTGGTCTGGATCGTGCTGCACACGCCGGTCTCGCTGCAGGTGACGTTCTCTAATTTCGGCAAACTGACCATTATTTACCTGACGACATCGATCCCTTTCTTTTTCACCGGACTGCTGTTCTCCGTCCTGTTTGCTCGTTCCACCGGCTCCATCTCAATCCTGTATGGAGCTGATCTCGCCGGCGGCGCCACGGCCTGTCTCGCGGTGGTTCCGCTTCTCAACACGATCGGCGCGCCCGACAGTCTGCTCTTCTGCTCCGTGGTGATGGCCATGGCTGGAGCATTCTGGGCTGGCGAGAGAAAAATAGGCCGGGCAGCGCGCGCTCTCGTAGTCATATTGTCCATTTTCTTCCTCTGGGTCCATCACGGGCGCAGGATGGATGTGGTTTACGCCAAAGGCATGCTACGTGATCCCAAGTGGGTTGAGTTTTCCAAGTGGAACGCCATCTCGCGCATTGAAGTGAACAACCAGAATGGTTCGCGTTACGTGGTGATTGATGCAGACGCCACAACCGCCATCATGAATGTAGATCCAGCCAAGTGGGACCAGGACCAGCCCTCCAGTCCCGCTCCCACGCATACTGGAATTCCGGGACAGGGAAGCTTCAACTGGAAGAGAAGCTTGATGGCCGCCGCGCCGTCGCTGGCAAACGTGCTGAGGCCGCGAGGAGACTTCGCCATCATTGGCCCGGGTGGCGGCGTGGACGTGATGCGAGCTGTCGCCAACGGCAGCCGCAGTGTCACGGGCATTGAGATCAATCCCATCATTGTCAATGACGTGATGCGCGGCGCTTACGCCGACTACTCGTATCACCTGTACGATCTGCCCCAGGTCCACATCCATGTGCAGGACGGTCGCTCTTATATTCGCAGCTCTCGTGACCGTTATGACGTGGTGCAGATGACTCTGGTCGATACCTGGGCTTCTACGGCCGCCGGCGCATTCGCCCTCAGCGAGAACAATCTCTATACCCTCGAAGCCTTTCGCGAATACTTTGACCATCTGAAACCTGACGGCATGATCGCCATCACGCGCTGGGAGTTTAAGCGGCCGCGCGAAGCCTTGCGCGTGGTATCGCAGGGGATTGAGGCGCTGCATCAGTTGGGCGTTGCCGACCCGCGCAATAATTTTGTAATCATTGCCGATGGCGGCCTTGATGAAGATGGCCGTCCTGTTCTGGTGCTGGCCAAGAAGTCGGCATTTACTCCGCAGGAGTATGCGGCCATTGCAGCTCACGTTGCCGCGAACCCGAACCTTGTCTGGCTCAATCCTGATCCTCAGCATACGGGGATGCAGCCTCTCCCGCAGGCCGCTCAGGAATTTCAACAGCTGATTGCATCCAACGATCCCGTTGCTTTTGCCCGCGATTACGCCTACAACGTCGGCCCCGTGGATGACAATGCGCCTTTCTTCTTCTTCACCTTGAAGACTGGTTATGTGCTCAAGAACATCGCCGCCGGAACCGGCAAGGGCATGGATTGGCGAATCAATCTGGGTGTCGTCGTTCTGGGGATGTTGCTGATCATTTCTCTGGTTGCGGTGCTGGCATTTCTGATCCTGCCGCTTCTTCTCCATGGCCGCGAGCCCGGAGCGTCAAGACCCACGTTGCTCAGCTTGATCTATTTCATCGCTTTAGGTTTCGGCTACATTCTGGTGGAAATCTCGCTGATTCAGCGGTTCGTCCTTTTCCTTGGACATCCTACGTACGCATTGACCGTCGTGGTATTTCTGCTGCTGCTTTCAAGCGGCGCCGGCAGCATTGCCGCACGACGATTCATTTCCGGCAACAAGCGCCTGCTTCCGCTGCTGGTTTTAATTACCGCCATCATCGGCCTCTATCTTGTGCTGGTGCCCTGGCTGCTTGCCGCGACTGTCGGATATCCATTCTTCCTCAAGCTGCTCTTGAGCGGCCTGATCCTGATTCCGCTTGGATTCCTCATGGGCATGCCATTTCCCACCGGTTTGCGGCTGGTCGATACGGTGGAGTGGGCCTGGGCTCTGAACGCCGCTGCCAGCGTTCTTGGTTCCGTGATGGCCATGGTCATTGCCATCCACTTTGGCCTCACGGTGACTCTGGCCTGCGCAGCCGCTGCCTACCTGCTTGCCGCCGCGTGTTCCCGCACCTGGAGACGCGCATAAGAAGTTCCGCTCGAGGCGGTCAAGCTTTCCTGGTTGCGTTTCCCTGATTTTGCTTCCTGAGGTTGTTCCACTCCGACAGAGATACCACGCCGATGTCCGGTGCCGGCTCGCTATCAAGCATGGCAATGAATTCCAGCAAATGGCCATCAAGATCGTTAAAGTAAATGGAAGCCGCCGGCATCCAGGCGAGCACGCTGGGCTCATCTGTATTCTGGTCGAAGAAATTCCTTAGCACGATCCCGTTCTGCTGAAGGTGTTGGATTGCCTCCTGCAGATCCTCAAAACTCACGGCAAAAGCAATGTGCTGTATTTGAGGGCTGTTCCCGGTTTCAGGCGCAATCCAGGGAGGTTTTTCCCACAGGCCCAGCATTGTGCTCCGGTCCTCCCCGACCCAGTAAAATGCCGCGCGGCGCTCGGATTCCATCAGGCCAAGCTCAAGACCGATGACATCTCCATAAAACCTCATGGCTGCTTCCAGATTCGCAACGTGGAGATGGGTCTCGAAGAGTCCACGAAATAGCGTTGCCGGTGACTGCTTCATAAAAGTAGTGTACCGGGTCGTGAAAGCAGAGATCATTCTGCGAGGGCCGACATGCGCGCCGAGCAAGCGTGCCTCAGGAGCATTCATGCATCAAGCGGGAGCAAGTCGCAGCGATTCGGAGCGCAGCGACAGAATGATGGAAGAGAATAGTTCGCTGCGAGGCCGACTAGCGCGCCGAGCAGCGTGCTTCAGGAGCATCCAAATCTCACACGGAATGAAGCGAGCGCCGGCGGTGTGGAGCGTAGCGACAGAATTGATGGAGGCGCGGGTCGGAATCGAACCGACGCATAAAGGTTTTGCAGACCTCTCCCTTACCACTTGGGTACCGCGCCCTGTAACCGTTGACGCCTCAACCTCTTGCTTTAGAGCATTAACCCCCCGCCTTGAGCGAGGGAAGATGAAAGAAGGCTTATGGAGCGGGAGACGGGATTTGAACCCGCGACTTCGACCTTGGCAAGGTCGCACTCTACCACTGAGTTACTCCCGCCCGAGAGGCTAAACAGGATTATATCCCGCTGAAAAATCAGGGTCAATTGCGGCTGGCAAAACCAATGTAACATTTCGCCGGCTTACCGCCGATGTGGCAGTTTTTTCTGAAGGGTTATGCCGATTTGATCTCAGTCCAGATGCGGTCGCGCAGCTTCTGCGCCGCCGGAGGAAGAGTGCGCGGCCATTCGCCGCGACGAAAAATGTCATCGGGCGGGTACAGGTTGGGGTTATTCCGCGTAGATGACGGCAACAGATCGTGGGCCGCTCCGTTGGCTGTGGCGGTCCGGGTGTAGTCGGCTATGGCGGCTGAAACTTTTGGGCGCAGCAGGTAATCGAGGAATTGATGCGCCAGCCGGGTCCGGGTACTTTCCCGCAGGATCACCGCGCAGTCGCAGTAAAACGGAAAACCTTCAGACGGATAAACGAATGAGAGATGCGGGGCGTCATCGATCGCCTGCTGGGCGGTGGTGGACCAGAGTTGCGCGGCGAGCACGTCGCCAGAAACAAGTTGATCGCGGACTTCGGCATTTAGATATGCACGCAACAACGGCTTTTGGGCAATCGCTTCCTGCTCAGCGCGGTGTAGCTCCGTGGGATCGGTACTGCTGAAAGGCAGGTGAAGTTTTTTGAGGCACGCACCCAGCATGTCTTCAGGATCGTCGAGCATGGTCAGCCGGTTTTTTAGCCGATCGTCCCAAAGATCAGCCCAGGCCTGCGGCGGCGGCTGGACCTGGCGGTTGTAGACGATACCCGTGGCGAACCACATATAAGGCATGGACCACTCAAGTTTGGGGTCCCATTGCGGCGCGCGGAAGTGAGCGTCAAGGTTGGCGAGACCGGGAAGCCATTCATGCCGCAGCGGCTGCAGCAGGCCGTACTCACGCATGGGTTCGACACGGTTGTAAGTGGGAAAAACGACGTCCCAGCCGGAGTTGCCGCTAAATACCTTGGCCAGCATCTCCTCGTTACTCTCATAAGTGGCGTAGCGGACGCTCACGCCAAATTCGTTTTCGAAGTTGGAAATCGTGTCCGGCGCGACGTAGGCCGACCAGTTATATACGTTCAGCCGCGGGCGCTTGTCACGCATGCATCCGGCGAGAGTTGTCATCGCTGCGCCCAGAAGGAAGGTGCGCCGGTTCACGCTGCACGCAGCCTTTCAAACATCAGGATGACAGCGCCAAATACCACTGTCACCAGCGCGGAGATTGCATTGATCACCGGGCTTGCGCCTCGGCGGGCCATGGCGTAAATCACCATGGGCAAGGTTTGCGAATCCACACCGGCCACCATGCTGGTGATGACGTAGTCGTCAAAGGAAACCGTAAGTGCCAGCAATGCGGCCGCAATGATTCCGGGCGCGAGCGCAGGCAGCATCACGTAAAAGAACGCCTGAAATTCCGTTGCGCCCAGATCCATGGCGGCTTCTTCAAGGCTGGGAGCGATGGTCCGAAGGCGCGCGGAGACCACGATCACCACATAGGCCAGCGAAAAGGCAATGTGGGCCAGCACTACTGTGTACAGGCCCAGATGCCAGTGGAACCAGCGGAAGGTCGATTGAAAAAGCGCCAGCAATGAAACTCCGGTCACTATTTCAGGCGTCACCAGCGAGAGATACAGAGTCCCGGTGAGCAGGCGGGAGTTGCGCTTCCACAGGCCGTAAGCGCAAAGCGTGCCCAAAACCGTGGAAATGGTTGTGGCAAGAAGCGCGATGACGATGCTGTTCCAGGTGCCTTCCAGAAGCTGCGTGTCGCTGAAGATGGCGCGATACCAGCTAAGCGAAAAATGATCCCACACCGTAAATCGCGAAGAGTTGAAGCTGAAGATGGCGAGCGTGAGCAAAGGCAAATGCAGGAAGGCAAAGAAGGCCACCGCATATACGCCAAGCCAGCGTTTCATACTAATTGCTCGCTTTCCCGCCGCAGGAATCCCCAAAGCAGCAGTGTCACCAGGAACATAAGCATCATGGAAACTGCCGAGCCAAACGGCCAGTCGCGGGCGCTGGTGAACTGGTTCTGCACCAGGTTGCCCACCAGCACGGTGCGTCCGCCGCCAAGCAGGTCCGGCGTGAGATACGCTCCCAGGCAGGGGATAAAAACGAGGACGGAACCTGCAACAATACCCGGACGCGAGAGCGGCACAATCACGCGAAAAACAGTTGCCAGAGGCCGCGCGCCCAGGTCGGCGGCGGCCTCAGGCAACGAGGGATCGAGGCGCTCCAGCGTCGCATAGATGGGCAGCACCATGAATGGCAAATAACCGTAGACCAGCCCGAGCAGCACTGCGCCATCGTTATAAAGCAACGGCAGCGGAGCATGGATGATGTGCATGCCTTGTAGCGCGGTGTTGATCAGGCCGGTATCGCGCAGCAGGAACATCCAGGCGTAAGTGCGCACCAGGAAACTGGTCCAGAAGGGCAGCATCACCAGCTGGAGATAGAGAGTTTTATGCTTTGAAGAGCGCGAGATGAACAGCGCAGCGGGGAACGCAAACAGCAAGCACAGCGCAGTGGCAACCAGCGCCATCACGAACGAGCGCAACAGGACTTCAAGATAAAGTGGATCGACGAGACGCTGGTAGCTTTCAACGGTCCACGGGTGTTCCACTCCGCCGTAAACGCCTCGCGTCAGGAAGCTGTACGCCAGCACAATGGCGAACGGCGCGGCGAAGAGGACGGCCATCCACAGCCAGCCGGGAAGCAGGAACCATGAGCGCAGTTTCACGAGAAGGTCATCTCATCAGAAGGATTCCAGCAGAGCTGGACCGCTTGCCCGGGATGAAACACGGTGGAACCGCGCGCGACCTGGGCCACAGCTTCCGCGCCGCTGGCAAGGCGCACCAGCACCTGCACGCGGTCACCGAGGAAGACAGAGTCTGTGACGGTGGCGGAACAGGAACGTGCCGCGGTGCCGTCACTCGTGGCAGCAATGCGCGTAGCCTCAGGGCGAATCCCAACGTCGCCGATCCAGTTCACTGCCCCGAGAAAACCGGCGACAAAACGAGTCCGCGGCCGCAGATAAACTTCTTCAGGCGGAGCCAGTTGTTCAATGTTGCCCTCATTCATCACGGCAACGTAATCAGACATGGATAGCGCTTCTTCCTGATCGTGCGTGACCAAAAGAAAAGTGATGCCCACGCGCCTCTGCATGGCCTTGAGTTCCACGCGCATCTGCTTGCGCAGCTTCGGATCGAGTGCGGCCAGGGGCTCGTCAAGCAGGAGCACATCCGGATGGAGCACCAGTGAGCGCGCCAGAGCGACGCGTTGACGCTCTCCGCCGGAAAGCTGAGCCGGACGCCGGTCCTCCTTGCCCGCAAGGCCAACCAACTTCAGGATTTCCTGTACCCGCTTTTCGCAGTTGTTTGCTCTCTGGCGCTTGAGTCCGAATTCGATGTTGCCGCGGGCCGAGAGATGAGGAAACAGAGCGTAATTCTGGAAGACGGTGCTGACATTACGCTCATACGGTTTGCGTTGGTTTACGTTCTCGCCTTTGAGCAGCACCTCTCCTGACGTGGGCTGTTCAAAGCCGGCGATCATACGCAGCGTGGTTGTCTTTCCACAGCCGGAAGGTCCTAAAAGAGAGAAGAAACTGCCTTGCGGGATGGAGAACGATATGCCCGCGACGGCGCGATGGCCGGGAAAATCCTTGATGAGGTTGCGGACCTCGAGAATGGGCGTCATCGACAGTTGAAGTAAGTTTCCAGAATGGCCGGTGCCTATTGTGACAAAAAATCTGCGTTGTGACGCGAAAAATCACGACCCGCGCCTCCAATAATTTTGTCGCTGCGCTCCAAACCGCTCTAGCGACTCGCCTCCGGCTTAAAACATGAATGCTCCTGAGGCACGCTGCTCGGCGCGCAAGTCGGCCTCGCAGCGACTGACACCCTGCTAGCAATCATCAATCAGGGCAGCCCTCTCGATGGCTTCCCTCTGTTCCGGTGAGCGAGGAATGTAGCCTCTCAGCGTCGAAAGCGTCGATCCCTCCCTCAAAGCGATGCTCGCTTGCGTCCGAAATCCACTCTGGTCGCGTTGACCCTGAAGTTCCGGTAGCGGGAAGGTTTTTCTGTCAATCACCAGCGGCGGACGCGGCCGACATCGACGTGCACGAACTGCTCTTGCGCGTAGTAGCCGACGCCCCCACGATGCAAACTCAGAGCAGCATCTCGCAAGGTGGAGGTTTCCACACCGGGCACGCGGATATCAATAGCCATGGCCTGCATGTGCAGGCTGTGCTGCGCGACAGCGCGGGAGCGGCTGCGGAGAAAGTTGTTACTCCAGGGCGTGCGATATCCGCAAACCACATTGATTTCGGCATCCTGCCGGCCGAGGCTGCCGGTCAGGTCGTGCAGCAGGTCAAAGAGCCGCGGGTCGAAGTGATGGACAGCGCCGGTGCGATGGTCGCGGAGGAAGAACTCAAGCTGCTGGATGGCCGACGGAACATACTCGTTACCCCGGCGATAGACCACATCAATCCGCTGGTTGGTGTGAGTGTGATAGAGCCGAATACGGTAGCTCGGGATTTGCGCTGGAGAATCGAGGCCGTGAGTTAGAGGGACAAAAACCGATAAAAAAAGGGCGAAAACCGCTTTGCGCATCAACAAAATTATACCTGCGGGCGGCGATCATTTAACGATGGTCTGGAAGTTTTAACAGCTTGTTTCGAGAGTTGCGTTTGTTCGAATGAGTGCAGGTGTTCCGTCGGTGGAACGGGAGTTTGCCCCAGGGTACACATATGCAATTCCGCGCAACGATGTTTCTCCTTATTGGCCTCGGATTGGCGGCGTGTTCGACCGTCTCTTCTTCCCCAGGAGGTTCCACAGAGAGGGCTGCACCTCAGGCGACAATGCAGAGATCGATGGAGTCCCTGAGCGCTCAGGGAGAACAGCAGCTCCGAAGGATTATTCAAAGTGGAGCTCTGAGCGATTTGCGATTGCCGAATTTTTCCAGGTACCAGGGTTCTGTGAAGGAGTTTTACGAAGGGACCGGCTACAAGCTGGCTTGGAGCCAGAAGGGCAAGCTTACGACACAGGCCCGGGAAATGATCCAGATTTTGGATCAGGCGGAGCAGAAGGGCCTGGACAGCACGGATTATGACTGCGGGCGATGGCCGGAGCGGGTGAAGGCGCTTGAAAGCGGCGGAGAGTCAGAGGCGGAGCACGTGAAGTTTGATGTGGCGCTCACCGTTTCAGCGACGCGCTATATCTCTGACCTGCATCTGGGCAAGGTGAAACCTAAGGCCCTGCACAAGGATTTTGACCCGGAGCGTAAGCATGGCGATGCGGGAACGTTCCTTCGTGAGCGAGTCGCAGGCGCGCCGAGCGTGAAGGAAGTTTTAGCGAAGGTGGAGTGTCCGTATCCCGGATACCAGCGTACGCTGGCCGCTCTGCAAAAATATCTGCGGATGGCACAGGAGGAGACACCAGATCCATTGGCTCCGGTGCAGAAACCAATTGAGCCGGGCCAGACTTACGCCGGCCTGGAAAAGTTGGTTCGGCGGCTCAAATTTCTGGGCGACCTGCCGCAGTCTGCAAACGTACCGGCCGATGCAAAGGTCTATTCCGGCGAAGTAGTGGAGGCGGTGAAGCGCTTCCAGGTCCGGCATGGGATTGAAGCTGACGGAAAGATCGGGGCACAGACGATCGTAGAGCTGAATGAGACGATGGGCCATCGAGTGGAGCAGCTGCGATTGTCACTGGAACGCTGGCGCTGGCTACCCCATGAATTGCCTGCGCCGCCGATCATTGTGAATATTCCGGAATTCAAACTTCGTGCGATCGACGCACCGGGGAAGCCTGCTTTGGCCATGTCAGTGGTAGTGGGAAAAGCCATGCGGACGGAGACGCCTGTGCTTGAGGAGGACATGGAATACGTTGTCTTCTGGCCGTATTGGAACGTGCCACCAAGTATTCTCCGGGGCGAGATGATTCCGAAAATCGCCAAAGACCGGAGTTATCTCGGCAGAAATGGCTACGAAGTGGCCACGCTTTCGGGAACCGTGGTTACTGATGGCGCGGTAAACGATGGCGTGTTGTCACAATTGCGAGCCGGGAGGCTGATGGTGAGGCAGAAGCCGGGCCCGAAAAACGCACTGGGGCTTATCAAGTTCATTTTTCCAAACGACAACAACGTTTACCTCCACTCAACCCCCGCCCAGGCACTGTTTGGCAAAGCGCGACGCGATTTCAGCCATGGATGCATCCGCGTGGAAGATCCCAAGATGCTGGCGACGTGGGTGCTGAAAAACAATCCGGGGTGGACAAAAGAGCGGATTGAAAATGCATTCGCGGCGGGCAAAGAGGAACAGGTGAAATTGACGAGGACGATTCCTGTGCTGGTTTTGTATGCTACCGCTCTAGCTGAAGAGGATGGGCGGGTATTGTTTCTCAAAGACATCTATGGACACGACAAGGCCTTGCTGAAAATGGCAGCGCGTTGACACTCGACACAGCAAACGTATAAGCGGCCAGCCCACAACTTGAGAGTTGGAAAATCGGCGAATTTGGGCAGAACGAATGGCGGCATCTGTTTTTGCGACCGTCGCATAGCAGGAACCACGCAACGTTTCGTACATAACCGATGCATTTGTTCGGGAGCCTAACTGTGTTCCCATGACACAGCGCCTTAAACAACGTGGAAGTTTATCGACATTCACGGCCGCAAACGGTTCTTAATCCACACATTTTGGTAGCCGAAAGGTGATTCCTTGCCTACTTCAACTTCGGCATGGTCGGGGAGCCGGCGCACAAACCACCCGCCAACGTCGCACATGCACTGTAATGACGAAAACAGATAACAGCAGCGAAAGTACAACACCAGCTCTGAGTCGGGCGACCACAGCAGCGGAGATTCTGCTTTCCTTCGGTCGAAAAGCCGCTGACGCTCCTCGCCCGATGGCCGCGAACGCCACTCCGCGGCGTCATTCCAAAATGCGATCCACTGGCCGTCCGGCGACCATGTAGCGTCCTGTCCATGGCCCAGAGAGCGCGCTTTCTTTTCCCCGATATCGTAGATGAAAACTGTACCTGGGTTGGGCGGCTCCTTTCTTCTGGAGTTCTTTGGGGTCCACGCGGGCGGCTCATGGTCCAGCACGTGATAGACGAGCTGCTGCCCGTCAGGCGACCAGCACTGAGTCGTGAACTGCGCCCGCGCAGGAACATTGAGTTCCTCCTCGTTAGCGGAATTGAGATCGAGGAGTATTGGCTGAACCGTCTTCGGCGAAGAGTGCTTCCACACAATCAGCCGCTGGCTGTCGCTGGACCAGCAGGCAGCACTCTCAAGATCAGAAAACTCCACTATCCTTCCGTCGGTCTGCCGCATGACACCCAGCCGGTCCCGGAATTTCTGATTGCCGTAATTGCGAAGAGCCAGCGCGACCAAATTGCCATCAGGCGACAAAAGGCCGTCTTGTGTGTGGTCAGCCGGTGCAGGCAGCTTCTTCTCTTCAATCCACTTGTCACGGTGCCTGAAGTCTGCGGTGTAGATCGAGCCATTCCCAAATGACGAGAGCGCGAGTTCACCTTTCTCCTGCCGGCTCACTAGTTCTTCCCGCAGCTTCATTTGACCCAAAAGCGGTACCGTGGAAATAGACAAGCTTACAAACAAGCAGAACTTCGTTGTGCGGTACCACGACAATCGAACCATAGCGCCCCCAGGCTTGTGTCACCGTCTGGTATTGTAAGCCTGGTTTTTCGAAACGCCGTACGGTGAGAGCGCATCGATTTTCGCAACCTAATCCAGTTTGCTACGATGATTCTCAAGGTGAACCCCCATGGCTGAGACAAAAATACGAGAAGCCGTTGTGATTGATGCTGTCCGCACGCCTCTGGGCCGGCGCGATGGCATGTTGAAGGAATGGCACCCAGTGGACCTCCTGGCCCACACGCTCGGCGGGCTGGTGCAGCGCAACAAACTCGATCCCAGACTGATCGACGATGTTATCGGCGGCTGCGTGATGCAGGTTGGAGAGCAGAGCGTGAATGTCACGCGCAATGCGGTGCTGGCGGCCGGCTTCCCTGAGTCAGTGCCTGCAACCACGGTTGACCGGCAATGCGGATCCAGCCAGCAGGCAATTCACTTTGCAGCGCAGGGCGTGATCGCCGGCAGCTATGACGTTGTGATCGCTTGTGGTGTCGAGAGCATGACCCGAGTGCCCATGGGTTCCGCGGCAGCTTCCGGGCCAGGCAAGCCGTTTGGTCCGGCGATGATGCGCCGCTACAACAACACTCATTTCAATCAGGGCATCAGCGCGGAAATGATGGCGGAACGCTGGAAGCTGGACCGGGCCAGCCTGGATCAATACAGCCTGGAGAGCCATCGCCGGGCCGCGCGCGCCACGGAACAAGGGTGGTTCTGCCGAGAAATCCTGCCGACCCCAGTGACTACCGAAAGCGGAACCAGGATGGTCTCACGCGATGAAGGTATTCGTCCTGACACAACGCTGGAGAAAATGGCGACGCTGAAAACAGTCTTCAAGTCTGATGGCGTGATCACCGCCGCGAATTCGTCGCAGATCACTGACGGCGCGGCAGCTGTTCTCATCATGGAACGGAATAAAGCAGAAAGCCTTGGATTCAGGCCGATGGCACGCTTCGTCAGCTTTGCTCTGGCGGGTGAAGATCCGGTGCTGATGCTTTCGGCGCCCATTCCAGCCACGAGCAAAGTGCTACAGCGTGCGGGCCTGAAGCTGGAAGACATTGACCGTGTGGAGATCAATGAGGCATTTGCCAGCGTGGTGCTGGCATGGCAAAAGGAAACGGGCGCCAACATGGCGCGCGTGAACGTGAATGGCGGCGCAATAGCCCTGGGCCATCCACTGGGCGCCAGCGGAGCCCGTCTTATGGCGACTCTGGTCCATGAAATGGAGCGTTCCGGGAGCCGTTATGGACTGCAGACCATGTGCGAAGGTGGCGGCATGGCAAACGCAACCATCATCGAACGGCTTGCCTGAGTGCGCCTGTCGCTTGTCACAGGCTGAGTTCCCGACTGGAAGGCCAGTATCCTCCGGGCAAAGCCCTTCTGTGCTGCATTTCCACGCGGTTTTCCTTTCTCGGTGACAATACAATAAGAGAGTCCGTCTAAAACGACGTTGACTTATGTGGACCTTTGTCAGTCGCGGTGAAGACGCCTCTCCTTTTACCTTATGCCATGAGCCCGCTGGGAAACGTTGGACGGGCGCGTTATCAGCCTCCGGCGTGGTACATCTTGCCGTGCTTCTGTTCCTTTGCTGGCCGAGTTCCCCTGCTTTTGTGAAACCGAACCTGCTGGCCCACGGTGAAGGCGGCAAGTCTGCTCCGGAAGGCATCGCCTTGTACCTGCCGCAGGATATTACTGCCGCCACTCAAGTCGCACCCAAATTAACGTTGCCTCTGGTTCACCAGCAGCAATCGAAGAAAAGCAGGGTGCAGAAACGGCACAATATCCTGGATCAGGAAAAGCCTGACAGCCCTGAGATTGGTTCACAACTCGGCTCCAGTGCAGATGGCCCGGCCTGGGGTGATGAGGTAAAACCTGCGCTTCCGGTTTCATTCAGTGATCCGCATATTCCACGTGGAGACGCCCCCTCCGGACTTAACGGCGATGTGATCGTTGAAATCACCATTGATGCAGAAGGAAATGTCTCAGAAACAAAGCTGCTCCAGGGCGTTGGCTATGGAATCGATGAGAAGGTCATCGCTGCCGCTCGCGCCTGGCATTTCCATCCCGCCACTCGAAATGGAGTAGCAATCCTATCCAAGCAAGATTACCGGTTTCATTTCCCAAGCTAAGCTCGGCATCGAACTTTCAACCGGCATCAAAACATCTGTACAGGCTTGTACGTCTCATGTCGGTGCCACTCTGGTTTTTTGTACTCTCGATTCTTGCCCTTGCATGGCAAGCCTTTCTTCTGCTGATGGCCCTGTTTGCGCCGGTAATGCGCTACCAGTTAGAGAGGTTTGAGGCTCCTCCCATTGATTCCGAAAAGTTCCTGAAAACCCTGGAAGCCCTGACGGACGCTCAAGTAAATCACCACAGCAAGCTTAAAGTGTTCACCAACGGTGAAGAGTTTTATAAAGAGGAGCTTCAGGCCATTCGCGGGGCCACCAGAAGCATAAACCTTGAAGCTTACATATTTCAGCGTGGGAAGCTGGCGCAAGATTTCCTTGCTGCATTGGCAGAGCGTGCTCGGGCAGGTGTGAAAGTAAATCTGGTTCTTGATGGCCTGGGCAGCTTCTCCACTTCTCGCAGCTATTGCCGTGAATTGCTTAGCTCTGGAGGCAAAGTTCAATTTTACCATCCCTTTAGCTGGCGGAGTGTGGCAAGCATTAACAATCGTACCCATCGCGAACTGCTGGTGGTGGATGGGCAGTGTGGTTTCATCGGGGGAGCAGGCATTGCCGATCACTGGCTCATGGATAAGAAGAAGCACCGGCGCTGGCGAGATACCGTAATCCGAGTGGAAGGAGACATAGTTTCCAATCTCCAGGCCACTTTTGCCGAGAATTGGCTGGAAACATCTGGTGAAGTGATTTTTGGCGACGAATACTTTCCCCAGTTACAAGATGCGGGAAACGCCAAAGCCATGGTGATCAACAGCTCTCCTTCTGCAGGAGGATCCACCCGGGCGCGCATTCTGTTTCAGGCGCTTGTATCAGCCGCCCAAAGCAAAATCCGCATTACAACACCTTACTTCCTGCCGGATTCCAGCATGTTGAACGAACTTGTGCGCGCAGCGCAACGCGGAGTGCAGGTCGAAATTATTGTTCCGGGCAGGAAAAGTGATCATGGTCTCACTCGCAGTTCAAGCCGGCGCTTATACGGCAAGCTGCTGCGGGCCGGTGTAAGGATTTATGAATATCAGCCCGCCATGATTCACGCCAAGGTACTTGTGATTGATGGCTTGTGGTCACTAACGGGCTCTACAAACTTTGACAATCGTTCGTTTGGCCTGAACGACGAGGTAAATCTTGCCGCCTGCGATCGCCAGTTAGCCGCCGAGTTGACCCATGATTTCCTTGCGGATGTGGCAGCCAGCCAGGAAGTTACACTGCAAGATTGGAAGAAGCGATCCCTCTTAGAGAAATTACATGAAGCTCTGGGATGGGCATTGCAGCGACAACAGTAGTCAGTCCCGTCTGCTCTGGTCCGGCCAGGAAGCTATGCGCAACCAGATGCAGCCTTAATCTTCTCTCTAATCTTGCTTGGATATCCGCTATACATTCTTAGACTAGGCTCATTTACATTGGAGCAAAAGAGAATCCCTCCAGAATTGAGGGGCTGCGACTGAATAAGTAAACTGAGCATGGCGTTAAACTTAACTCTATTTGATGGGGCAAGGGAGCAGCAGAACTCGAAGTTATTATCGATAAGTTGAATAACTCGACGGCATGATCCGTCTACGCTTTCTAAGTAAATAAATCGTTGCGAGCTAGCTTGCTTCGCGATAGCATCTTGGACCGGAAGGAGCTATATGGATACGCAACAGATTATTTCGGAGTTGGAAGCTGAACGGAACCGTCTGGACCAGGCAATATCTGCTCTGCGCGGTTCCATGCGCGGCCGCCGGGGCCGCATCGGTGCTGGAAGGCGAGGACGTCGGCATCTAAGCGCAGCCTCTAAAAGGCGCATATCAGAGATGATGAAAAAGCGCTGGGCGGAACGGAAAAGAGCGATGAAAGCTGCCGCCTAGCAGCAAGAAGTATCAAGGAAAAGGTATAAAGCGGGCCGCTGATTCAGGCGGCTCTCTTTATTTGTGGCAAGACCTTTGCGCCGGTTTTGATTTGCTGTCGCGAAATTTGAAATGCACACCGCGTGGATGTGATTCAATACCCGTGATGCAATTCAAATGGATTGTTTCCGTCCTCATTCTTTCCGCAGTTTCCGTCTACGCCCAGGACAATTATGAAATCCAGGTGTATGGCTCTGACACGGTGGATCCCGGAGCCACTATGGTTGAATTCCATACCAACTTCACCGCACAGGGCTCCAAAACTGTGGTTGATGGTGTTGCGCCCACCAATCGCGCAGTGCATGAAACCATTGAAATCACCCAGGGATGGACCGAATGGTTTGAGACCGGATTCTACATCTTCACCAGCGCCCGCTCCGGCGATGGATGGGATTGGGTGGGCGACCATATCCGCCCTCGTTTTCGCGT
The DNA here is from genome assembly GCA_035277785.1 of Candidatus Angelobacter sp. Classification (GTDB taxonomy): domain Bacteria; phylum Acidobacteriota; class Terriglobia; order Terriglobales; family Acidobacteriaceae; genus Angelobacter. Next base: position 868 of record DATEJX010000442.1, on the reverse strand, counting down.
GCCGGAAAAATGGCATTGGCCTGTTGGTGTGAGCCTGTCAAATGAAGTCGGGTACCAGCGCGCGAAGTTTTCAGAAGACACATGGACCTGGGAAATGCGGCCGATCATCGATAAGAAGATCGGGAAATGGTATCTTTCTTTCAACCCTACCGTGGATAAGGCGCTCCATGGACCCAATGTAGACCGCGGCTTCGAGTTTTCTCCAAATGCCAAGGTTTCATATGACTTCACCAAGGTGGTGAGTGGAGGCCTGGAATACTATGGCGCAGTCGGTCCAATCACCGGCTTTGATCCCCTTGCCGATCAGGAACAGCAGTTCTTTCCCAGCATTGATCTCAACGTCTCCCCAGACTGGGAGTTGAACTTTGGCGTAGGCTGGGGCGTTACGCGCTCCACGGACCACCTGATCATCAAGGCCATCGTGGGACGGAGGTTCAGCTGGAAAAAAGCGAAGCCATCCTGATAGCTGAACTATAATGCGGCGCTTGCAGATTTCCTGTTCCGTGAGGCCCTGAATGATCCGTTTTGTTCTGCTCTGCTTGGTCTGTGTTGCAGCTGTGATTGAAGTCTATGCCCAGGACCGTTCTTACGGGCGATCCATGGTGATTACCGACCGTGGAATTGTTGCCACCTCTCATTACCTTGCTTCGCAGGCCGGTGCGCAGATTCTGGCAAAAGGCGGTTCGGCCATGGACGCGGCCATCGCGGCCAACGCTGTGCTTGGCGTTACTGAACCCATGATGAACGGCATGGGTGGTGACCTGTTTCTGCTCTACTGGGACTCGAAAAGCGGCAAGCTCTATGGCCTGAACGCCAGCGGCTGGGCGCCACAGAAGCTGACTCCCGATTTCCTGGCTCAACATGGAAT
>DATEJX010000441.1:0-3490 GCA_035277785.1 Candidatus Angelobacter sp. | reverse complement strand
CGCCGTTCCATATGCGGATGCGGCGAATGCGGGCACAGGCAGGAGCTGCAGGCGTTCCATCCAAAGTGATGCAACTCGTCGCCTGCATTGGGCATGTCGATACGGTTGATGATGCTGCCGTGCGTCTTGGACGCTCGATCAACATCGACGACGGCTATTGCGTCAGGTGAGCTTGCCTTTTCATTCAGCATGGCTACGTAAGCCAGCTTCTCCGGTGTGGCTTCCATTGCCATCCGCGCTGAAGGATAGAAACTGTCGTCAGGAAGTAATTGAGCCACGGTTCGAGCCTCCTGTTGAATTTCCTTGATGATGCGCCTTATTGAGCGTTCGACTCGCAAAAACTTCTCGTTAATACGAACAGGTTAGGCGTCGGCAGAAGCTCGGATTTTCGCGTAAGGCCTTAGGCGAGAGCGCCACCAGCCAGCTTGCGCTGAAGCTGTCCGTCGGGTGGGACATCGCTTCGTCGCGGCAGTACGCAAATCAATTCACATGAGGCAGCAGCTCTGGACCGCGCTCTGGAAAGCGTAGGTGAGATCGCGAGTGCCCAGATTCTTGCTGTATATTGTTGCGGCTGATTCTGCATGCATGCGAGGTGTGCGATGATTCGTGCCCTGTTGCTCAGCGTAGTGTTGTTCCAGGCCACGCAGCCGGGAGCTCCCAAACCGGTTATCGAAAATGAGCGCGTCACCGTTTGGGATGTGGCAGGTCCGGGGACGATCACTGATACCGCGTCGCTGGATTCCGTCGTTATTTCTTCTTCGGGAAAAGCAGCTTTCTTTACCAAAGGCAAAGCACCGCAGCTCAACGGACGCTCGCTGGTGATTGCGCTCAAGGACCACACGGTGCCGCCGGTCCAGAATACCAGCGGCCATCCTCGCGGTTTCCCACGGCCCGGCGCCAAGAAACTGCTGGAGAATGATCGTGTGATTGTCTGGGACTACACTTGGCAGCCAGGCGTCGCTACCCCGATGCATTTCCACGATAAAGACGTGGTGGTTTGGTTCCTGGATGACGGCGATCTGAAATCGACCACGCCAGACGGAAAAGAGACCGTCACCCAGTACACGGCCGACACCGTCAAATTTAACCAGCGCAACCGCACGCACTCTGAAACGTTGATCAAAGGAAAGCAACGCGCTCTCATCACCGAACTCAAGTAAGCCGCTGAGTTGTTAGAGCACTCCCGCGGTGGGTCCAATATGGATCTCTTCAATGGTGGCCTCAGGCGGAGCTGAGACCGCGTGCACGACAGCTTGAGCCACAGTTGCCGGGCTGATCATTTTTGCCCGCGGCGCATCCGGCCAGAACTGCTGCCATATTTCTGTGTTCGTTGCCCCGGGAATCAATGCCAGGACGCGAATTCCCTGCTTGCGCACCTCTTCGCGCAGTGCTTTTGTAAACCCGAGCGCTCCGAACTTTGACGCGTTGTAGGCGGACATACCCGCAAACGGCTGCAGGGCCGCAACTGATAAATTGTTCACAATCGTGCTTCCCGCCTTCATCAGCGGCAAGGCTGCCTGGGTCACCAGAAACGTTCCGGTCAGGTTCGTGTCGATCACCTGCTTCCAGACTTCAAGCGGCAATTTCTCTGTACCAAGCAGTTCATGCGCAACGCCGGCATTGTTCACCAGCACGTCAATCGAGTTATGGTGCTGAACAATTTCGTAAAACAACCTTTGCACAGATGAAGGATCAGCAACATCGCAAATCAACCCTTCAATACTTCCCTTCACCTCCGCGACTGCCTGCTTCAGCCTTGCTTGGTCGCGGCCGGTGATGATCACAGAGTATCCAGCGACGGCAAATGCCTGCGCCATCGCCAGACCGATGCCGCGGCTTCCTCCGCTGATGAGAGCTACTTTCATAAGATTGTGCTGAGCTGTTGCAACATTAGCAGGACTTTATATCAGATCGTCAGAAAGAAGACTGCCGGAACACAAAAAGAGGAAGCATTCTCTGCTTCCTCTGTTCCTCTGAGCTTGAAAGGTTCTGGTTTTAGAACGACTGCCCGTTCTTGCCGTTCCTGATCAGCGCCAGGAACTCTTCCCGCGTCTTGTCTGACGTCCTGAAGCTCCCGAGCATGTGTGACGTGACTGCAGACGAGTGCTGTTTTTCCACGCCGCGCATCATCACACACAGGTGCCGCGCCTCAATCACCACGCCCACGCCTTGCGGCTCAATGGCGCTCTGGATGGTCTCTGCAATCTGGACGGTAAGTCGCTCTTGAATCTGCAGTCGCCGCGCGAAGATGTCCACCAGCCGCGGAATTTTGCTCAACCCCACAACTTTGCCGTTCGGGATATAAGCCACGTGGACCTTGCCAAAAAATGGAAGCACGTGATGCTCGCACAAGCTGAACATCTCAATGTCTTTGACGATGACCATCTCGTCATAACTTACGTCGAACAAGGCCCCGCGCAGCACGCTTTCAGGATCTTCGTTGTGTCCTTTGGTCAGATATTGCAAAGCCTTGGCCATACGCTCAGGCGTCCTGATCAATCCATCGCGATCCGGGTCTTCTCCCAGGCGCAGCAAAAGTTCCCGCAGAAGTTCCTGCGTGCTGGCTGAGGCTAATTCGGATTGGTCAAAAGTTTTCTTCAATGCGACTCCTGTGCTCACCGTAGGTCTCCTAGTGGCGAATCTCTCTTCCTCCGGCGTATTCAAAAGAGTTGAGCATGGTCTCTTCAATGCGGACCTTTTCAACCGTTGCGTGACGGAAATCCTGATCAAGAATCTCGTAGATCCTCACGCACAGGTTTTCCGTGGTCGGTACCACTCCCTTGAATTCCGGTAATCTATTGAGATTTTCGTGGCCAAAACGTTCCAGGATATTTTTGTCGACAAAAGCATCCAAATCCACCAGATTGCAGACCATTCCCGTTCGCCCATCCACCTGGCCGGTAACCGTGACCTCCACCGCGTAATTGTGTCCGTGGCCGTGCGGATTGTTGCACTTCCCGTACGTGGCTTTGTTCTCCGCGTCAGACATATCTTCGCAGTGGAGCCTGTGCGAGGCAGAAAACCAGTAACGCCTTGTCAGATAAGCCTTCATGCTTCTCCGTAATAATCCACAAACAGGTCCGGCGTCTCATAGACGCGGATGCGATGCAGTTCCGCCAATTTCAGTTTCGGCTGCAGCCGCTGCCAGATGCTGACGGCCAAATTCTCTGTGGTAGGAATGGCTTTGGCAAATTCGGGGACTTCTTTGTTCAGAAAGCGATGATCGAGCGCATCGATCACCTCGCGGTTCATGATGTCCTTCAATTCTTTCAGGTCCACCACAAATCCTGAGCGCGAATCAACCTGTCCCTTGACCGTAACTTCCAGCGTGTAGTTGTGCCCGTGGCCGTGCGGATTGTTGCACTTGCCGAAGATCCGCTGGTTCTCTTCCTGCGTAAACTCCGGATTGTGGTAGTAATGCGAAGCGGAAAACTCTGCTTTTCTCGTCAGAAAGACCATGCGTTCTTTTCGTCAGCCCTGAGTCACTCTT
>DATEJX010000440.1:0-3418 GCA_035277785.1 Candidatus Angelobacter sp. | reverse complement strand
AGTTCGTATGAGGTAAATCCTTTATATGCAGTGTTGACCGCACTGGATGCATTGTCCGCGTTGCGCAGGCTCACATTCGCGCGCACATAGCTCTTGCCTTTGTAGAAATAAAGGCGGACAGTCCAGCGCATGTATGTATTGCCGGCCGCATCCTTATGCGCTCCATCTGCTTTGACCACTGCCCGCACCGGGCCATTCTCCTCAATGACCGCGGTCGAAGCAGCATCGTTCGATGATGTGTATGTAGTGGTGCATGTGCCGCAGGACGTTCCGCCTGGTGCCGGTCCGGTGATCGCCAACCCTGTGCTTGTTCCACTGCCAACTACGGTCGCGCCTCCAACAACCACAGTATCCAGGCCATTGAAATTTGCCTTGCGGATAGTGAATTGTGCCGCGCCTGTATTGACCGTGATGGTGCCTGCAGTCGTGTTATCTGTTGCCAGGTTCGCACCGCCAAAATTCCCGGTGCCGGCGTTGGTCAGAGTAATGGCTGTGTTTGCCGCGCCTGCGGCAACTGTCGCCTGTGTATCCACCAACACCCATTTGCAGGACTGGTCTTCCCACTCCACCAGGCAGCGGAACTGTCCCATGGTCGCGCCGGTCAAACCCAAAGATGAGATTCCGGAACAGCTCGCCGGATTTGCGTTGGCGCAAGGGATCGCCCCCTTGGCAAGTGGAATACCGGCCGTGACCGGTTCACTGGTGCGTGCCACGCCTGTAATAGCTGGATACTTCATCTCCTGAATGGTCAATGGCACGCTGACCTGCGCAGCAGCAAGCGAAGATAAGAGGATGACCTGAATCAAGGCCGGAAAAACAACTTTCAATTTGCTGCTAATCGCATCGCGAAGGTTAACTGCAATTCTCATCTACTTCTTTCCTTGCATCAGCGCCGGGCGGACGGAGTGGCGGTGACAACCATTCTTCATGTTGAAAGATACAGTCGAGGTGCTTGAGCGACGAGATGCCGGGAGTCGCACCGGCTCGCTCACAACTGGCCCCAGCCAAAAGTAATTCGCAACAATTTGCACATGCACGTGATGCTCGTCTCACTACATCGCAATACGATGGAACATTCCCTTTGAACAGCACTCCACCACTGCGCCTACCTTCACCGTTGTCCTGGGAGAAAAACGGGCTCAAATTACGAGGTGAAAACTTTTGCAACTTCTGTTTTGCTTTGCAGGCTCCGCCGATGCGGAAACATTCGAGCGCTCAGGAAGCAATGCTCACGGGCTCACCGCACAGCCTGAACGCGTTAGGTTTGCTGAGCCATTCGCAAGAACGTAGCCAAACCGGTTGGCAACGGGAAGTGTGATGCAGGCCAGCAGTTTACGTTTGAAAAGATCTGCGAGAAAGAAATGAAAACGAGAGCACAAACTACACGTTCGAGAAAAAAATTCCGTGCAAGAGAATCTCGACAGTTTAGACAGTGTGCTCTGAGCAGCCTTCCTCAGCAGGCTGCTGCTCATCTACGTCTTGAGGTTGAGCAATGTTTTTTTGCAGAATGTATGCAAAGTATTTCTCTACTTCCTCGGCAACAACGCTCCACGTTCGTGTGCGTGCGTAATTGATGATGAGATTGCGGTCCCATGTTCTCGTCAGGGCGCGGTCGAGCCCATCCGCGATGTCTACGATCTGTTGCTGAACCATAATGCCGAGCTCAGGTGAAACCAGTATTTCCGGTACACCCCATAGTCCTGTCGCAAGCACCGGTGTACCACAGGCCAATGATTCCAGTACGACGTTTGGCCAGCCCTCGCGTGAGCTGACAAGGCAACTCACGTCCGCCGCGCTGTACCATAAGTTCAGTTCTTCATTGGGCCTGCTGCCGGCAAAAAAGACACGGTCGGCGAGCCCTTGAGATTGAGCAAGTGCCTTCAACTCAGCTTGATCGCCTTTTCCAACAATGTAGAGCCGCAATTTCGGGAATCGCTCAGCAATGCTCGCCACTGCGGGTATAAGAAAATGAAAGCCTTTTCGCGGAATCAGAGCGCCCACCGCGACTGCGACGAGCGCATCTTGCGGGATCTCCAGATTCCTGCGCGCCTTCGTTCGATCCACCGGATGAAATCGCTCCAGGTCAACCCCGTTCCCAATCACCCTTACTTTTTCAGAAGGAGCGCCAAGGGCGATCATTTCATCGGCAAGCGCCCGGCAAACGCCAATATTGCCGGCGGTGTTCTTCAACGTCCAGCGGATCATGGGACGCAACCCGCGGAATTTTGGATAAAGGTTGATGTCTGTACCGCGTGCCGAGGCGACAACCGGGAGCCGCAACAGCTTGCCAATGATCACGGCCGCGAAACAGTCGGGGTAAATGTAGTGTGCGTCAATACAGGCGAAAGAATTTTGCCGATGCAGCTTTCTTACCAGGAGGAAGCTGCCGAGAAAAATCAGGAGTCCCTGCACATACATGGAAACCCGCGGCAGCATCAGGTAGCGCGGATGATAGATTGTCATCCCGCCAATTTCTTCTACTCGGGGAATCTGGCCCATCGCTCTCCATCGTGCAATTCGAAGCCACGACGGAAAATATGGGACCGGAGCGACTACACAAACCTTGTTTCCCGGCCGGCGTTGAACATGCGCCATCCTCTGATAAATGAATACCCCGAACGTCTTATCGGTCGCATTGGGGAAAAGGCTGCTGAAGGTCAGAATGCGCATGAGTCTCGTGGATTAAATTCCATCCAAGTCAGAACAAATGCAAATGTCCTGCCAGAACCAGGCACCCGAGGCGAATTTAAGTGCCAGATTTCAAAGAGGTAACAGCAAGGAGTGCTCCAGCTGTATCTAGCCTCGGCGTTTATGTGCAAACTTATGCACATATATATAAGGAGAAAGTGGCTAATTCCTTAGAACGCCGCTTACTGAACGTAAGCTCATGATCCCCCGCAGGTTAGGTCCGCACGTTGGAGATGATCTGCGTCTCTTTGGACATCGAGTTGCCACATGGAACCTTGGTGCAGCCCCTAATTTGGGCGAAGGCTTAACAGGAGCAAGAAGTCTAAATGTGTGGAATCTGCGGAATTTTTGAGTTTGATCATTCCAGACCCGTCACCCGGCAAGACGTAGAAAAGATGAACGGAACCTTGAGTCACCGGGGTCCGGATGACCAGGGCGTTTATGTGAATGGCGGGATTGGTCTCGGCCACAGGCGGCTCAGCATCATCGACGTGGCCGGCGGACATCAGCCGATCAGCAATGAAGATGGAACGGTCTGGGTCCTCCTGAATGGTGAGATTTACAACTATCCTGAGCTCCGCCAGGAACTGCTCGCTCGCGGGCACACTCTCACCACACGCTCTGATACGGAAGCTATTGTTCACCTCTATGAAGACTACGGCGAAGATTGCTTCAGTCATCTTCGCGGCATGTTTGCGATTGCGCTCTGGGACACCAAACAGCGAAAGCT
>DATEJX010000439.1:0-11910 GCA_035277785.1 Candidatus Angelobacter sp. | reverse complement strand
GGGTATTCCGCTGGTGCGAGGGCGTGACTTTACAGCGGCAGACGACCAGGCAGATACACCGCATCGTTTTATCGTAAACGAGGCGTTTGTGCGGAAGTTCCTGGCCGGCCAGGAACCGATCGGAACCCAGATCAGCGCTCTAATGGAGAAGGAAAATCCTTTTGGCGAAATTGTGGGCGTGGTGGGCGATGTGAAAGAAGGAACGCTGGACAAGGAGCCGACACCAACGGTGTATTACGTTCATGCGCACCTTGCGTATGGAGAGATGGTATTCGTGTTGCGATCAGAGACGGACCCACTGGCGCTGGCTGGACCCGCCCGCAGAGTGATCAAGCAGCTTGATGCTGAATTGCCGGTATCACAGTTGCGCAGCATGGAAACGGTAGTGCGCCAGACCTTTTCAAGGCAGCAGTTCAGCGCGGTGCTGCTGGGAGGATTCTCTCTGGCTTCACTGGTGCTGGCATGCATTGGAATTTACGGGATCCTGGCTTATTCCGTTACACAGCGCACACGCGAGATTGGAGTGCGTGTGGCCCTTGGAGCCGAACCCGGCAACATTGTTCGGATTGTGGTTGGGAGCGGCGCGCGACCGGTGATTGCCGGCGCAGTGGCAGGAATTTTGATGGCGCTGGCGCTCTCCGGTCTGATGAAGAGTCTGCTATACGGCGTTGGGCCACGCGATCCGCTTACGTTTATCGCAGCGCCGGTGCTTCTGGCAGCGGTAGCCCTGATTGCCGCGTACCTGCCTGCCCGGCGTGCAGCGCGAGTGTCACCCATGGAGGCCCTGAGGACGGAGTGACAAAGGCCAATTCATTTACCGCCAAGGACGCGAAGGTCGCAATGGAATAAAGGGCTTTCACCGCGGAGGCGCGGAGACGCGGAGAAAAACAGAAAATTAGCCGCAGATGAACGCTGATCAACGCAGATGAATGCAGAATTCTTATGTCGCGTGGATCGGTGTGAATCTGCGGCTAGTCTCTCCCAAGCAGCGCTTTTGCCCAGGGACGGCGCTTAGAACGTCCCGTCGAGAGCAGCGAATACGCCCTTTCCCGCGGCTTGCCGCGCGATGCTCCCCTGCGCTGTAAACGAATTAACCGTGCCGGTCACACATGCGCCAATGCAGCCATCGGCAAAGGCCACCAGCACACGGCCCTGCTGGTCTACTGTGGCGTCGATGAAGTCGAGCAGATTCCGATCGTTGCCGCAGGTGGTGCCAGCCAGACAGATGGAGCCGCGCTGCACCGGATCACTGGGCGTGGCATCGACAAGCGTCCAGGTCGCGCCTCCATCAAAGGTGTGCGCGATGTAGAGATGCCACACACCGGTGAAGTTCGCGGTGTCCTGGGCGTCACCGCCGGTGGGAGTGCCCAAAAAGGCCAGCGCCGCGCGATTGCCATCGCCCGCCACCATGGCAGGAAAGGCCACGTTCTGTATACCGAGCGCAGTACCCACGTCGGTAATGTTGCTCCAAGTGGCTCCGCGATCATGCGAGACGGCCACCATGGGATGTCCGTTGCCGCCATGCCAGCCGAAATAGACTGTGTTGTCTGACGCCACAGCCACTGAAGGATCGCTATCGCCCGACGTGCTGCCGGGAATGGGATGGACCGTCCAGGTAATTCCGTTGTTGGACGATGAAACCACCGCGGCTGCTCCGTTGCAATTCTTGTTGGGAACGTAAGCCGTTCCGTCCGGACCGACTTTGATGTGGCCATGCAAGCCGCCGCAATCAAGCACCGTGTAAATCGGGACGGCCGCGCCATAAGTGAGCCCGCCATTTACGCTGAGAGCGCAGGAAGCGTCAGCAATATCCTGCGAACAATAGTAGACCGCATGGGAGTATCCAACGCCAAGGGGAACTACAGTGGGAGCAAACGGGCCGCCGCCGATCGTCTGGTGATCAACCCCGGCCGGAACACCGCATCCCACAGCAGGCGTGAAATTGACGCCATCGTCATCACTGAACGACGACAGGCTGCACACACCTGCGAGCTCTGACACCAGAGTCCGCCCCGTGGTGGAATCAGTGAACAGAATTGGATCCAGCGAAGCTTCCGAAGTAGCCGGGCTCACGTTCTCCCACGTGGCCGAAGCCGGATTGCCGGAGAAGGTGACGCGGTCAGTTTCCAGTTCTGCCTGAAACATCACTTTGCCAGTCTTCCAATTGGCGCCAATCGAAGGCTCGCCCGCGTCAGCGGCAATTCCCGAGGGCGGCACAAAAATCTGGTAAGTGGGCGCGGTGGTTTGCGCCATCATTGATAGTCCTGTAAACAACGTAACCAGCAACAGCGGGTACTCCAGTCTCTTTCTTTCCACAGCTCTCTCCTTGCGGAATTCTGGTGTGTTACAACCTGCCGTCGATGCCTGATCCGGAAGCGGGCGTCCCAAAGATGTAACCGCTGGTGTGATGCGTCAGTTAACGTGAAAAGATGGTCAGAAGCGTTGGGCTTCGCCCAAGCAGCATTCAGCACTCAGCCAAAGCGAAACTACGGCCATGACCTTCAAGACACTTGACAGGCGTGCGGGCACCCTGACCTTCTTCGTAATTGATTCGCTGCGGTGGGCATGCTAACGTGAATGGCTTTTGGACAAAGCTGCCAGCGAATTATCTGGTAGCTGCCCAAAAGCTCGCTGCCCCAGGGCGGACGGAAATTGTTCTTTGAAAATCTAGCAAACAGCAATCAGCATTCAGCCCTGAGCAGACTATTTACCAAGTAGTACAAATTGCCATCCGGTTCGAATTGCGTGAACGGACACAAACGCAAAATCAACGCCGGGGTTGAATCCTGTAAGTCTATATTTTTCGGGGTTGACGGGATGGGGTAGGGGCACGCGAAGGTTTGGTCCAAACCGGGCGGATGCCTGACAGAACAGACCGGGAGCATACCTGACACTGCACAAGAGAGCAGGCGCGGTTTAAAAACAGCGCATGCCATGGAAAGAGAGCAGTGTGATGGAAGAGAAACTGCGGTTTGTGTTTGAGTATGAGCAAGGCGAGTACTCGATGACAGAGTTGTGTGAGAGGCGGGAGATTTCGCGAGAAACCGGGTATGTGTGGTTGCGGCGGTATCGCGAGTATGGGCTGGCTGGCCTGGTGGAGCGAGGGCGAGCAGCACATCGGCACCCAAACCAGACGCCTGCGGAAGTGGAGCGGATGATTGTGGAGTTACGCCAGGCGCACATGAGATGGGGACCGCGGAAGTTGAAGCAGGTGCTGCAGCGTGACGAGCCTGGGCGGGTCTGGCCTGCGCTGAGCACGATCGGGGAGCTGCTGAAGCGGGAGGGCTTGGTGGTGGCGCGCAAGAAGCGAATGCGGACAGCCGCGTACAGCCAGCCGCTGGCCCACGCCGATGGACCGAACCGAGTGTGGTGCGCCGACTTCAAGGGCTGGTTTCGAACCGGAGACGGAGAGCGGATTGATCCCTTGACGATGACGGATGCCTGCAGCCGGTATCTGCTGCGATGCCAGGCGGTGGAAAAGACGGACACGGCGCGGGTGCAGGCGATCTTTGAAGCTGCATTTCGCGAATATGGACTGCCGGAGGCAATCCGCACCGACAATGGCGCGCCGTTTGCGTCGCGAGCTCTGGCAGGCTTATCGCGTCTGGCGGTGTGGTGGATTAAGTTGGGCATTGTGCCGGAGCGGATCGAAGCGGGACATCCGGAGCAGAACGGACGGCATGAACGGATGCATTTAACGCTGGAGCAAGAGACGGCGCAACCAGCAGCAGCGAATCGGCGGGCGCAGCAACGAGCCTTCGACCGGTTTGTGAAGGAGTTCAACGAAGTGCGTCCGCATGAGGCCCTGGAGATGCAGACGCCGGCCGCGGTCTATCAGCCGTCGCCGCGGAAGTTTCCGACGCGACTGCCGGAGGTGGAGTATCCCGACAGCATGCTGGTGCGCCCCGTGGGGCACAAGGGGCAGATGCGCTGGAAGAAGCACGAGGTTTTCGTCAGTCAAGTTCTTTGGGGTGAGCGAGTAGGTTTGTTGCCAATCGATGATCGCCGTTACAGGGTTTACTTTGCACAGATTCCTTTGGCCCTGTTTGACAGTGATCACGGCTATCTGCTGCCTCTACCCACCGGGGAAGGCTATGCTAATGACGCTGCAGGGGAAGGAGAAGCTTCCCCTTCCCCTGCACCCCTTCCCCTCAACCCAGCGGAGCAGAAAGTGTCAGGGATGTGCCCGGTTTAAAGTGTCAGGAATGTGCCCGTCCGGACACTAAGGTTAACCAAGGTGCAAAATTGCCGTGATTGGAAGAAGAATCATCGCCGAGATCGCGCGACATCGCCGTCATCGGGAAAGCAAGCGCTGTGGAATTAGCGACAAAAGCAAAAAACGAGAGGCAGGTTCTCCTCTCGTCTTCGCATTAGCGTTGCGTTATTTGAAAGAACAACGACGCTATTAACGTCTGCTAGTTTTCGAGCGCTATAAGCAGGCTCAGAAAAGTCTGAAGTCCACTTCCAGCGTCATGGCCACTGCTACGGGCTGGCCGTTCCTCTTGCCCGGCTCAAACAGCCAGGTCCTGACTTTCTCCAGGGCCTTCTGGTCCAGACCCATACCGAGACTGCGGACAACTTTCAGGTTATGGGGCTTGCCATCGGGGCCAATGATGGCGCTGAGCGTGACGGTCCCCTGATACTTGGCTTTGCGGGCTTCCTCAGAGAAGTCTGGCTCAGGGGTGAACTTTGCCACCGGCGGAGTCACGCCGATGTCACCGATGGAATAAATGCCTCCACCGAATCCGCCGCCTTCTCCGGGACCGTGACCAGGCCCCGTGCCGGAGCCGATGCCGTTGCTCTTGCCTGAACCAATGCCGCCGCCGGAACCGGGACCATTCGATGCGGGACCGGAAACGCGGGCGGACATGGGATTGCCCAGGTTCGGCATGTTGGGATTATCCGGCAGCTTTACCTTGGGAGGAGCAACCACGGTGGCTTCCACCGCGAGTTTCGGCTTCTGGTTCTTGATTTCGACAGTGGGAGGCGTGAACTGCTCAGGAGCAACCTTCGGCAGTTTTCCCTTGGACTCAAAAACTTTGGCATGCTCGCCGCCGCCACCGCCGCCCGCCAGGGGCTTCACAGCAACAGCGGGCTTCATCACCGGCTGGTAGTCAGTAAGCGGAGGAGCAATCAACGTGACGTCCTCTTTTTTGACCTGGGCTGTGGGTGTACGCCAACTGATGATGGAGATGGCAACCAACGCGGCAATGCCCAGTAAATGTACGGTGAGCGAGCCGGTAGCTGCCCTTCTGGGATTGCGATGCGTCCAGATTTCCCGGACCTGAACCGGGCGGGCCGTCATCCGCAACGGCGGAAGTTTTTCCGGGAACATAAGTTCCCACAGGTTCCTTATCAGAGAACCCAGCATGGAGCGATGCATTTCGGGAAGGCCAGACAGACGTGGACCTTCAGTCAAAATGCGCTGCCGCGGAGGTGGAGGAAGAATAGCCTGATTCGCCATGGGCTCGACCCGCTTTACCTTTTCACTACCGAACGTGTTTGGTTTCTGCACTTCACCACCAAACTCGTGTGGTCTGGATTCATTCATAAAAGATGAGCGAATTAAGGTGCAAGTTGCTTCCAGCGGAGTTTCCTAAGTCAAAGTTTCTCCGGCTTGAGGCAACACGCGACACAACAAAATGAACGACGAGGACGCGACAAATTTTTTGGTTTGCTCAAGTGATAGATTCCTGCTCACAGCAAATGGTTTTGTTAAAAGTCGTAAATTTCAGTTGGGCCGCGAAGAAAATGGCATTTGTTTGTTGGGGGTTAAGCAACTGGTTCTAGACCACTGAGCGATTCATCCCGAAGATGAAAGTAATAAAAAAGTAATGAAATGGTACGGCTGCAACAAAGGAGGGAAGGACCTACGCGGTGCAATTTTGCATTGTTTTAATTGTGTGTATGTAAAGCAGCTTGGCAAGACTAAACATGTGTGAAGCGAGGCGACAGATATAATGGAAGTTCAAGCCCTTTACAGCGGAGAGACGATGAGTGAGCCACTTGAGCTCAAAAAGACCTTAAACCTGCCCAAGACTGACTTTCCCATGAAGGCCGGCCTGCCCCAGAATGAGCCCAAGTGGCTGGAAAAATGGGAGAAAAGTGATCTCTATGGCCAGATCCGGCAGTCGCGCCAGGGGAAGCCGGTGTACGTCCTGCATGATGGTCCGCCTTATGCCAACGGCGCCATCCACGAAGGGCACGCGCTCAACAAGTGTCTGAAGGATTTTGTAGTGAAATCAAAGACCATGGCGGGCTTTGATTCTCCGTATGTTCCGGGATGGGATTGCCACGGCCTGCCGATTGAAATCAAGGTAGACGAGAAACTGGGGCGCAAAAAGCTGGAAATGAATCCAGCGGATGTCCGCAAGGCCTGCCGCGAATATGCGCTGAAATTCCTGAACCTGCAGCGGGAGCAATTCAAGCGGCTGGGGATCCTGGGCCGGTGGAACGAGCCTTACTCCACCATGGACCCGCAATACGAGTCCACCATTGTGCGGCTGTTGTTTGAGTTCATGGAAAAGGGCGCCGTCTATAAAGGGCTTCGGCCGGTGTACTGGTGCATCCATGACAAAACCGCGCTGGCGGAAGCAGAAGTGGAATATGAGACGCACACCAGCCCCAGCATCTGGGTAAAGTACCGGATGACGAGCGCGCCAGAGAAGATTGATCCTGCTCTCTCCGGCAAGCAGGTAAACACTATTATCTGGACCACAACGCCGTGGACGCTTCCGGCGTCAATGGCGGTGGCGTTCCATCCCGAACTGGACTATGTCGCCCTGCAAAGCGGCAACGACGTCTACATTGTTGCGGACGCGCTGGCAAAAGCAACTGTAGATTCATGCAATCTGACGGGCGCGACGGAGATTGCGCGGTTCCGTGGTAGCAAGCTTGAGTACGCAACTTTTGCGCACCCGTTTTTAGACCGCCAGATCCTGGGCGTGCTGGCGGATTACGTCACCACGGACCAGGGCACGGGCGTGGTTCACACTGCACCGTCGCACGGTGCAGAAGACTTTTATACCGGCGTGAAATACAAGCTGGACCAGACCTGCAACGTGGATGCGGCTGGCCGGCTTCGCAACGGATTGCCTGAATACGACGGGCTGACGGTGTTCAAGGCCAATCAACCGATTATCGAGCTGCTGAAAACACGCGGCGTGCTGATGGGCGAAGGCAAGATCGAGCACCAGTATGCGCATTGCTGGCGCTGCCACAATCCGGTGATATTCCGGGCGACGGAGCAATGGTTCATCTCCATGGATGCCCCGGCGGATGGCTGCAAGCTGCGCCAAAGGTCACTGGATGAAATAAAGAAGGTGAAATGGATCCCCACCTGGGGCGAGGAGCGGATCAGCAACATGATTGCAGGCCGGCCGGACTGGTGCATTTCTCGCCAGAGGGTCTGGGGTGTGCCGATAGCAGTATTTTTCTGCGAAACGTGCGGAAAGCTTCTGGAATCCAAAGAAGCAAATAAGGCCGTGGTGGAGTTGTTTGCCCGCGAAGGAGCAGACTCCTGGTACACGCGCGAGAGTTCCCAGATTGTGCCTGCAGGAACCAGGTGCTCCTGTGGCTCAACCACGTTTCGTAAGGAGAATGACATCATCGACGTGTGGTTTGAATCCGGCTCCAGCCAGGCAGCAGTGCTGGAACAGCAGCCCAACATGCCCTGGCCTGCTGATCTCTATCTGGAAGGCGGTGATCAGTACCGGGGCTGGTTCCATTCTTCCCTGCTGGTGGCGGTGGGGACGCGCGGGCATGCGCCGTATCGCGCTGTGGCCACCAACGGCTGGACCCTGGATCCGCAGGGACGTGCCACGTCGAAGTCCCTGGGTAACGGAATTGACCCGGTGAAGATTGCTGAGACCAAAGGCGGCGAGATCATCCGGCTTTGGGTGGCGTCAGTAGATTTTCAGGAGGACGTTACTGTTTCCGACGAGCTGATGAACCGCATCGGCGATGATTACCGCAACGTCCGCAACACGCTGCGCTATATCGTTAATAATCTGTTTGACTTCAATCCGGAAAAAGATGCGCTGAAGTTTGCGGACATGGAGCCGCTGGATCGTTACGAGCTAATGCTGGCGGCGGATTTCTGCCGGCGCGTCCGCGGCTGGTATGACAATTTTGAGTTTCACCGGATCTACCAGCAGCTGAACGAATACTGCAACGCCGCTTTGAGCAACATCTATTTTGCCGCGATCAAAGACCGGCTATACACTGCGGCGCCGAATTCGCGGGCGCGACGCTCCGCGCAAACCGCCGTGTGGAAGATTGGCGAGGCGCTGGTACGCTTGATTGCTCCCATTGCTTCTTTTACCGCTGATGAAGTATGGCATTGGCTGCCCAGGACGGCCAACAAGGCAGCGAGCGTCCACATGGCGTACTTCCCTACCCCGGAGGAGCTATGCCCTGAAGCCGAATCAGAACAGGTCAAAACCCTGGCCGCGGACTTTGAATCGCTGCTGAAAGTCCGGGATGAAGTCATGAAGGCCATGGAGGTGGCGCGCAAAGAGAAATTGCTCCGACGCTCAGAAGAGGCGGGCATAATCATCCACGCCCCGCACGAGCAGCACAAGCTTCTGAATCAATATAAGAAAGACCTGCGGTACCTGCTGGTGGTCTCTGGGGTGGAGATTCAACCTGCGGCCCAAGGGAACGAACCGGGTGCTTTGCGCGTAGAAGTACAAAAGGCCGCTGGCCAGAAGTGCGAGCGCTGCTGGTTTTATTCTACTGAGGTTGGCAAGAGTGCGCGGTATCCTACAGTATGTGAGCGTTGCCTGCCCGTACTGGAAGAACTGGAAAGAGCAGGCGGGCAGCAGTAAATAAATCGATATGCGCAAGTATCACGTAATCATAGCGACCCTGGTAGTCATACTGGACCGGTTGACCAAGTGGGTGATTTCCCGCAACATCACTCCCAATGACAGCGTGGACGTGGTGCCGGGTCTTTTCCGCCTGACACATGTGCAGAACCAGGGCGCTGCCTTCGGTTTGTTCTCTGATTCGCCTTCAGAATGGAAAGTGGCCATGCTGATTTTGTTTTCCGTGGCTGCTCTGGCGGTTGTCTCTGCCTTGCTGTGGAAGAACGGCAATGCCATGAACACAACCGCAATTGCGCTTTCCCTGGTGTTTGGAGGCGCGCTGGGCAATTTGTGGGATCGTGTGGCCAGCGGACGGGTGATCGACTTTTTGGATTTCTACCTGGGAAGCCATCACTGGCCGGCCTTCAACATTGCGGATAGCGCAATTGTGGTGGGCGCCTTGCTTCTGTTGAGTGAAATTTTTCTGGCGCCGCAGGAAGAAAAAGCCATAAGCCAATCGCAACAGTGAGCAGCGGTTCAGGCAAGCTGGCCGAATGCGACCTACCTGTTTTGGTAAACTGCCGCAGGAATCTTCCGTAAATCGCCATAAGCAATGCGAAAATATCACGCCTTGATTGCCGCAGCAGTGATTCTGCTGGACCGCATAGCCAAGCTGCTGGTCATCCGGCACATTCCTGTGGCACAGGAGATTTCCGTCATTCCCGGTTTGTTTCAGCTCTCACACTGGGAGAACACTGGCGCAGCATTCAGCATATTTGCTGATTCCAGCTCTCCCTGGCGAACAGCAGGTTTGATCGGCTTTGCTGTTGTCGCCTGCACGGTGGTTTGTTATCTGCTCTGGAAACACGGAAATACTCTGGACCTGACTGCGATTTCCCTGTGCATGATTCTGGGCGGCGCGCTCGGCAATCTGTGGGACCGACTACAGCAAGGAACAGTAACTGACTTTCTGGACTTCTATATCGGTAATCATCATTGGCCTCCTTTCAATATCGCCGACAGCGCGATTGTAGTTGGGGCCATTCTGCTGATGGGAAGAATCCTTTTTGCGCCGAAAGAGAAGAGGAGCGGCTGAATCACTCATACATCGGAGCGCAAGCCGAGCTCAGAAACGGGTGCGTTGGGCGATTGGTGAAAAGCCCTTTATCCCTTCAGGGCCCAAAACCTAGCGACGCGGTTTGTGTGGACAGCTCTCAGTGTTGAGACAGGCGTCAGGAATTACGAGCCGTTCCACAACCGTGTCGCCGGCGATGTGCTGATCGATGATTTGATCCACATCAGCTAACGTGACGCCTCCGTACCAAACCGCTTGGGGATAAACCACCACGGTTGGCCCGTGCTCGCATTGATCCAGGCATCCGGCTTTGTTGGCACGGACTTTGCCTTTGAGTCCACGCTTCGCCAACCCCGCTTTGAATGCCTGATGCAGTTCCGCTCCGCCAGTTGGATTGCATGAACCCTTTGCGTGCCCTTCCGGCCGTTGGTTGGTACAAATGAAGATGTGCTTTTCGAATTTCGGCATGCAGTACCAGTTTATCGTGACTCATCGCACGGTCCAGTCGATGGCGTTCAGCCATCCGGAACTCCTGTAAAATATCACTGTGGCCCTGTAGCTCAGATGGATAGAGCGACGGTTTCCTAAACCGCAGGTCGGAGGTTCGAATCCTCCCAGGGTCACCAACACTGAGAATAACTGTGCAACTCACAAACCGGATTGGTTTAGCACTTTTCTGCTTCATCTTCTCTGCAAGCCTCTTTGCCGCGCAGATCACCGGGACCGTGAGCAACGGATCCACGAACAAGCCTTCATCCGGCGATAACGTTGTCCTGCTTTCGCTTTCCGGCGGCATGGACGAAGTGGCGCACAGCAAGACAGATGCCAGTGGGCACTTCAATCTGCCTTCGGCACAGCAAGGTGGCCCGTACCTGGTGCGAGTGGAACACCAGGGAGTGAATTATTTCCAGCGCGCGCAGGGCTCCAACGTAGTAAACGTTACCGTTTACGATGCCACGAAGACCATTGATCATCTCGTTTTCCAGGGGCGCGTGTTCCGCTTCCAGACCATGCCGAACGGGCGCATGGAAGTTGCTGAAACGTTTATTTTGAGCAATGAATCCAGCCCTCCGCGCACCAAGTCAGGCAGCACTTCATTCGACTTTGATCTGCCTGCGGGCGCTCAGATTGAAGAAGGTGTGGCGGAAGGTCCAGGAGGCATGCCCACCAGTATGCGGCCAATCCCGGTTGGCGAAAAAAATCGCTATGGGTATCCTTTTCCGCTGCGTCCAGGCCGGACGCGATTTCAAGTCACTTACAACGTTCCCTACGCCGGTACGCGCGAGTTCAACGTTACGCCTGAACTTCCCTTGGCTGAGCTCGGAATCATGCTGCCGAAGAGTATGCAATTCAACTCTTCTGACCCGGAACTTGGCCACTCGCCTGATGTCGACGGGATGACCGTATTTGTTGGGCATGATCTTCCGTCAGGAAAAGAATTGAAATTTTCGATTTCGGGCGAGGGCACCGTTCCCGCACAAGGCGGAGCTGAATCCCAGGGAACGGACACTGCTGGAACCGGCGCATTACCTTCCCCGGCAAACCAGCCCACTGCAGATTCCACCAGCTCACGTTGGTACATCGTCGGCATCTTCGTCGTGGCGGTAATCGCGGGCGGCTATTGGTTGTTCCGAGCGCAGCGCAGGTCGCCATCAACAATTGCAAGTGGCGTCACTTCTGTTGACCCAGCATCAGGATCTCGCAAACGCCAATCACCGCCGAATGGTGGATCTGCTGGCCGCGCCATGCCACGCAATGCCGTGCTGGAAGCAATCAAGGAAGAACTGTTCGAGCTTGAAAAAGACCGCGCTGAAGGCAAGCTTTCTCAGGCTGACTATGAAGGCTCTAAAGCCAGCCTGGAAACACTGCTGCGACGTCATTTGAAGAAGAGCTAAGTAGCTGATCGCTTGCTGTCGCTTCTCACCTCATCGTTAAATCTCGCTATGGCTTGCCCTGCTCGGTTTCAATGAATTGCTCCAACCGGATCTCAACCCGAGCCAGCAACTGCTCCATCTTTTCGCGCTGCCC
>DATEJX010000438.1:0-7651 GCA_035277785.1 Candidatus Angelobacter sp. | reverse complement strand
TGGAGCGACGGTGGGATTTGCGGTGGGCGAAGAGCTGTTGCAGGAGTTGAGGAGGCTGAGCCAGGGGGAAGGGGCGACGTTATTTATGACGCTGGTGGCGGCATTCCAGGTGCTGCTGCACTACTACAGCGGGCAGAGTGACATTGTGGTGGGGACGGATGATGCCAACCGGCAGCGAGGGGAGACGGAGGGGCTGATCGGGTTTTTCATCAACCAACTGGCGTTGCGGACAGATCTGTCAGGGAACCCGAGTTTCCGGAAGGTATTGCAGCGGGTACGGCAGACGACACTGGACGCGTATGTACACAATGCAGCCCCGTTCGAGAAAGTGGTGGAGGCCCTGAACGTCCAGCGCAGCTTGCAGTACTCACCCATTTTTCAGGCCAAACTCGTGATGCAGAACCTCTCACCCGATCAGTTGACTTGTGCTGGATTACACATCCGAGGCTTTCCACTAGCAAGCAGCATCGCAAAATATGATCTGACGCTGACTGCGGTAGAGCTGGAAAAATCGCTTTCCGGGGTGATTTCCTATCGCGAGGATCTTTTCAATCACTCAACCGTTTTGCAGATGGCGGAATCTTTCCAGAGGCTGCTTCAGCGAATCGTGAACAGCACGGACGCCGAGCTGTCAGTACTGCGTTCAGAACTCTATGGCAAAACAGACTTGCCGGTGGCCACGATATCAGCTCCCGAGAACTTGAAGAAAAGACGCAAACCCGTAAATGTGGCGGTGGCTCGTTAATTTCATTCTTCTTTCAACTCCATAAGGCTCTCAAATGGCAACAACGCAAGCAGTACAGGGGTTCCAGATTTCTCCGCAGCAGTCGGCGCTTTGGAAGCTAATACGCCGCGAGGGCAATGCGGAGTTTGGCGGCTGCGTCCGCATCGCGATTAGCGGTGAGCTGGATCATCAGAATCTGCAGCGTGCGCTTACGCGTCTGGTGCAAAGACACGAAATACTCAGGACAACGTTCTGCCTCGTCGAGGGGCTGAATGAGCCTTTGCAGGTCATCCATGGCAGCTCGGACGCGCAACTACAGAAAATTTCGCTGCGCGATGTGGGCGATGATCAGCAGGAGAACGCAATCAAGGCTCATTTTGCTGAACTTGTTGCTCACGCCTGGGATTATGAAAAAGGGCCTCTGCTGCTGGCACAGGTCTTTGAACTTTCTGCCACACAGCATGAACTCCTGCTTGACTTGGCAGGCCTTTGTGCAGACAGAGCCAGCCTGTATCTGCTGGTGAAGGAATTGGCGAGGCTGTATGAAAGTGATTCGCTGCCGGATTCGCCTCCCCAATATGCGGACATCGCAGGTCTACTGTTGGAGAGGACGGGAGAAAGCAAAGAACGCCACGCCGCAGACGGAAATAGAGAAAGTATTGTTCAGCCCATACTTCCGTTCGAACAGGTTCTGGCGTTGGTCGGCTCATTTACCGTTGAATCGAAAATTGGAAGCTCAATCACCTCACGGCTGCAAAACTCCGCGAGGGAACTGAATATCTCGCTGGAAACCCTGCTCATTGCCTACCTAGATGCTTTGCTTCATCGCATGGGAGCGTCTTCGACCCCAAAGATTGGAGTCCTGTCTGAGGGACGAGAAGAACCGGACTTTGCCAGATGCATTGGTCCGCTGAGCAGGTATGTTGCGCGGGAGAGCAGCGTCGACAGTCGGAGTCTCCGCGATTTTGCACAGTTTTGGCAGAACCTGCCGGCTGAGCATGATTTAGGAAGCAGCACGCCGGAAATGCTGCCCTTACTGTTTGAGTCCGATGAATCTCCGCAGTCATTCGAAGCTGGCAGCGTGGTGCTGAACGTTAAGGCCGTCAGAACCAATGCAGCGGTTTACAAATTGCGTGTAGTGTGCCGCCATGACGGCGATTCTATTATCACGGAGTGGAATTACAACGGCAGGTTCTTCGAGCGTCGCGACGTTGAACGGCTGGCAGAGTATTTTCTGCGGATTTGCGAAGCTGATATCGATGCCAACGTGGGTGAGCTGAAAATTCTTTCTGCGTCCGAGGAGACATGGCTACTTCATGAATTAAATTCCACGGAACAACATTTCGGCACCGCGCCCGCATTGCATGAGCTATTTGAATTGCAGGCAGCGCGTACTCCTGATGCGACCGCTCTCTCCTTCGAAAGGCAGACGCTCAGTTACTCGGAATTGAACGCACAGGCTGAAGCTTTGGCTGGGGCTCTGCAAGCCCGTGGCGTCGTTGAAGGCTCCTCGGTTTGTCTCTGCATGCGGCGTTCGCTGGAGATGGTAATCGGAATTCTGGGAGTGTTGAAGGCCGGCGCCTGCTACGTGTCCCTTGATCCTGACGAGGCGACTGAGCGCCGAGCTTATATCGTTCGTCACTCTGAAGCCAGGATTATGGTTACCACACCCGATCTCCAGCCTCTGGATGTGCCTTGTCCTGTGCTGGCAATTCAGAGTGGTCCAATCGCAGAATCTGATTTCGTCCGGAAGAGGCCATCCGTTATTCCTGCCAATCCGGCTTATCTTCTATATACGTCCGGATCCACTGGCCAGCCTAAGGGGGTTGTCATACCGCATGGCGCGGCGGTCAATCACATGCTCTGGATGCAGCAATGTTTCCCATTGGAAGAGGCCGACCGGGTGCTGCAAAAAACTCCATTTCAGTTTGATGCCTCGGTCTGGGAATTTCATAGTCCGCTTGCAGCCGGGGCGCAGATCGTCATTGCTCCGCCGGGGCTGCATCGCGATCCTTCCGGGCTAAACACACTAATTAGAGAAGCGGGTATTACACGCTTGCAGGTGGTTCCGACACTGCTGAGAGAGCTGCTGGTAGAAGGGGCCGGATTCTCTGAGATCACGAGCCTGCGCGATGTCTTTTGCGGTGGTGAAGCTCTTCCGCCGGAGCTTGTGCGGCGCTTCCATAATCTGAGCTCTGCGCGGCTGCATAACCTGTACGGCCCGACGGAAACCACGATCGATGCCACGTATCATTCTTTTTCCAAGTCAACTGTGGATGACGTTACTCCCATTGGCCGTCCTATCAGCAACACCACCCTTTATGTGCTCAATGATTCTTTTGGGCTGGTTCCCGCAGGATTACCGGGAGAACTATTTATAGGTGGTGACGGGGTTGGTACTGGATATCACGCACAACCAGGGCTGACTGCAGAACGTTTTCTCCCCGATCCCTTCAGTTCTCGGTTGGGAAAGCGCATGTATCGCACCGGAGACATTGTCCGTTACCGGCCTGACGGGGTGCTGGAATATCACGGCCGCAGCGACCATCAGGTCAAACTGCGCGGGTTCCGAATTGAACTTGGTGAAATTGAGGCGAGACTAGAGCAGCATGGCGCAGTGAGTCAGGCGGTCGCCATAACGATTGACGGAGGAGAAGAGGGCCAGCAATTGTTTGCGTACCTCATGCGGCGACCGGGTCAGATCGCGCCTTCTGTAACTGATTTGCGTGATTTCTTGCTGGCCTGTTTGCCTTCGTACATGGTCCCGTCAGGCTTCATGTGGCTAGATCGGTTCCCCCTGCTGCCAAGCGGGAAGGTGGCTCGTAAGTCCCTGCCTGTCCCCAAAAGTCCGGGCATGGTTTCCGGAGTTCTTTATGTTCCGCCGCGCACGTCCGAGGAAGAAGTATTAGCTGCAATCTGGTCAGACGTGCTTGGATTAGAACGTGTGGGCGTTCGAGACAACTTTTTTGTCCTGGGCGGAGATTCTATTCGCACCGTTCAGGTGCTTGCTCTTGCGCAGAAGAGTGGACTTGGTCTGAAGCTGCAAGATTTGTTTGAACGCCAGACCATCGCCGAACTGGCTGAGGGCTGCGTGCGTGATCAAGGACCTGCAACCGCCGACGATGGGATACCTTTTTCCTTGATCACGCCAGAACAGAGGCGCCGGATACCTTCCGGGGTGGAAGATGCGTATCCGCTGAGCAGGCTTCAAATCGGCATGCTCTACCATCTTGAACTTGATGACCGGGCGCTTTATCACAACGTGAACAGTTGGCATTGCCGGGCGGTTCTGGATCTGGAGATGTTCAAGAAAGCGACCCAGGAAGCAGTGGAACGCCATCCAAACCTGCGGACAGCGTTTGAACTTTCTGCTTTCGGCGAGCCTTTGCAGCTTGTCTATGAATCGGCCGAACTCCCCATACAGTTCTTTGATATCAGCCATCTCAGCCATGAAGAGCAGGAAAAAGCGCTGGATGAATATGTAAACGAAGAAAGGCACCGCTTGTTCGATTTCACGCGGCCGCCGCTCATGCGTTTTCATATCCACCGCCGAAGCGAGAATACTTTCCAGTTCACAGTCACGGAGTGCCACGCCATTTCGGACGGCTGGAGTCTCAGTTCCACGCTTGCTGAGATTTATGAACGTTATCTTGGCCGGGTTCGGAAAGAGCCGCTGCCGGAGCTGCCGCCTGTGGATGTTACTTTCCGCGAATTTCTGCTGCTGGAAAAAGCAGCATTGGAATCTGAGGAAACCCGAAACTTCTGGGCAGATTACGTCACACAATGCGCTCCCTTCCAGATAGCAAAGGCGGTCGCAGGAGCAGCCGCCGGCCAGATCATCATGAAGACCAGGCCGGTTCCGGACGAGATTCTGGCAGGGGCGCGCAACATTGCGCGTAAGGCCAAAGTGCCGCTGAAGAGCGTGCTGTTTGCGGCTCATCTCAAGGCTTTGGGTCTTTTCACCGGAAGTGAACAGGAGGTAATTACTGGCCTCACCAGCAATGGAAGGCCTGAACGGTCGGGCGGAACGGAAGTTCGTGGACTCTTCCTCAATATGCTGCCTTTCCGGATGGAACTCCGTAACAGCGAGCCATGGACCTCTATGGTGCAGCGCGTCTTCAGCGAAGAACGCAGACTGATGCCACACCGCCGCTATCCGCTGCTCGCCATCCAAAAGCTCAAGGGCAATACCCCATTGTTTGAGAGCACATTTAATTTTGTGCATTTCCATGCGATGGCGCCTGCGCTGCGGAGCGGTACTCTGGATATCCTTGCGGGATACAAGGACTCCACCGGAACCAACCATCCTCTTCAGGTAAATTTCGCTCTCCACTCGCTGGATGACAGCATGGGTTTCATTCTGGAATACGATCCCGCGCAGATTTCAGCCGCTCAGGCGGATTTGCTGGAGGACTATCATTTTGCGGTGCTTCACGCCATGGTCGCGGACCCTGAAGCACTCGTCAACGCCAACGACTTCATGCCCCAGGAACTTCGACGCCTTGCGATTAAAGCTAATCCACTTCCCACAGAGTATCCGTCAGATCTGACCTTCTGCGACTTGTTCCGGAGGCAGGTAGAAGAGTCTCCCGAAGCAGTTGCCGTGACCTGGAATGACGAAAAAATCAATTTCCGCGAACTTAATAGTTATTCTGATTGCCTCGCGGCCGAACTGCAGAGATTGGGTGCAGGTCCTGAGAAGTTAGTTGCGATTCAAATGGACCGTTCTCCGCTATTGCTGATGGCGCTCATCGGCACTCTCAAGACGGGGGCGGCCTTTGTGCCACTTGATCGTACTTCGCCACCTGCAAGGATTGCGCGGCAATTGCGCCAATGCAAACCGCAAATCCTGCTCACGGCAGATGATTCGTCCGTAACTCCTGATTCCGCTGAAAGAGTAATCAGCGTGACAAGCTCACTGATTGCGGAACTGTCGCAGCGATCGGAGAAACCGAAACCGGTGAAGATTCTTCCTGACAATCTTGCCTATGTAATCTTCACCTCCGGCTCCACGGGAGATCCAAAGGCCATTGCTATCACCCACCGTGGCCTGACCAATTATCTGTGCTGGGCAACTGAGTATTACCACGTAGGCGAGGGCAAGGGTGCGGCTCTGCATTCTCCGGTGTCCGTAGATCTAACTATCACCTCGTTGTTTGCCCCATTGTTGGTCGGGAAACCAGTTCACCTTCTTCCAGAAGACCCGGGAATTGAATCGTTGAGGCGTTCTGTAAGAAAGGATGCCGGCTACAGCTTTGTGAAGCTTACGCCGACGCAGCTCAAGCTACTGGCAGAGTGTAGCGATCTGAACAATGCCTCGGGCTGGACACGCTGTCTCATCGTAGGCGGTGAGCAGCTTACCTCTGACCATCTGGATGGGTGGCGAACGATTGATCCGCCAGTCAGAGTTGTGAATGAATACGGCCCGGCGGAGACGGTAGTCGGTTGTTCGGTGGAAAGCTGTACTACAGCCGATGTGCCTGAGGGAAACATGCCCATCGGGCAGCCTATTCCAAATGCGCGCATGTACCTGCTGGATGAAAGCCTCCGCCCTGTGCTCGAAGGTGTACCGGGCCAAATTTATATCGCGGGCGAGGGGCTTGCCAGAGGCTATCTTGGCCGGCCTGATCTCAGCGCCGCCGTTTTTATCCCTGATCCTTTTTCGGCGCTGCCCGGTGCACGCATGTATCGGACTGGTGATCGTGGCCGTTATCTTCCTGGTCTGCGAATCGAATATCTAGGACGCGGCGATACGCAGGTGAAGATACGCGGGTTCCGCGCGGAACTCGGCGAAATCGAAGCAATCGCTCTCAAGTGTCCGGGTGTGGAAGCTGCTGTAGCTCTGCTGGCGAGCTCTGATTCGAGCACTGCAAGGCTGGTGCTTTATTGGATCAAAGCGGCCGGAGACGCTGTTACAACGGCAGGGCTTCGCGATTTCCTGGTCGAGAATCTCCCGCCGTTCCTTACGCCTTCTGTCATCGTTGAACTTGATTGTCTGCCGCTTTTGGAGAACGGCAAAGTGGATAAGCAGGCCCTTCCCACTCCTGAATCTGTCTCATCGTCTCAGCCCATACTCGCGCAGGAGCTGACAGAGACAGAGGATGTGATAGCACTTGTCTGGCGAGAAGTGTTGCGGCTGGAGCAGATCGGCGTGGAGCAGAATTTCTTTGAGGCAGGGGGCGACTCGATTACGGTTTACCTGGTTCACAAGAAGCTGGTGACAAAATTCAACAGGGAACTGGCGATTGTTGACCTATTCCGCTACCCAACAATTCGAGCTCTTGGACGGTACATCAGCGGCACTGAGCCTCTAGCGGAGGGGCAGGCCGTGGGCTTGGCGCCTCTGCGCCAGGAAGAAGCGGTTCTGTCCAATCGCGAGCAGCGCAAACGGCGTTTGCAGAGAGCAGGACTATGAGCGCGGCCGCAGACGAGATCGCTGTCATCGGGATGTCATGCCGTTTTCCTGGCGCCAATTCTCCTGAGCAATTCTGGATCAATCTCAGGGAAGGCAGGAATTGCATTACATTCTTTTCACAACAGGAGTTACGCGGCGTCATTAAGGACGATGTTCTCCAGGATAGCTCCTACGTTCCGGCACGGGGCGTTCTCGATGACATTGAGCACTTTGACGCTGAGTTTTTCAGTATCGGGGCCCGCGAAGCGCGGCTCCTGGATCCACAACAGAGGTTATTTCTGGAGTGTGCCTGGACTGCTCTTGAAGATGCAGGTTGCGATCCTTTCCAGTATCAGTTGCGGATCGGAGTTTTTGCCAGCGCCGCCACCAATTTCTATGTGCTGAACCAGTTTGAAGCTTTTCGCAATGCTGTGGGCTCGGGCGGAAGTATTCAGGCATTTCTTTCGAGTGAGCGCGATTTTCTTCCTTCGCGAGTTGCTTATAAGCTGAATCTCCGCGGACCTGCCATCAAT
>DATEJX010000437.1:0-14683 GCA_035277785.1 Candidatus Angelobacter sp. | reverse complement strand
TCATCCATCGTGCGACGCCGCAGCACAGGCTCGTCTCCAGTCGTTTTCCCGCGACGCAACACCAGCGCATCCCCGGAGTCCTGAAGCAGCCTCGCCTTCGCTTCCTGGAACTCACTGGTATCCACAATGTACTCATCGCGTGAGGGCAGCATGGTGGCAATTTCTTTCTGCGCCCGGTCAACGCGTTCATTGTTCATGGGATGGGTGAGGAATGCCTTGGCAATAAAGCTTCTTCTTCCCTTGCCCGCCTTGAGACGTTCGAAGAAGTTGATGAAGGCAAGCGGATCATAACCAGCCGCGTACTCGTATTCGATTCCTAACAGATCCGCTTCGCGCTCGGCATCGCGGCTGAACTTTTTAACGCTCACCGGATAAGCCATGTTTGATACCTGGCGGACAGCCATTCCCACCGGCCCGCCAAAAAACAGAAATGGCATGGTCACGATATTCCAGATCTGGACTTTGGTCATGTTTCGTGTTGCGTGGCGCGCCGCAACATGGGCAATCTCATGCGCCATCACCGCAGCCAACTCTGATTCGTTCTGTGCGGCCACAATCAGTCCGCTATCCACGTAGAAATAGCCACCGGGAAGGGCGAACGCATTGATCTCACCACTGTCAATCACTTTGATCGTGAAAGGGATCTTCGCGTCAGAATTTCTCACCAGCCGCTGCCCGAGGTCGCGAATGTACTGGTTGACGAGCGGATCTTTGACCAGGCGGCAATGGCGTTCAACAGTGTCTGCCATCCTGCGGCCCATCGCCTGCTCCTGCTCCACCGAGTACATATTCAAGCCATGATCTACATGACGTTCACCGATCCGGGAGACATCATATTTGCCGGCCGGCATTTGTTTCGCAGCTGTGTCTGGATCCTGTTGTGGAGGCGCGACAACGGCAGGCAGTTGGTCCATTTGCATCAGAACCTGCAAGTCGTGCCGGGTTCGACTCACAATAGCGCCGGACTCTGCGGAATCCGCCTCAGCTGATATGGCCACGAGAGCCAGGAAAACAACCAGAATCCAGCTACTGAGGAGACGGTGAGACATGGGGGAGAAGGACTGCATTTTGAACTCCAGGGGCCTTTGAGATCTGCGCGGGACAGGTAAGACGCAGATATCCAAGTTGGGCACGGAGTATAGCGCTGATTTCCCCGGCGGAACCACTGAAATTCCTGCCAGTGGGAAGATGATTAAGTTGCGGTTGCAAGCTTATGAATCCAGGCATGTTGCTGCCAAAGGCAGCTTGAGCGGCCGACCAGCCGGAACTTTAGTCTTCTACGCTCAACTTTTTTCGTTTTTGGGCGTTGACAACCTAAGTGGCTCCCCCTATAATTAGCACTCGACGGATATGAGTGCTAGCAATTAGCCGTCAGAAAAATACCTCAACAGTCCTAGTAAATCCACATTTCAAGAAGGAGTTGTTCAATGGCAAAGCTAACGCCACTCGGAGAGCGCGTTTTGGTGCGTCGCGTACAGGAAGCTGAAACCGTGCGCGGAGGCATCATCATTCCGGATACAGCAAAAGAAAAACCACAGGAAGGCGTTGTTGTGGCGGTCGGCACAGGCCGGTATGACAAGGGCCAGCATGTGCCCATGACGGTGAAAGAAGGCGATCGCGTCCTGTTCGGAAAATATTCCGGCAGCGATATCAAGATTGACGGCGAAGAGTTCCTGATCCTCAAGGAGGAAGAGATCTTCGGCATCCTTAGTGGCTCGGCGAAACCTGCGGAGCGCGAAAAAGCAACAGCAGGCCGCCGCTAAGTCGTAGCGCACAAATATTGATTGGGACCAGCAGCGGAGGCTGCTGAAGCGCTGCAACAGGTTCTGAATACCGCAATCATGCGGAAAAGAATTTTTGATAGGAGATATGAGCAATGCCAAAGTTGATTGTGCACGGTGAAGAGTCGCGCCAGGCAATCCTGCGTGGTGTCAACGTCCTGGCCGATGCGGTAAAGGTAACGCTCGGCCCCAAGGGCCGCAATGTGGTTATCAACAAGAAATTCGGCTCTCCGGTCATCACCAAAGACGGTGTGACTGTGGCCAAAGAAATTGAACTGGGTGACAACCTGGAGAACATGGGCGCCCAGATGGTGCGCGAAGTGGCCAGCAAGACCAGCGATGTGGCCGGTGACGGCACCACCACCGCGACCGTTCTGGCCCAGGCGATCTATCGTGATGGCGTGAAGACAGTTGCCGCGGGCGCGAATCCCATGGCCCTGAAGCGCGGCATTGAGCGCGCAGTGAACACCATTTGCGGCGCGCTGGGCAAAGACGGCGAGCGCAGCAAAGGCTTCCTGGATGGACTCTCGAAGCCGGTCAGCGGCGACATGATCGCCCAGGTGGGAACCATTTCCGCTAACAACGATGAGACCATTGGACGGATCATTGCCGAAGCCATGAAGAAAGTCGGCAAGGATGGCGTGATCACGGTGGAAGAATCCCGCACAATGGAAACTCTGCTGGAAGTCGTGGAAGGCATGCAGTTTGACCGCGGCTATCTCTCCCCCTACTTTGTGACCGACCCCGAGCGCATGGAAGCCGCTCTTGATGACGCTTACATCCTTATTAACGAAAAGAAAATCAGCAGCATGAAGGACCTGCTCCCCGTTCTTGAACAGGTGGCTAAGCAGGGACGTCCGCTGGTGATCATCGCCGAAGATGTTGACGGCGAAGCACTGGCCACCCTGGTGGTCAACAAACTGCGTGGCACGCTGCAGGTTTGCGCTGTAAAGGCGCCTGGCTTTGGCGATCGCCGCAAGGCCATGCTGCAGGACATCGCGATCCTGACCGGCGGAAAAGCCATCACGGAAGACCTGGGCCTGAAGCTGGAGAACGTTCAGGTCGGCGACCTTGGCCGCGCCAAGAAAGTCACGATCGATAAGGACAACACCACGATCGTGGAAGGCAAGGGCAAGGGTGCAGAAATCGAAGGCCGCGTAAAGGAAATCCGTGGCCAGATTGAAAATGTCACCAGCGACTACGACCGCGAGAAGCTCCAGGAGCGTCTGGCGAAGCTGGTGGGTGGCGTTGCCGTAATCAAAGTGGGCGCCGCGACCGAAACCGAAATGAAGGAAAAGAAAGCCCGCGTGGAAGACGCCATGCATGCAACGCGCGCAGCCGTGGAAGAAGGCATTGTCCCCGGCGGCGGTGTTGCCCTGGTGCGTTGCGCGGCCGCGCTCGACGAGCTCAAACTCAAGAACGAAGATGAGCGGACTGGTGTTGAGATCGTAAAGCGCGCGCTGGAAGAGCCTCTGCGCCAGATCGTGAACAACTCGGGTGAAGAAGGTGCAATTGTTGTGGGCAAGATTCGCGAATCAAAAGATGCGAACTTCGGCTACAACGCCCAGAGCGATAAGTTCGAGGATCTGGTCAAGGCCGGCGTCATCGACCCGACCAAGGTCACTCGCACTGCTCTGCAGAACGCTGCTTCCATCGCAGCGCTTATGCTCACCACCGAGGCCCTTGTCTCTGATATTCCGGAAGACAAGAAGGCTGGTGCGCCGGAGCACGGCGGCATGCCTTACGGCGGATAACAAACTCGCTCGCTCCTTAAACGGGCAAGGCCCCTGCTTTTCGCGGCAGGGGCTTTTTCTTTTGGCTGCCTAAATCAAATCCGCGGGTCAGATCGGGCTGGCTTGTTAGGATGAGGTGGTGCTTCCAGCAAAAGCACTTCCCTGCTTGTAAAACTCATGTTGCTGCAGGCCGCAATAATCGAGACGAAATGAAAAGAGATACACGCCGGGGATCTTCGCCACCGCGCAACGGCCGCCGAATTAGGCCCGAGCAACTCAGCATCCTTTATGAGGACGATGCCGTAGTTGCGGTTAATAAGCCCGCGGGTTTACCGGCCGTGCCGATACCTGGAAGCGAGAGACCTTCCGCATGGTCCGTTCTATCAGACCAGTTGAAAGCTGCGCGGCAAAAAGCATTCACTGTTCATCGCATTGACCGGTTCACCTCCGGAATCATGCTCTTCGCCAAAACTGAGCGAGACCGGGATGTTCTGGTACAGCAGTTCCTGGCACATACTCCAGAAAGAGAATACCTGGCGGTGGTTCGCGGCCATCTGGAATCGCGCGAAGGCGCACTAGTGCATTATTTCCGCAAAGCCGGGATGTTTCAGAAACTGAGCAGGCCCAACGACCGGGATGCTACCCGGGCCGAACTCAATTATATTGTCGAACAATCTCTGCGCGGCGCGTCCCTGGTAAAGGTGGCGCTGGCTACTGGGCTGCAAAACCAGATCCGGGTACAGTTTTCGAGCGTGGGTCATCCCGTGATTGGCGATCGCAAATATCATCCGGCTGAGGCGCAGGAACACCGTATTGACCGGGTTGCGCTGCATGCTTCACATTTGCAGTTTGATCATCCAAGATCCGGCAAGAGCATCGCTATTGACTGCGAGCCGCCGCAGGACTTCCGGGCTCTGGTGCAGGCGCTCTCGACTTCAAAAAGCCACAAGCACTAAAAGCTTGAGGAAGAGTCCGGGCGCGATTACTATCAGCTGCCAGCGGGCTTGAACCCATCGGGGATGCGGCACAAGTAAATGAAAGCGACAGTCTCTGACATTCTCGACCAGCTTGAGAAACACTACGGAGAGCAACAAGCCACCTGGCCGACTGATCCATATTTGTTCCTGGTGTGGTGGCACTGCGGCTACCCGGCCAGCGATAAGGCGTGCAGCAAGGGCTGGGATGAGCTGAACAAGAGTGTTGGAGTTGAGCCGGACAAGATTTTGCGGGCCTCACCGGATAAGCTTGCCGAGGCTCTGCGGCCGGGGGGAATGGTTCCGGAGCTGCGTGCCATGCGGCTGAAAGAAATCGCCGCACGAATACAAGATGAGTTTGGTGGCGACCTTCACTCGGCGTTGGTGGGTCCCTTGGCCAAAGTCCGCGCGATGCTAAAGAGATTCCCCAACATCGCCGACCCCGGTGCTGACCGCATTCTTCTGTTCTCAGGGTGCGCGCCCATTGCAGCTGTGCCCTCAAACTGCCCGCACGTTCTTGTACGCCTGCAACGCGGCCAGGAACGCGAAAACTACGGAGTCACCTACCGCGAAGCTCAGCAGGCAATAGAAGCCGAACTGCCGGCCACCTTCGACATTCGCATGAGAGCGTATCTGCTGCTAAAGCACCATGGCCAGGAAGTTTGCAAGAGTACAAAGCCAAAATGCGAGCAATGCTGCATGAAAAATGTGTGTGCGTACTTTGGCGGGAAGCAGAGAGGGCGCCCTGCCAGGGCTTGATTGCGCGTTAGAAGTAGAAATCCCAGAGCAATTGAAAAAGCGCCCGCCGTTCCTCAGATGTAAGGGCCATTGTTCTGGCAGTGACGCATATAGAGCCTCAGACACACGCGCACGCCGCCTGACAACATCAAACCATAGCTCCTCCCATCTGCGCCAAAAGGACCGTCGCTCAGGACGGTCCTTTTGTTTTTGGTGGCGTTACACTATCACAAGTTAACTCGCAACAATGAAAGAGTACTGGCATTGACGGTGTTGCGATTTCAACTTGAAATTCCACTTTATTTCAGTGCGGCCATGGCCGGTTGCAGCCACGAGTTCAGTGTTCCTCCAATCGTTGGGAACTGTGAAGCCACCAGGCTGAACGCGGGAACCGCGATGAAGGCGGCCATCCGTATCCAGAAGTCCGTGCCCAGTTCGCCGGGCGTGGTGTTTGTGATGTAGCTGAGCGTAGCGTCGCGATGCATCTGGGCATAGACAGTGGCTACGATGGCGACAATGAATACCAGCAGCGATACCAGGACCATTCGTATTGCTACCTGGGGTTGAAAAGGATAAGAAGTAAGCGCCAGCAGAAAGAAAACGTACATTCCGCCCACGGCCATCATGAGGGTTCGAATCCTTACCACGACGGCAAGAATGAACGCTGCATAGATCAGCGCTAGAAACTGCTCGCATGCGCCAAGCTGTTCCTGGGTCGCATCTGATTTCGCGGTAAAGACTTTCTTGATGCGGATCAAGGCAGTCATGATTCCACCGCTGCCGCCGGAATCCTCTTCTACTTCGATTTGATTGGGATCACCCGTGTCCGGGGCTGCAGGCGGAGTTCTCTTCCTGTTGTTCGCCGCTACAGCCGGAGTTCCGTTCCTGTTGTTCGCTGCCGCAGCCGGAGTTCCCTTCCTGTTATTCGCCGCCAGAGTTCCCTTTGGCATCCAATGATCGGCAGAAAAGGCCAGGGCTTCCACGCCCGCTTCGGCCATTGTTGACTGGAAGTTCTTGTATTTATTCAACAGGTCTTTCTCAAACTCGGCCCGTTTTTCCAAACCGCTCACCCAGGCTTTGGGAAGCGAAAGCGTCCGTTCCAATCCTGCAAACAGGCTTCCCGTCACATTTGAGGCGTCACGGGTCTCAGTTGCCGGGCAGGCGTTCCGCATATCCTCGAGTTGCGCATCTAACCCACCGTTTTCGTTTTCGGCACCTTTTCTTCTTGTGACGATTTTGGCCACGCCGGGAACGCCCAGCTGTGTTGCCTGAGTGTATGCCTCGATTTGCCTGCTGAGAAGTCGTCGCGACTCGCTCAGATTCGCCGCGCCCATCTGCCAGATTGGCGACCAGGCGAAGCCCAGCTCTTTGAGGCTCGCAAATATACGCCGGATCGGTGAGCTATCAAGCGAAAGCAACAGCCGCCGCAGCTCCATCCACGTTTTCTGGATGCGAAAGACGGCGTATATGAGCGCGATGACCACGCATGCTATCAGCGCACCGAGCACATATTCGTAGCCGTTCCTTTCCGCGCTGTACACCAGGCGAAACTTGCGGAAGCTCTCGCCAGACAATCCCAGCGTCAGCATCATCGCGGTCGCGAAAGCGAGGGTCGTCCAGTCAATGTGATTTGCTTTTAGGAGCTCCAGCAGCCGTTTCTGGTCACCTTCCATTACCCAGCGGAAAGCAAGCAGCTTTTCGTACAGCGGAGCACCTTTTGCCGGCAGTACAGGTAGCCTTGGCCGGCGCGAATCGGCAAGGCAGCCCCCGGAAAGTGCGTACCATGTTCCCCACAGAGCTGCCGTGATCAGCATGAATATGGGAAGCAGCGGCGAAACCCCGGAAGTAAGGTGTACGGATCGCATGGCAAAATAATGCAGCGATGTTCCCTTCCATGGATAAAACAGGATCCAGCATGTCGCCAGACTGGCAACAGCAAATGCGACTGCCAGGCGTTTTGCGTCTCGCCGCTTCAGATCGAAGATCCCAGAAATCACTACTGCGACGATGGCGACTAGAATGGCTCCTTGCTGCCACGGGTGAGGTTCTGCAATGGACTTATACGGCCAATACAATGTTCCCATCAGCAGCAGGTGCAGATAACTGGCGGCGGCAAAGAGCATGGCTCGCGAATCCTGGCATGGCGGAGCCAGATGTGCCACAGCCTCGCTGCTGGCGAGTATGGAAGCTGTCCAGCACAGGTAAACGTAGCCAAGTGAAATTGCCATGCCCGACAGCACCAGCAACAGCCAGCCGTTCGGCAATAGATGCGAGTCGTCAGAGTCTTTATCTCTTTCACCAGTTTGCTGGCTACTCGGCTGATCGGTTCCTGCCGGATTTGTTCCCCTCGCGATGAAAGGCAGCGCGGTTGTCCAGCCAGTTTGTATGCCGTCAGCAGGCGCTCCTGCATGGGGGATACAAGGTTGTTTCTCTGCCACTCTCTGAGCGTTATTCCCTCTAGATTCCGTTCGGTTGTGCGGAGGCAAAGGGACAATATTCCAATAACCATCATTGCCGAGTACTGTGAGATGGACCGGGGGTACGCAGCGCAGTTCTTGTAGCTCCCGCTGGCGATCGGTGTCCCAGAAACTGGAGGACACACTCTGCGGCAGACCATATTGAAAAAGTTCAGGGTCGCCCGGCAGAGAGCTGAGACCTGGAAACTGTCCGTTCTTCGCATTGCCCGGATCAGAGGCCATCAGCAGTAGTTTCACCGCGTTATAAATACCCACGGAGTCACTACTGGGGAATACGCGGTCGTTATGTTTTTCATTTCCGTCTTCGTGGTCTGCTCCGGCGACGAGCGAATAGGTGGTCAACGCCAGAATTCCGCGTAGCCGTGAATCCATTTCGCGAGCAAACAGCAGATCGGCTCCCAGCGTGACAACCTGTCCAGCAGGATAAGCCGTGCGCAGGAAGCGGCTGAGGAAAAGCTGATCAAGCGGATCGCTCGCGCCTACCAGCACAATCTGAACCTCGTGTTTACGCAGTTCGGCGACGATTCCCAGCAACACCGCCTCCTGCGACAGCGGCAGTTGTTTCTGCGAATATTGCCGGACCGTGTCGCCATCCTCGCCCGTAGCGGTCATGTCCAGAGGCAACGTTGTCCGCGGCGTCTTATCGGTTGCCGTTGTATCACCATTCTTCTGGTAGGCTGCGCGCAACTGCGAAATCTCTCGCGGGAAGTAGAGCTTCAGCATCTCGCCTTCGGCTTGCTGCAGAACGGTTTCGTTATATCTCTCAGTGTTGTCAGATAGACATTCCTTCCTGTCTTGATCGTTTGCACTTCGCTGATCGGAACTCGCTTTCCCATCTTTCTGTTTTGGAGTGTGAGTTCCGTACGCGGTCTCATCTTCCGAGAGCAACGCTATCTGCTGGGGACAATAGTCATGGCGCATTGCATACCACAAAAAACGAAGAACCGCGTTGTGGTCACTTTCCTGCATGCTGGCAAACAGTACCTGGGCGCGTTGCCCTTCAACTTGCGCACGGAACGTATCTACGGGATCAGTGCCGGTGACCGTTCCACTGATCAGCAGAATGTGCCGGGCACTGCACAGCAGCGACTTGCGGGGGCTCGAGCAAGTCAGAAATTCAGACAGCGACGCCAACGAGCCGGAAAATGAGGGCCCAAGAACAGACACAGTCTCCGGCCACTGCCCTTTCCACAATGTTTCCGCCATCGCAAGTGCATTGGCGGCTTGCGCCTTGCGGATGCCCGCTGTGGGCGACTCACCTACGACGAACACCAGGAGTTTGTCCCTGGAGTCAGGTGGGTGGGCGCGGCGCTTGTCCTTGGAGTCAGGCGTGTAGGCGCGGCGGAAGATGAGCAATCCCGGCTGGTCCTCCTGCTGCTGCTGGTGCTTATCTGCCTTCAAACGCACGGTCACGTCGCTCGATTCGGAATGCTCCTTGTTGTCCCATGGCATCAACGCGTGATCGAATGTCCAACCGCTGTCCTGCACTGCCTGCTGAATCGCATCTATGTGGCGATCGAACTGCAATGCCAGGTGAGTATGGACCGGGTCCGGAACAAGTGCGATCGCCATCCTGGTCCCTTTCCGGACGCGCACTGCTTCGGGGCACGAGCCGGAAGCGACAGTCGTATTGGCATCGCTGAAAGTAACCCGGACAGCATCGTACAGGCTTCCGAGATAACTATCGCGATCGACCGCGCACTTCTTTCGTGCCGCTGCGGCGCCGTTTTGCCGCTCAACGTGCTCGCGCGCCGATCCTGCCTTCAGGTTCTGAACAGCCTCTTGTTGAGGCGCAGAAGCACGAAAGCCTGAATTTGCGGCAAGGGAAATCAGGACGGCCAGAGTGAGGAAACTACCGGTACTGCGGTTCATACAACACCATCACCAGGGAGCACCTGGCGCGTTGGGGATCTCAATACAACGTTGCGCGAATCCCCTTTTAAGGATGTGTGCACGATGTCCCGAATCCGTTACATGAACTAAGGGTGATTTGTGCCTGGTTGTTTTGACAGTCACAAAGCAGTTCTTGTTTCATGGAGTGATTCGCGACACCTGGAGGTGCCGCTTTTTGTGCCGCAAAACGGGGCTGCAGGTGGGTAGTAAGATCCGCGTCCTGCACATGTGCTGAAGGGCCAAGTAACAGCCCTCATGAACTTGCGAAGATCAATGGCGAGGAAACGTAAGTGACTGAATCTATGGCGCGCCCTGAGAGATTCGAACTCCCGGCCTTCTGATTCGTAGTCAGACGCTCTATCCAGCTGAGCTAAGGGCGCGCGTGTTGGTAGGACAGGACTTATTGTACCAAATCGCTTGCCGGTGTTGTGTCGGTATGACGCGAAACATGACGTGATTTCGTCGCGTCCGTTCATCGCTTCTCTCAGGTCTGCGATGTCCGGATGTCCATCTCTGTTTACTTTTGAACCGACAGGACAAGACTTACTGTTTTCTGATCATGGCTTCCTCATAGTGGGCTTTCCCG
Organism: Candidatus Angelobacter sp.; assembly: GCA_035277785.1. Classification (GTDB taxonomy): domain Bacteria; phylum Acidobacteriota; class Terriglobia; order Terriglobales; family Acidobacteriaceae; genus Angelobacter. Next base: position 4,501 of record DATEJX010000437.1, on the reverse strand, counting down.
GCCGTGCTGCCATCTTTTCGGCGAATCTCCTCGTCGAGAATGATCTGGACGGGGCAGCCCTGGGAAGTTACCCACACATTCCCTCTCTCGAATCCGCCGGGCCCAAGAACTGTCTTGAAAAGTCCTTGCTCAGCGCTGTTTCCTCTTGCCGTATCGATTAAAAACTTCACCGTGTCGTAACCGTTTTTCTTTTCTGTCCCCTGGTTCACGACTGCTGAGGTGCTATGTACGGTCGAAAATATGCTTGCCATTCGTCCAATCGCCATGAGATTGGACGAGACTTGCTGCGGGGGACCATGAAACTGTTGCCGTGCAGGCAAAAAGCTGTTTGTGAAGCTGCCCTCGATGTTCTGCGATGTGACTTCCGCGTCTTCCTGCCACGCGTTGTCAGACACGTCATTGAAGCTGTAATGAAAGGGTTCCGGCGGACTCTGGATGTGACGGACAACGCAGTTGAGGTCAATGTCGGAGCCGGCGCTGTTGTTTGCGGCAGCGAACGGTTGCGCCGCGGACTCAGTCTTCACCGGCTTGGAGGATGCAGAATTGCAGCCGAGTAACGCACCGAGGCCGAGCGTCGCCGCGATTAAATGCTTCGCTCGTACAGCTTTCTTGCTCGTGCAAATCATCATCTGCTGAGCTCTCCTGTTCCGTGGGCTCGGAGATCTAACGTTAATGAGGGCATCGACATCAGCCCCGTCGCATTGCGCGCCAGCGACACTCGCTAACCGAGAATTTGTTGTCGCGCAAAACCGGCCCAAACACGGTGCTGCTTTTTACCTTGTGCCGGCTGGGCACGAAGCGGAGACCCACCTGGACTCCATTTTCATGGTCGACTTCATCTCGCGGCCGCCGATATTCGTCATTGTCGTTCCAGACCCCGTGACATGTTCCGGGCTGTCGGCATGAAGGGAAAGATGGATGTTACCTTTCGAACTGCCGTACGAGCAGAGCTCGCGGACCTCCAAGTCGGTGGCGGTGGACTTTACTACGGTCTCCTCGCACTTGGCCTCTTCGGGGTGACTCTTGTCCGTGAAGGGATCTTCCGACAGTTTTTCCGGAGTCAGACAATCCTTGTGGGTCTCCGTTCTTGGAGTACCACTGCCCTGTTTCTTTTGCGCGGCTTCAAATCGGGCTCGCTGGGCCGGCGTCAACTTGGCCGCTATCTCCGGCGGCAGACCCATGCTGCCGGTGACGGTGTTGGTGATCGTGGTCTGCCACAGGCCTGTCTTTACATTCAGCTTCACCTTCCCACCGGCCATGAGAGCCGAGGTAAATACGAGTGCGAAAGTCCAGGCAACAATTCTTCTCATCTTTTCTCCTCTCCTTTGAGAGATATCTTTGTTTAACTGTTCAGCGAGCGAGTGAATCAGCTACTTACCTCTTCATTTTTTAACCATGGCCTCTTCGTAATGGATCTTTTCCAGAAGGCTGCCGTCCTTGTTATGCATCTCGTCATCCAGGACCAGTTTCACCGGACAGCCTTCGGAAGTGACCCAGGCGTTTCCCTTTTCAAAACCGCCCTGCCCCATGGCTGGCTCAAGTATCTGGCGCTCAGTTGCACTGAACCGTGCGGTGTCAAGCGAATAGCGAATCGTCATGTAGCCGTTGACCTGTTCGCCGTCTCCTTCGCGCTTCATAGCGGAATTGTGATTGACAATCGCGATGGTGCTGGACATTCCGGATATCCCCATCAGACCAGTCCACGCGCTTTGCCAATCTTGCGGATCTGAGCGCGCGCCATGCAACGGATGCGGGTGGCCATCAATATCCAAGCGGAAGCCTTCTATCGTTTGCGGCGTAATGTCCGCTTCCTGGTGCACGGGATTTGAGGAGACTTTTTGATACGAATAGTGAAACGATTCAGGCGGGTTCTGGATGCGGTCCATGACGCACTGAAGATCGATTCCTGGATCTGTGTTTGCCTGTGCCGCAGCGGCGTTTCGTCCTGCAGTTGTGCTGGATCTTCGGTCAATTGCGGTTCTTCCGCCAGAATCGGACTTGCCGTTGCATCCGGATGCGATCATCAGCACAAACATTGCCGCAGGAAGAGCGGTACGGAAAACAACCTGTATGCCTGCACATCTATCTCTTCGCTTCATCGGTTGGTTCCTCAAGCGCCGCTCCCGTTTGTCCGGCGGCACCCTGCTGTTTCGTTTAAAAAGGTGAATTCTCCGTTGGCGTGTACTCGCCGCCAAGCTGCTGTCAGCTTGTCACTCGGCCTCGTCCGAGACCTGAAATGTCCAGGCCGCATCAAACATCAACCCGTCCCCCTGCGCACGGGCCACGTCGCCACCGGAGAATTTCTTTTCCTTTGCAACTGGGCGCAACACGACCGCATACTCGCCGGGCTGCAGTTCCGAGGAGGACGATACTTTGTACTTTCCTGGCGCCAGCTTCTCCGCGTTTGTGGCTACGCGCTCTTCCAGGAAATGCGAATAAACCTGCCAGTCAGCCGCAGGACTGGAGCGCACATCGGCTTTACCTTGTGTCGCACCGGCGATTCGGCAGGTGTTCTGTGCAGGTGTGAGTTTCACGATGACCGGCGCGTAGTCATCGGCCTTGACGCCTATCACGCGGGAAAAATCCATGAGAAAGCTGGGCGAGACCGTTTGCAGGACATTGGTTGAAGCCGGACCGGGAACGCCCCATACGTAGGTCACGGTTGGCGTTCGGTGCGCGATAGCACCGGAAAAGATGCTACCCGCCTGCTGGACTGCGGAGCCACCGACCGCGGAATTCATATGAGTGGCCGCATCCCAGCTGGCCGTGTTAACCCCCGCCTGCATGGCTTGCGTGACTGCGGAGTCGCCCGCCAGGCTCTTCATGGACGATGGCTTGTTCTTGGTCGTAGCCAATTGAGTCTTTTCGAGCGGCAACTCACGGGCGGCGCCTCCCTCCATGACGTAAAGTTTAGGCATGTGCGACCTGGAAGCCGGCATTGCGGCCCTGCTCGCACTGCGTGCTCCTTGTTGAGCCAGCGAGGCGCTCTGCCAGACCGGCACAACGAGCAGCAGCGCGGCCAGATTCAGGATGCGTATCTTCATTTCTCTTCTCCTGTGTGAACCGTTCCATCCCTGGATCGCGGGGTTTTTTACTTGGCTTTACGCTCAACGTGGCAGCACCGCCGCGACCCACATTTGTTTTCTCGCATCTACTCTCTGCGATTCCTGGTGACTTCGTGAAACCCAAAGAAAGCTATGGGGTCAAAGAAACACTCAACTGTTTCTGATCTCCCGTAAAACGCTTGAAACCGTATGAGCCGATTTGCTTGTTCAACCCGTTACCCTCAGCGGTAACAGTCACCGAGTTCATGTTCCAGTTATCACCATTAAGACCGCCAGAGAACGTCATTGTTAACGTTAGCGACTTGAGTGCAGCGGGCGGCACTGCGCGGTTGAGCACGATTGCCGCGGTGTTTGCCGTGTTGTCAGGCCAGCGCGCGCTGTGGTTGACATTGAGAGCGCTCTGAGTGGTTCCGTCGGCGAAATGAACATCTATGTTCAGGTTGTCATTACCTCCACGCAGATCGTCCGAGCCGGTCTGGAATCGCAGTATGAGCTGCGTGACCTGTCCGGGTGCGGCAGGGGGCGCCGCGTTCATGCTGATTTCGAGTTCCTTATGGTCCCCGGTGAATCGGAACGGCCCGGCGGTTTTCAGCGGTGGCTGTTGGCGCGCGCCAGCAGCGTATGTCTGCACCACTACCTGATCCATGTCCCAGTTATCTCCGCCCATGCTGCCGGAGACAAAACCCGCGGCGCCTGTGAGCACGAGGGAGCGAATCTGGGCAATCGGCACCGGACGGGTGAGCACGACAGCCGCGTTCTCGGTGTAGTGGTCCAGCCAGCGCGCACCGAGATTGATATTGGGAAAATGCTGCTGCGTACCGTCAAATGAATTGATGGTTAGATCGATCCTGCTTCCGCCGCGCAAATCATCGCTGCCCGTGGAGAACTGAAGCACAACTTCATGAAGCAGGCCGTCTTTCGGGTACAAGGGATTTGAAATCGCCGGGGGCCGCTGCGCATGATAATTCTTATCGACGAAATAGGTTCGCCATGTCTCTCCCGATCCTCCCGATTGGTAGTGGTAGATATGATTGGCGGGATCTGGGACCAGAGTCATGGTCTGGTTAGGATGGTTGGGGTCGTAAATGAAAATTTTGAAGTCGGTTTCAAAGGCGCCTAGATCGCCCTTGTATCGGCCCATGTCATAGCCGATCGCTACCACCTGATGAGTACCCGTCTTGCCCTCGCCCTGCAGACCTAGCGGGACCGGCGTACCGTTGTCAAGAAACGATCGCAGTTCCTCAAGCCTGCCGCCGTTGCTCGCCTGCAAACCCCAGTTGAAAAATTCGCTGTCTCGCGCGCCGCCCGGGTTGAACCCAAGCTCCGTCCACTTATCCAGGTTGCTTTTGATGGATTCGACCTGGCGGTTGTAGAGATAGCTTTGGAGAGACGTGCCATTGGCAGGTCGAAAATCCTGGCGCGGAACGCCCGCGTGT
>DATEJX010000436.1:0-10250 GCA_035277785.1 Candidatus Angelobacter sp. | reverse complement strand
CGGTTTCTGCCCGCTACCAAAGCGCAACCCAAGGAGATGCTGCCCCTGGTGGATAAGCCCATCATTCAATACGGCGTGGAAGAGGCGCTGGCAGCCGGTTGCGATCAGATCATCATGATCACCGGTCGCGGCAAGACGGCTATTGAAGATCATTTTGACGTCAGCTACGAACTCGAAAAAATGCTGGAAGAGCGCGGCAAGACTGATCTGCTGGCCATTGTGCGGCAAATCTCAGACATGATCCACGTCTCTTACGTCCGGCAGAAGGAAGCCATGGGACTGGGCCACGCCGTGCTGATGGCACGTGAACTCGTCGGAAACGAGCCATTTGCCGTCCTGCTCGCCGACGACGTAATCGATGCCGAGAAGCCCTGCCTCAAGCAGATGATTGAGGTCTTCGAGGAAACTCAGTGCTCCATCATTGCCACCCAGGAAGTTAGCGGACCTGCGATTTCATCCTATGGTGTGCTTGATGCCCAGGTCACGGAAGGAAAGTTCGATGGCCGGCTTTGTGATGTCCGCAACCTGGTAGAAAAGCCCAGACCGGACGAGGCGCCCTCTAACCTGGCCATTATCGGCCGCTACATTCTTACGCCCAAAATCTTTGAGACTCTGGAGCGCACACCCCTTGGCGCCGGCGGCGAGCTGCAACTGACGGATGGCATGCGCGGCCTGCTGAGCGCAGGAGAAAGAATCTGCGGTTACAGGTTTGAAGGCAAACGCCATGACACCGGCGACAAGCTCGGCTTCCTGAAAGCGACCGTGGAGTTTGCACTGAAGAGATCAGATATGGGAAAGCAGTTTGCCGACTATCTGAAATCGCTCGACATTTTTGCCGCTGCCGAAGCTGTGGGAGAGAAGATTGCGTAAGAGCAGTTGGCATTGGCAGTTGGCAATTTAGCCAGAGATTTAGCGGCGAAACCTGTGTTTCCCAAGCTCTTCAGGACTTCGAGAACAGGCTAATTGCTATTTGCCAATTGCCAGTTGCTCCGTTTACTCCTGCTCCTCAAAATCCTCATCCTGAAAGATGTATGGGGCCGTGCGCACCAGACGGAAGCGGACGCGATCAGCACATGTGTCACAAGGCGGGAAAGCGTCTCCGCTGAGCATCACCACTTCATGAGCGCTGCGATGAGAGCGGTCATGCAGCACCTCATAAATTCCCGTCTCAATCACAGGCTGGCCGGCGCTGAAGGCCTTGCCATTATGTTTGAGGCCTGGTGAATGGTGGCGCGATCTGCCTTCGCCCTTAAGTTGGAACCGGTCGTGGCGCAGCCTGAGTTCCAGATTGGTGAATATCGTTTTCCGAGGTTGCATGAGTTTATGCGGAAGTTATATACCGTTCCTGCAAGAGCATGACAACTTTTTTTGAGACTGAATGGTTTCCCATTCATCGCCAATCACGGGCCTGCCTGGAAATCCGCATCTTCCAGAATTCGCGTCGCGCGTCGCGCAAGCACAAAACGCACTTCCGCCCCGCAGTGGACGCAATTGGGAAAACGCTCGCCCTTAAAGATGGTGGCTGAGTGATTTTCCCGGTGCAAATGATGGCGGACTGTATAGACGCCGCTTTCCTGCACCTCGTCTCCCGGCTTATATACCTGCTCAGCCTGCGATGCGCCCTGCATTGGTCACCGTCGCCTTCAAAGTGCCACTAGTGTACAGGACTAGAGGAAAAAATCTAAGCGCTTGCTTCAGCACCGGTGCCGCCACAGCCGAGAAAGGCAAGTACTTGAATGGCTACTGCGCCGGCATTTGCGCCTGATCGACAAGGAGAATTGGAATGCCATCGCGCACAGGGTAAATGCGACGGCACCCGGTGCACTGCAGTGAACTTTCGTCGGCCGCCAGCGTAAGCGGTTTGCGGCACTCCGGCACGGGGCATACCAGAATGTCGAGCAGTTTCTTGAGCATCATGAGAAGTATTGTACCTGTGCGATGCGTAACGTTGTGCTCACCGCAGCCTGAGGTCAACCTCTATCATCATCTCTTGACTGACGGGCGGCGGCCAGAGCAAATGGCGGGTTTCCAATAATTGCAATTTAAGCCGTGGAGCTGAAGAGCGGTTACTTATCGTAATGCAACAATGAAAACACCTCTGTTCCCTCAAACTTCTTCCGCCCATTGAGGAAGTCCAGCTCCACCACAAAGCCCAGGCCGGCGATTTCCGCCCCCAGTGATTTGGCCAGTTGCACGCAGGCATTAGCAGTGCCTCCGGTGGCTAGAAGATCATCGACAACGATGACGCGCTGGCCTGGACGGATGGCGTCTTTGTGGATCTCGAGCGTATCAATGCCGTATTCAAGTTCGTAGCTCCACTTCACCGTTTGCGCTGGAAGTTTTCCCGGCTTGCGAATGGGCACAAAACCGGCATTCAGGCGATACGCCAGCGCCGGGCCAAAGATGAAGCCACGGGCTTCAATGGCCAGCACCAGGTCGATTTTGTCGTTGAGGTAGTGCTCGGAAAGCGCATCAATGAGCGTGGCGAAGCCGACCTTGTCTTTGAGCAGCGTGGTGATGTCATAAAAAAGAATGCCACGCTTGGGGAAGTCCGGGACTTCACGGATCAGCTTTTTGAGATGTTCGCAGTTATGCGGCACTTACCATGCTCCTTCAATGCGAAAAGTATCCAGACCAGGTATGGGCTCGGCGGCCAGGATCTGCACCTCATCCACGCGCGAGGCCCGCGGACCCTGCCGCAGTTTGGCGTGCAGGGCGCTCAGCTGCTGTTCGGTCCCGATGGCCAGGCACTCCACCGTGCCATCAATGTTGTTGCGCACCCACCCTGCCAGTCCGAGCTTGCGCGCCTCGTGATCTACAAACCAGCGGAAGCCCACACCCTGAACACGGCCCCGAACAATGTATCTTTTGGCAGTCATGAAATAGCAAATAGCAATGGCTGAGTGCTACGCCCTAGACAGATAGGCGCCTTCCGCGGTGTCAACCTTGATCTTTTCGCCTTCATTGATGAACGGCGGCACCTGGACAACGAGACCCGTCTCAGTCTTGGCCGGCTTGGTTACGCTTGAAGCGGTAGCGGACTTGAGACCCGGTTCGGTTTCCACCACGGTGAGAATAACGGTTTGCGGCAATTCAATGCCCACTGCCTTGCCATCATAGAACTCAACTTTGATCTGCAGGTTGGGCGTGAGATAGTCCACCGAGTCACCCAGAGTGTCGCGGGTCAGGTGGGTCTGCTCGTAGTTCTCCGTGTTCATGAAATAGAAATCGTCGCCATCCTGGTAGAGGAACTCCATGGCGATTTCGTCCACATTGATCTTGTCAATGGGATCGGCGGAGCGGAAGCGGTGCTCAAACATGGCGCCGGTACGGATATTGCGCAGCTTGGCCTGGATGAAGGCGCGCAGGTTTCCGGGCGTACGGTGTTCCACGCTGAAGACCAGATGAAGGTCATTGTTGTGCTTGATAATCATCCCCGGACGCATCTGTGTGGCTGGAATCGCCATGGGTGAACTCTTCTCCTAAACTAATGATTCTTGTTGTCTGGTGAGTCTGTCTGTTGTCAACAAAATGGGGAACTGCCAGCAGACACCGCGACCCTGCTTCCAAGTTCCCCCGACAAACGCAGCCTTGGCTTGGCGGTGGGATCTCGGTCAGAAAAGGCCGACAGGACGAACTAGAAATTTTACCGCATTCATAGCGGGGTTGGCACCCCACGCCCCCCGCACAAAGCTGAAAAACAATTTCCGGTGCTGCCCCTCGTTTGGGGACAACGTTCCCTGAGCGCGTCTTTTCTAACAATGCGCAGTCCCCCGCTCCTCCCCAGCCGACGAACGCCGAGTCGTCTGGGGACCGCAGAGTCGCGGGAATGCACAGACATAGAGGAGACCGCCATGAAGGTGCGTGAAATTATGACGTCGGAGGGGCTTGCCACCGCCGCTCTGGATACCACCCTTGCTGAAATTGCCGAACGCATGAGAGATGAAAATGTGGGCGCCATTCCCATCGTCGATGACGATGACAAGCTGTGCGGCATCATTACTGATCGTGACATTGTGGTCCGCGCCGTCGCTGAAGGTGAAGACCCGAGCGAGTGCACTGCTGAAGAAATCCTGAGCGGGCAATTACACACCATTGATCCTGAGGCCGAGTTGGAAGAAGTTGCCGATTTGATGGCACGCCACCAGATCCGTCGCCTGCCGGTTGTGGAAGACGAAATGGTTATCGGCATGATTTCACTCGGCGATCTGGCAGTGAAATCCGAAGAAGATGAAGCCGCCGACGTCCTGGAAGACGTTTCCGAAGGCGTGCGTCAGGCGCAGCAGAGCGGAAGGCAAACCTCCGGCCGCGAGCAATCGCAGAATCGTGGCACATCACAGCGCGCCGGCAACGTGGATACGCAATTGAAGGCGGCGGACCGCTCGCCCGGTGAAGAGGTAGCGGAAGAAGAAGCTGAATACCAGCGCCGCAGCAGCGGTCGTCAGGCGGGCGGAAGGCGCGCGGAAAGTGCCAATGCCGGCCGGGTGCGCAACCAGTCGCAGAGCCAGCAATCTATTGCCAATGACATTGTGGACGTGGAAGGCGAAGAAGAGCCCGACTTCCAGAATGCCGGTGGCGGCCTGGCTCGCCAGCGCGCCAACCGGCAACAGCAACAGGGCGTGCGCGGACGTCAAAATGAATCGATTCGTGGACGCCAAAGCGGCGAGTTGCGGGAATCCAGCGGAAGCAAACGCTCACAGGGCATCAGCAACCGTTCCCAAAAAGAAGAGAACCAGCGCCAGCAGAAGGTCACGCCTATGCGGGCTGAATCTCGCAGCACCGGCCGCGGCGGCAAGAACAAGCGCAAAGCAAGCTGAGCACAACAAGATGATGGGGAATGATCTCAGAAGGGTGCTGGCTTGATTCAGCAGCGCCCTCCTGCAGCTCTTAAGCAGCACTCTCTTCAGTCGCAACACCTGTGAGGACATTGCTTCAGTCCTTCGGTGTGGCATCTAAAAAAGTTCGGGCTTCAGCCCCTGCATTCTTAAGTGGAGGCACTCATGAACGAATATCAACGCTACGGAGATTATTCTCAACAAAACGTCGAGTCATCCGGTCGCGGCACTGGAACCATTATCACTTCCCTGCTGGTGGGTGCGGGAATCGGCGCGGCCCTGGCCTGCCTGTTTACTCCAAAGAGCGGCAGCGACCTGCGGGGCGCCATCGGCCGTGGCTATCGCAAGACGGTTGACAATGTCACCCAGCATACGCGAGATCTGCGTGAGCACGGCAGCAACCTGCTCGGAATGGAGCGTGGCACTGAAGTTGAGAAGCACTACGGCCAGGGCTGAGAAGCTTTACGTCCTGCTGTATTGGTTCTTCTGCTTGTCCTGGTAACGTTCCAGAGCAAATTGAATCAGCTGGTCAATCAGGTCTGAATACTTGAGGCCTGAGGCTTCCCACATTTTGGGATACATGCTGATTGACGTGAAGCCGGGCATGGTATTGATCTCGTTGAGAAAGACCTTGCCCGTCTTCGGGTGCATCAGGAAATCCACGCGCGCCAGCCCGCTGCAGTCAACCGCCTGAAATGCGCGTACGGCCATTTTCTGGACGTCTTTTGCTGTCTTCCTGCTGATGGACGCGGGAATGATTGGCTTGGATCCCTCATCAATGTACTTATCGTTGTAACTGTAGAATTCCGCAGCCGGAACAATCTCACCCACCACGGAGGCTCGCGGTTCATCGTTGCCCAGCACAGCGCATTCGAGTTCGCGCGCCTTGTGCTTCTTGCCGCCCACACCTTCTTCAATCACGATCTTGCGGTCAAAGCGCGCCGCCTCATTCATGGCTGCAGCCAATTCATCTCTCTCTCTCACCTTGGATATGCCAACCGAGGAGCCCAGGTTCGCCGGCTTCACAAACACTGGATATTTGAGTTTGCTTTCAATCTCTTTCCGCACCTGTTTCGGCGCCTGCTCCCATTCCCGGCGCAGCACAGTTACGTGTTTCACCATGGGCAATCCGGCTGAGGCAAAAAGTTTTTTCATTACGTCCTTATCCATTCCGGTTGAGGAGCCCAGAACGCCAGCGCCCACGTAAGGAATATCTGCAAGCTCCAGCAAACCCTGGATTGTGCCGTCTTCGCCAAAGGTCCCGTGCAGCACGGGAAAGATCACGTCCACATCAATAGCGTGGTCTCCGGGTTTCACCGCGCTCTCAAACGGCACCAGACCATGCGACTGGGGAACAGGCGGCACTATGACTGCTTCACCCCTAGCCAGGACGGCTGCGCTCGTGGTCGCCTGTGGATCACCGGCCCGCAAGTGTCTGCCGGATTCCTTTGGCGTCATTTCGCCGCGCAGCAGGCGTTCTGCATCCGGCGGCGTGAGCCACCGGCCTTCCTTGGTAATCCCAATCGGGATGATCTCGTATTTCTTTGGATCAATTGCCTTGAGAACAGAGGCCGCGGACAGGAGAGAAACTTCATGCTCACCGCTGCGCCCGCCAAATAGAACACCGACTCTGGTTTTGCTCATTAAAATCACTCTAGCACTCAGCAATCAGCCGTCAGCATTCAGCCGCTTACGAACATGTAAGCCCTATCAAAACCGCCACAACACGGAGCACACCATCGCTGGAAATAATCTGTTTCTGTCCAATTGTGTTCAGGGGCTGAATGCTGAGTGCTGTCTGCTGACTACTGATCGCTTTCCCTACATTCCGGTCTCATCACCATTTTCGCAGCCGCGCTTGGTCAGTTCGCGGACATACTTAATCAGCTTGCCTTCGCTTTGCTGTTCTGCCAGGGCTTCCATAAAGCTTGATTGCGCTGTCGGCTCAATCCTCAGAATGGCCCGGTACGCCTTCAACGCTCCTTCCAGAGCGGCTGTGTTTGTGGCAACGAGGTCTCCCACCTTGTCAGGATGTTCAATCATGAAAGCCGCCATGGAAAACGCCACCTGCCCATTGATCTCGGCTTTATAGCGATAGCGCGAGTCCATGAAGTTGCCCAGTAACTCGGCGCAGGGATTCACGTTAATATCCGGAATATCGACCATCCAGTGCAGGGCCCAGTCCCGCTCTTTGCGCAGGCTGGGGTCGAGCGGCGCATTTTCCATCTTGTGCGCGATGGCCACAAATCTCTTGCGCTCTTCCGGCGTGGAGGGGCCACGCTTCGCCTGCTCCTGACCGATGCTCATTGCCGCCAGGCCCATGAGCGCAAAAAAAAGTAAAAGAACCTTACGCGTTCGTACTCTCGAGTTGTACATGACCAGTTTGTAAAGCCTTGACTTACAGAATTTTCTTTCCGAAAGCTGAGAGCGCCAATTCCACCGCCAGGTCGGCCGTACGGTTGTGCTCGTCAATCACCGGGTTCACTTCCACGATCTCAAAGCTCACCATGCGGCCGTGATCTGCAATGATCTCCATGGCGAGGTGCCCCTCGCGATAGCTTGCTCCGCCGCGTACAGGTGTCCCTACGCCGGGTGCATCTTCCGGATCAATCCAGTCCATATCGAGCGAGACGTGATAGCCGGCAGTGCCGCGTCCGGCAACTCGCAACGCTTCCTCGATGACCGTGCGCATGCCCCGCTCATCGATGTCTCGCATGGTATAAACCTCGATGCCGGTTTCTTTGATGTTCTCTTTCTCACGAGCATCAATATCCCGCACGCCCACCAGGACGCAATTCTCCGGGTGCACCTTGGGAGAGAAGTTATAAATGTTCGCCAACTCAGCCGGTCCCAGCCCCATGATGGCCGCCAGTGGCATGCCATGAACGTTTCCACTGGGCGATGTGTCCGGCGTATTGATGTCGGCGTGGGCGTCAATCCAAATCAGCCCGATTTTCTGCTCCTGCACCCTGCGTTGCTGCCGGAAAAACTCGGCCACTCCTGCCACGGTTCCCGCGGCTACAGAATGGTCGCCGCCGAGTACCAGAGGAAACTTTCCTGCTTCCAAAGTTTTGAAAACCATTTCCGCGTGCTTGGTGCAGGTGGCCGTGATCTCTTTCAGATATTTGGCCTTGGGATTGCCCTCTTTCTTCTGCTCCGCCAGTGCCACCGCCTCATTCCCGCCATCTTCAACCACGTGTCCCAGCGCTTCAAGCCGCGCCTCCAGGCCAGCAACACGCACTGCGGACGGGCCCATATCTACGCCGCGACGCGACTGGCCCAAATCAAGCGGTACACCGAGAATCCTGATCCGTTTGGGAACAATGTTGTCGCCAAGGACAGGCCTGTTTGGCTGTTCTGTTTTGGTCGTCGGCGGAGCGACTGTAGTTTCCGGCGTCATAAGTCCCTTCTCATGGATAAATGCGAGTCAGTGTGCGCGCAAATGGAATGGTCTCTCGAACATGCTCCAGCCCGCAAATCCAGGCCACGGCACGTTCAATGCCCATCCCAAATCCCGCGTGAGGCACGCCGCCAAACTTTCGCAGGTCCAAATACCACTTGAATGCTGATTCCGGCAGGTCATGCTCCTGAATGCGCTTGAGCAGCAGCTTGTAATCACCAATGCGCTGCGAACCGCCAATAATCTCGCCGTAGCCTTCCGGCGCCAGCACATCCACGCATAGCGCCAGCTCAGGACGCTGCGGGTCCGGCTCCATATAAAACGCTTTCACCTGCGCAGGATAGCGATGCACCATCACCGGTCGCTCAAACTGTGAAGAGATATAGGTCTCGTCTGGCGATCCAAAATCCCCACCCCATTCAAATTTTGTTTCCAGCTGCCCCTTTGCATGACCGTCCTGAAGAATTTTGACTGCTTCGTCATAGGTGATGCGCGGAAATGGAGCCTTGATGTTTTCCAGCTTGGTCACATCACGGCCAATCGTTTTCAGGTCGTCAGGCCGACGGGCAAGAACCGTCTGCACAATGTGGCTGATGAAGTTTTCCGCCAGCTCCATGATGTCATTGAGCTCGGCGTAAGCCACTTCAGGCTCCACCATCCAGAACTCGGTCAGGTGGCGGCGTGTCTTGGATTTTTCCGCCCGAAACGTTGGACCGAACGAATACACCTTGCCCAGCGCCATGGCCGTGGCCTCAATGTACAGCTGGCCGGACTGCGTCAAATACGCCTGATCCTCAAAGTAGTCCACCGGAAAGAGCGTGGTCGTCCCCTCGCACGCCGCAGGAGTAAGGATGGGCGGATCAGTCAGCGTAAAACCGCGATCATCAAAGAAATTTCGCGCTGCCCGAACGATCTCTGCCCGCACTCTGAGGATGGCTGCCTGCCGGGGCGTCCTGATCCAGAGATGCCGGTTTTCCATCAGGAAATCAGGACCGTGTTCTTTGCGCGCAATGGGGAAAGGCTCGTCTTCCGGCACGCGCTGCACAACCTTCACATCGCTGACATCGAGTTCATAACCGCCCGGCGCGCGCTTGTCCGCCCTGACTTTTCCCGTGACGATCACGCTGGATTCGTCGGTCAGGTTCTTGAGCGTATCAAACACTTCGGGCGTCACCTGGTTCTTAGGCACCACACCCTGGATCACTCCAGTGCCGTCGCGGAAGATAGGGAAGATCAGCTTGCCGCTCTCGCGCTTGTTGTACAGCCAGCCGCGGACGGTTACCTGCTGTCCATCATGCCGGCCAATCTCCGCGATGGTTGTTACGGGCGCTTCTGCTGTTGTTGTAGTTATCTGGTCCATATTCAATAATTCTGGTTTAAACATTTGGCGCTCAATCGCCCGCCGCAACCGCAGCAGCTTCCAGCTTCTTGTAGGCCGCTGCCATTTTTCCCGAGACGTCCATGCCTTCTTCGCCTTCAATCTCCATGAGCAGCGCCGGCATCTGCGGGGCCGCACGCAGTGCCTGCATGGTTTCATTCCAATCGATTGTGCCGTCGCCCGGCCAGAGATGAGCATCACGCTCTCTCTTATTGTCATGCACATGCGTGGACCGGATATAAGGTTCCAGTACGCCTAAAGCCTGATGCACGGAGCTGGTCATGTGCGCGTGTCCTGTATCAAAGCAAACGCCCAAGTCCGGATAGTGCAGCGCTTTCAGCAACTCTTTCAGCTTCTCCGGTGTCGCCAGATCGTTGGGCGTGTTTTCCACCAGCAGCGTCACCCCGAGTTGCCGGCTAAACGCCCGCAGGTGTTCGATGCCGCTCATGGCCCACTCGAACTTGCGCGGGTCATCGTATTCGTCAGTCTTGCCGATATGCTGTATCAGGAAGCGGAAGGGCATCTGCTCGGCGACTTCTACGGCGCGCTTGATCTCATCCATGGCTTCGATTCGCCGTGGCTTGTCCATATCGACAATGTTCAGCGGAGCGCCGCCGGATTTAAAATCGTTACTCAT
>DATEJX010000435.1:0-3993 GCA_035277785.1 Candidatus Angelobacter sp. | reverse complement strand
GTCTTAGACGAGCGCGGGCATAGTAAAAAAATTCTGGAAGTTCTTGTTCTGCACGGACGGCTCCCGTGTCTTACTCAGCAGACGGAATACATAAACTGCGCTCCCGGCCGTCAGGATGGCACCCTGACGGCCATATTTTTTGAAGAGCAGCTTTTAGCTCTTAGCCTTTAGCTCTTTAGCTGTTTCAGCTAACGAGATCAAACTATTTGTCCAGTCATAAGCAAACAAGGAACGGGCACCCCATTGTGGCAGCCTGCACACAATGTGTCTGTGGCTCACGAATATCGCTCGCAATTCCTCATTTAAAGTATTTTAATTCAACAACTTAAACTTTGGCCGCCGTACTGCTCTTTCACCCTGCGTGGGGAAAGGAGATAGGCGATGCCGCGGCTCGTACTCCCGGTAAAAACTTCTGCGGTAATGGTGATCCTGCTGGCAGGAGCCATGTATATGGCTGCGGAAGCCAGAGAGGCAGTAATAAAGCGTCAGGAACTTGAACTCGCGCGACTCGAGGCTGGCGAAACCAGCAATAAAGGAATCGGGGACCAGGCGCAGCCGGCTCTTCCCTCCAGTCCAACTCTTTCGCCCAATAGCGCCCCCCAAGCAAGCATTGTTCAGAATGTCGCGGTCAAACCACAAACGACTTCAACGCAACCGCATCAGCAGGCAAACGAGGAACACAAGCGACAGGTCATCATCAGCATCGCGAATCGCCGTCTCGCCCTGCTTGAAGACGGCAAGCTCATCAAGAGTTACCCCATCGCTGTGGGGACCGAATCATCTCCCAGCCCGGACGGTGAGTTCACCATCATCAATCACGCGGTCGATCCCGTGTATCGCCACAAAGGCAAGGAGATTCAGCCGGGCAAAGGAAATCCGCTGGGGAATCGCTGGATGGGACTCAGCCTGAAAGGCTATGGAATTCATGGGACCAACGTGCCCAGTTCCATTGGCAAAGCCGCCTCACACGGATGCTTCCGCATGGCCAGGCTGGACGTTGAAGACCTCTACACGCGCGTGCAGGTGGGGGATACGGTCATAATTCGGCGCGAGCGTGATGCGCTGATCGCCAAGGTGTTCCCTCCTGCCGAGAATACGCCGGCAACAACCGCAGCAGGTGATGTGCAAATGGCATCAGCAGCGACGGCCGATTCTGCGAGCGCAGCGGCCGCAGGAGCACAGCAATAGTGCAGGAATTGAGAGGCCCTCATGAAAAGCAAAACGACAGCAACGGATATGAGACCGCAAGTGGAACAAAACTCCGTCGCAAACCGGATCGAGCAGGAACAAGCAGAAGAAACGCTCGATTCCGGCGTCTCTGCTGGCGAAAGCAAAGAGCATGGACACTTTCGCACATGGTGGAGTGATTACCAGAAGAAAATGAGATCCGCATTTCAGGCAATTCTCTTGAAGCTGCAAATGCAAGGTGAGCAATGAAGATTTCCAACAGAGTTGTCCGGTATCACCGCTGGTTGCGTGATATAGCCCTTCCACAGGAGAGAGCGAAAATCAACGCCTTCTCAAGCCTGCGCAACCGGACCGGACCACTGCCGAACGGGCGGGTTCTTGCGGCCTGGCTGCCGCTCATCTTCGTAGCGCGCGAGGTGATGTGCGCTACCAGGATGGACGGCACCAGAGCGAGCCAGGCGGCAAGCACCTTCCGGGCAGAGCCTTTCCGCCGGAAATACAACCGGGCGCGCTGTCTCCGCCGAGACAACGCGTCCGCTCCGGCGGTTCCCTCAGGGGCATAGCGCAAGGACGGTGTCACCGGAAAGCCGGAGCGGGCTCTCAAAAAGCTCCATTTAGCTGAAACACCGGTGGAATCAAAGGTTCATGGTACGTTTCCCTGATTGCCAAAGCAGGCTTTTTTGAGTTCAATGAGAGCTACTTCGCGCTTCCAATTCATGGTCAAGACGGCATTCAAACAAGGTCTGTTCGTCGTGCTTTGCCTGATGCTGCCGCGGCTGGCTACCGCCCAGGCAATCCAGGTAATCCAGACGGATATTCCCCCATCCATGCCTGATGTAGCACGCGACTTCGTGCAACAGATCATCGCCCGCGCCGGGCCGCTCTCCGCTGCCAGCGTAAGCTTCCAAAACATCTCTGTCCTGCCCACTGATTCACAGGAGTCTGTGCAGAACGCCATTTTTACCGCGCTGCGCAATGCCGGCATTCGTCTGGAGAATCCGACCACGGCCACGCACATTGACATCACGTTTTCTGAAGAGTGGCAGGGCTATCTCTGGATTGCATCCGTGCAGCAGAACGGCAGCAAAAAAGTCGTCATGGAAAAGGTGGCAAAGCCACCACAAACCGTCACTGCGCGCGCGCCCATGCTTACTGTCCGCAAAAATACTGTCTGGCAGGAGCAATCACCCATTCTCGATTTTTTTGAGGACAATCACACGCTGGCGCTGCTGGAGCCTGACCAGATTGCCATTTACGCAAACGACTCGGGACAATGGCGGTCGCGTTACATGCTGGGCATCACGCATGCGCAGCCGTGGCCACGTGATCTTCGGGGCAGGCTGTTGGTGAATGGCTCGCAATTAACTGCCTTTCTGCCCGGAGTGCGATGCAACGGCAGCACCTCATCTCCCACGCTTGATTGCCACGCTAGTGATGATCCATGGCGCGTGGACGAAGGCTCGGTAGTAGCTTTTTACAGTCCACGCCGAAACTTCTTCACTGGACTGTTAGCCGGTCCGAGTGCAGGCGCTTCAGTGGTTCCCTTCTTTTCCGCCGCAGCCTGGCAAAATGGGGACTCGCACCAATGGCTGTTCACCGGAACCGACGGGCGGACGCGTCTCTATCAATTCGATCTCTCTGCTCCAGCAGCCATCTTCAACGGCTGGGGAAGCAACATTGCTGCGGTCCATTCCAGTTGCGGCTCGGGATGGCAGGCTTTAGTGAGTGCTCCGACAGATTCCGTCCGTCCGGACAGCATACAGGCCGTGGAAGTGCTCGGGCGTGAAGCTCTGCCGGTAAGCGCTCCTATTGATCTGGCAGGCCCGGTGCAAGCGCTTTGGACCTCTGGCAAGGACAGTGAAACCGTTAACGGCATTCTGCAGTTGCAGGGCACAGGAAACTATGAAGCTTTCACGCTCACGGTTAATTGCAGCCGCTAGCCTGCTGATCGCCCTATGTGCGATCGCCAGCGCAAGCTCGCGTCCGCGCTATGGTGGGACCGTGCGCATTCTGCTGCACGAACGCTTCAATTCGCTCGACCCGCTGGGAGATGATGATCATCCCACCGCACGCGACCGCGTCTGTGCCCTTCTGTTTGACACCCTTACTCAGATGGACGCGCAAGGTCATGCTCACCCACGGCTTGCTGCTTCGTGGCGGTCAGAGTCGGGCAATCGTGTCTGGTACTTCAACCTGCGTCTGGCATATTTCCAGGATGGGAGCGTGGTGACCGCGCCTGACGTGGTCGCCAGCCTCACTCATCGGAGCCAGGGATGGAAAGTGACGTCCGTCGACCAGCAAACGGTCAGGATTGAAGTGCCTGCGGGCATCCCGCATATGCCGGAGCTGCTGGCGCTCAGCCGCTTTTCCATCATCAAAAGAAACAGTGATAACTCTCTCGTTGGCAGTGGACCGTACAAATTGAATGCCTGGCAACCGGGTGAACGCGTAGGACTCTCTGCCAATGATGATTACTGGGGCGGACGCCCTTACCCGGACAACATTGAATTTCAACTCGGAGCTTCCCTGCGCGACCAGTTGCTGGAGCGCCAGCTGGGGCAGTATTCGGCCGCTGACCTGGCGGTTGATCAGCTCCGCCCGCTGGAACAAAGCAATCAAAATCTTCAGCTCTCCCGACCCAGCGATCTGCTCGTGCTGCTCTTCCTGCAGCCTGATGTTCCCGCTGCGGGTGTCAGGCCGGCCAGAAAACCTGTTGATCCGCGTGTGCGCGAGGCGCTCTCCAATGCCATTAACCGTAATGCAATCAATAATGTGATATTGCAGAAGCGCGGAACACCTGCCTCC
>DATEJX010000434.1:0-51882 GCA_035277785.1 Candidatus Angelobacter sp. | reverse complement strand
GGAGTTTCGTAGCTGACACCCAGTGTCTCAGCGGCTGCATCCACATCCCCGTCCCTACAGTCCTCTGACGCGAGTGATTCCTGCAACAGCTTTAACCCCAGACGGTCTTTGCGGCGTGCCAGTCCCCAAATTGCTTCGCGTCGAGCTTCTTCATATGGATCAACTAGCCGCTTTTTCAGTGCTTCGCGGATCTGAGGAGAGTCACGATACTGCCAGTTGTTATCACTCAATGTACCCGCTGTCGCGACGGAAAATGTCGCCCAGTCGCGGACTGATTCATCTGAATCTTCCGTCAACAAAAGCAGAACAGACATTCCTTCTGGGTAATCAGAAAGTTGGCTGCATGCGGCGACCGCGTATCTGACCTCCGACTCCGGATCATGCTGCAGCAGAACCAGCGCTTTGAGCGGGCTATCGGTGCGGAGGTGTGACAATGCCCATGCTGCAGCCGATCGAACCATGGGGCTGGTATCTCGAAGGTGACAAATAGCAATCGAGACGCTGTCGCCCATGAAAAGCCGCTCCTGGTCCGGTTTACCAGCACCCAGTTGTGCCAGGACTTCGAGACCTCGCGCCCGGGCATTCGGATCGTCCGCTGCACAATAACGTTTCGCTATTTCAAAAACCTCTGGAGTGCCACGCAAACGGAGAACGTGGACCGCCTCCCACGGAGCTTCATCATCGTGCTGCCCTTGGAGACTCGCGGCAAAGAGCTCCTCAGTACTCTTGCCTTCCAGATCAGTACGCAATCTGCTCACTTTCTGCCCTCTCTTTTCTGCGCGATCACCAACCCTCTCGGCGTGGGCAGCAATACCACGGAAATCAACCCTTCGGCTTCCATGCGTAGCGCGGCCTCGCGCACGGTTTTCAGATGCGAACTGGCATCGTGCATCAGGATCAGGCCGTTGGGATTGATGTTTGGAAGAAAGTGCCGCACCTCGGGTTCGCGCAGTTCGGGCAATGAATCGCAGAACAGAACATCGATTTGCCCCGGAACTTTCACCTCGAGGCTCGACTCGCAGCGGTACTCGATCCACTTCTTCAGCCCCGAAGCGTCAATTTTCTCTTTGGCCTTGGCGAAAACATCCTTGTCCGGCTCGCACGTAATTATTTTTCCTGACCCGTTCTGCTTCAGCCCTTCCGCCATATACAGGGTGCTCACGGCCAGAAAGGTTCCCGTCTCCACCACAAGGCGCGGCTTCATGGTGGTCATCAGGCAGCGGAGAAATTCCAGCACTTCCATTTCAGCAGTCATGGTGTCAAACATCCTCCAGCGTTCCGGGTGTGGGCACTCCGGCGTGGCACGGTGATATTCCGGTTTGGGATCACTCCCGTGCTGGATCACGTGATCAAAGACTTTGCGGACTGGGTCGACCTTGCGAAATCGGCGCCTCACGATCACCAGCAGCAAAATGCCGGCGACAATCGAGAGCAGCGCGGTAAACTGCGCGTTGCTCATGCCGAAGATAATGCGCGGGTTGATGCGCAGAAATTCCACCAGGAACCGTTCCAGCCCGCTGAGAATCAGGAACTCTCCCACAATCACGCCCGGCGCCAGAGGATGCTGGAGGGCGCGTTTGCCGCGTCGCCAGACGTACCAGAACACCAGCATCATCACGATGAATTCATAAATGGGCGTGGGATGAACAGCGCAGTTCTCCGGCCATCCTGACCTCAGGCAGATGCCGTTGATCCCTGTTGTAGGTTCAGTGCCGTTCGGGAAAGCCATTCCCCAGGGCAGGTGAGTGGGCATTCCGTAATCGCCGTCGCCTGAGGTAAGGCAGCCGATGCGTCCCACCGCGTAGCCAATCGCCGCCGCCGGGCTCGATAGATCCAGCATCGTCAGCAGATTGATGCCGTTCTTGCGCGCGATCAGCAACAGAGTCGTGAGGCCCGCAACAAATCCTCCGAACCAGGCAAAGCCGCCGCGGAACCAGTAGAAGAACGCGAGCAAAGTGTTGAAAAAGCCCTGAGTGTTGCTGATGAAATCAAAATTCCGGTCCGCCGGTGTGTCAATGATGTGCCAGATTTTTGCGCCGACGATCCCGGCAATCGCCACATAGGCAACCACGCTGTAAGGATCCACAGTTAGCTTGCGTCGCTTGATTTCCGCCGCCAGGGCCACGTAGGCGGCGATGAAGGCCAGGCACATGAACAGGCCAAAGGTCGGCACATCAAGCGGGCCAATGTGGAGATATGGGAGCAGTTCCGGTCCTCAGTATGGAATCTCTGAGTCAGTATAAATGGAGCACAAGGAATCTACTGTTGTGGAGGCGAGGACGGCTGGCCGAAGTGAGTAATGGTGACGTCCGGCAACTCCGCCGTGGCGCGAACCGCCAGGTTTGCAGGGACGATCAGGAGCCGAGGCAGGCTGCGGTTTTTGCGGCGATACTTGTTGAGCCCGTTCACTGAATTCATACTCAGTCTTTCTCGCAGGATTTCGCCGGACGGCACGTTACTTAGGTCGAACTGATCGGCTGGACGGAAAGTCTGGTGGGCCGCCATCAGCAAATCATTTTCACTGCGGAAATCGTTGGCCAGTTTCGGATCGATGATCAAACAATAATAGATGTCCCAATCGCGCACCTTTCCGTCCACGGTGTATTTGTTGACGATGCGATTGTGGTTGTACTCGGGCTGCTTAGCGGAGCGGTATTGGGCGCCGGGAACGACCACGTAGAGGTTGAGTCGGCCATCCATGGGCTTGCCATCAGTGAGGCGCTCGCCCAAATTCCACGGGCCGAATGTGGCCATACGCCTGGTTCCGGTGATTTCAGGCGTGAACACTATGGCATCGCCATCGTGATACGCGGTAAAGGGCTTGACCGCAGTTGGTACGGGAGCGGCAAACGTCAGTCCCGCTGCCACCAGAGCGAACCTTGACCACCCCGCAATGTGCCGATTCAACACAGGGCAGGAATTATGGCAATTCATCTACTCTGAGGCAAGCCGGGAATCGCCTTGAAGAATGATGCTAAAGTGAATACACATGCGTAACATCCTTCAGCATCGCGGCCTACGGCTGATTTTTATCGCCAATCTTATCTCTATGATGGGCAGCGGCTTAAACGCCGCCGCGGTGACCTGGTACATCCTTCAGGCCACCCATTCGGAGACTGCGCTGGGACTCATGCTGATGTTGCAGACGATTCCTGCCATGCTTCTGCTGCCCTTCAGCGGGGTCATCATTGATCGCGAGGACCGCCGTAGGCTGGTGATGGTTCTCGACGCGTCTCGCGGTGTGGTGGTGTTGGCGGTTGCTTTACTGGCTCTTCACGGCTCAGCGAGGCTATGGCAGGTCTACGCCATGAGCATTCTGGTCGCGGCGGGCTTCTGGATGTTCTGGCCCACCATGAACGCCCTGATTCAGGAACTCACGCCGGAGTCAGAGTTTGCTCAATCCAACAGCTTCATCCTGGCCGGATTCCAGGGTGGATGGCTGATAGCCGGAGCCATCGTGGGTTTTGTCTATAACCACATTGGGCTGGGCGGCATTCTTTTCATCGATTTTCTGAGCTACGTCTTCTCCTTCACCTGTTACCTGTTTGTGCGCAAGGGCCGGCACGTGGTGAGGCCACAAAGCACGCGGCAGCATGAGAGTGAGATGGCGCGTTTTTTTCACGAGCTGCATGAGGGCATTTCCTATATAAGGCTCCGCCCGCGCGTGCTGCTGCTGGGAAGTTGCTGGGCGCTCTTCATGGGAGGCATGCTGTCACAAGGAATCATCACCGCGCCTTTGAGTGACCGGTTGCTGAAAGCTGGAGCGGTCGGATACGGATGGCTCAACGCAGGGTGGGCCGTGGGAGCTTGTGTGAGCGCGCTTTATGCTCCACGCATCCTGCGCGGCACTGGGCATCGCCGCGCCATTGGATCTGCCATGGCGCTGATGGGAGCGTGCCTGATTTCGTTGCCGTTTGTTGGCGCGAACCTCCGTCACCATTTCTATGTCGTTGCGGCAATGGTAAGCACCGGACTGATCGCGGCCGTTGCCATTTATGTCATCATGGGCTCCTGCCGCGCTTTGGGTGGAGTGGCCATTACCACCAGTATGATGGAGATGGTCCCGAAACACTTTATGGGACGCGTGCAGAACACCTTCTACTTCGCGGCCACGGCACTTCAACTTGGCTTGTCATTCGCGGTAGGCACGGCTGCGCATCGCCTGGGATTAGCCTATGGTTTCGCGATTGTTGGCGCCGTGTACCTGCTGGCCTGTGTGTCTGGAACCTGGCCGGCACGCGACGTATCCATTGCGAGCAAAGTTACCGAACACGCACTTACCGCAAATTGAGACATCGGAGTACCTGGCTTCCTCCAGCTGCCACAAATTAGGAGAGAGCCTGTGAAAGGCTCTCTCTTTGAGCTGCCCACTGGTTGAAACTATTTTCTCCGCTTGGGCGGCTTTGACTCTTCGCCCGGCTGCGGTGGTTTGCCCGGCAGTTCGCCGGGTTGCACGCCCACTTCGGTCGGCCCCAGATCGTCGTACTCCGGACGGCTCTTGCCTTGCAGGTACTTATCAAACCAGCCCACGATGTGTTCCAGCCGTTCCACGCGATGCCAGGGTTGCCCGGAGCGTGAAAGCTCATGCGATTCGTTGGGGAAGCGCACCATGATCACCGGCCGCCGCAGGAACTTGAGGGCGCGGAACATCTCCTCGCCGCCGGCAGCGGGCGGAGTGCGATAGTCAGCTTCACCCAAAATCAGCATTAACGGCGTGTGCACATTCTTGATATAGGTGATGGGAGACCGATTCACGTAATCCTGCGGATCGTCAAACGGTGGCGCCTTGAACCAGGAGGGTTGAAACAGCGTAAAGTCCGCCGCGTACCACCACGCAGCCCAGCTTGCGATATCGCGCTGTGCCACTGCGGCAGCAAAGCGGTCTGTATGCCCAATGATCCAGTCGGTCAGTAGCCCGCCGCCGCTGCCGCCGGTGACGCCCAGCTTCCTGGGATCGACATAGCCTTTCTTCAGCACTTCATCCACGCCGGCCATCAGGTCTTTGAAGTCGTCACCTGGATAGTGATATTGAATGATGTTGCCAAAGTCCTGGCCGTAAGAGGTGCTGCCGCGCGGGTTCGGATAAAGCACTACATAGCCTTTGGCTGCCATCCACTGGAACTCATGATCAAACACCCAGCCGTAGGCAGTGTGCGGTCCGCCGTGAATGTCGAGGATGAGTGGATATTTTTTGCTCGCGTCAAAGTCCGGTGGCTTCTGAATCCAGGCCTGGATTTTCTTCCCGTCGAAGCTGGTGTACCAAATTTCTTCCGGCTGGGTCAGGTTAAGCTGCGAAAAGAGCTTTTCGTTAATGTGTGTCAGCTGGCGCGGCTGCGCGCCGCGGCCATCAAGCCAGAACAGGTCGCCGATATTTGTCGGCGTGGAAATAAGGAGTACAAATTTTGATCCGTCTTCGGTTGCGCGATACCGCTCGACCGCGTTGTTGCCTTCGGTCACCGGCGTGATTTTGCCCGTCGCGGAATCAAACTGCATAAGGTTGGCCTTCCCGCGTTCAGCAGTCACCGCATAAAGGCTCTTGCCGTCTTTCGACCAGACCACCTTGTTACCGCCGCCGGCCCGAGGCGTGCCCTGGTCGCCGCCTACCCCGCTGCACACATCGAAATCAAACTTTTCCGTCAGGTTGTGCGGCTTGCCTCCCGAAGTCAGATCCGCCACCCAAAGATCCGGTTCCGTGTACGATTGGACCGGCTGGTTCGTTGAAGCACAAAACGCGACGCGCTTTCCATCAGGGCTGAGAGCGAGGGCTCCGGCGCCCATGTTGATCGATAAGACCTTCTGCGCTTCTCCCCCCGATGCCGGAACCGAATAGATATCCGTGTGCGGCGCCTCGTAGGAAGGATCTTCCACTCTTGTGCTTTCAAAGTAGAGATGGCTGGAATCATTGGCCCACATCACTCCGGCTTCCTGGTACTTGCCGCTGGTGAGCTGATGCGGGGTGACCGTATCTTCTGAGCTTTGCGGCGCGGCAACGACCCATATGTGCTGCGGATGTTTGAAGTTGAGGTAGCCCGGACCGTTCAGGCGATAAACCGAACGGGTAATCACGCGCACATCGCTTTCGTGCTCAGATTCAGGCTCTGGCGTCGGTTTGGCTGCAGCCGGACCAGCTTCTGCCGTGCCCTTTTCCTCGGCTTTGTCTTCGGGTTTGCCCTTCTGTTCGCGGTTTTTCGCCTTCGCCAAATCCTCAGGATTAGTCGTGCTGGTGAAGGCGATCCATTTGCTGTCCGGCGACCACTCCGGCTCGCCTGCGCCTCGAGGCAGGTCAGTAACTTTCCACGATTCGCCGCCGTTCAGGGGGAGAACATAGATTTGCGGCGCTGCACCCCGTCCAGACCCTGCTGCACCCGCGCCTGAAGGTCCGCTCGGCATCTCCGGTGTGCGGACAAACGCAAGCCATTTTCCGTCGGGCGACCAACGCGGAGATGAATCGTGTTTGCCGTCGGTCATGCGGCGGGGCTGCTCGTCGCCTTTAGTGGAGACGGACCAGATGGATGTTTCGTATCCGGTCTTCTTCTCATCCACTGAGACCTTCACAAAGGCAACGCGGCTACCGTCGGGAGAGATCTGAGGATCACCGATCCAGTTGAATTGGAAGATATCTTTCTCTGTAATGGGGCGCTTTTGCCCCTGAGCAAAGGCGACGATCGCGGCTAGCAAGATCAAGGCCGGAACGGCCAGACGAGCGGCACGATGCATGAATGGCTCCTTTTTGCGAAACGGAATGTTATAGCACAGAGATCTTGTCAGGCAGCAGTCCACAAAAACTCTTACCCGCATAACCAGAGCTCTTTAGATTCAAAGACCCACCTTACTGCCGGCGTGCTGCTGCTCCAGTTGTTCTAGGCAATGCGAGCAAATCAGACGCGTACCATCGTGCCTTGTTCGTACTGCCCGGGCCGGATCACAATCTGGGCAGCCGCGTTCCTGGCTTTATTTGCAGGAGCGAGTACAGGAGGCAGATTGTCTCTGAAACAGATCTTGCGGGACAGATGCTGGGGCCCAGACAGCTTGGTCTTCACAGCCGTGCTGATTGTAAGTTGCGGCTGCCTGGCGGGGTGCAGAAAGGGACCGGTGTCTTCTGTCCCGCAGCGTCAGCCAGTTGCCAGCAGGCCGCAGGACCCGGCGACCCGCGATCTTCTTGCCATTGGTGATCGCGTCACAACTGCTATCGTGGCTCGGGACACGAACACGCTGCTCGACTATGATCATGATCCGGACGACGCGGCCTCACTCCAGAGCAAGAGCGGTGAGCTTTATTGCTACCTCTTTGACTCGAGCTGCATTCAGGGTAGCAGCGGCCGTGCCATCTATGACTTGTTTTCCACGTCACGCCAACTCGGGATTGACGCTTCTGTTACCAACGTTGACGGCAAAAACTATGGGCTGCTGATGTTTTATGACAAATCGCAGATTTCCAGCACTGACCTCTACTCACCGGACTTCTTGTGCTCTGAAAGGGCACTCAAAGAAAGCGCTTCCTGGCATTTCATCATGACAGATGGCAAATGGCGCACAACCACGCTTTTTGATTACAAAACTGACAAACCCTGCAAAACATAGCCGGAATGCATGGGTTAATTTCCCTTGAGCACTCTGAACTGTGATGTTTGCGGGATTTTGCAACGCCTTGTAATGAACCCGCTGCCTGAGCCCGTTTCTTTGCATCGAACAACTCAGAATAGTAGAGTGGAGACCTGCGAAAGGAGAGAGTTATGCGCTACCTGACCTTATCTGGAGTTCTCATATTCATGGCGGCACTGGCGCTGCCCGCCCCTGCTGCCGCACAGCAGCCTAATGGTTCTTACCAGCAGACGTGCCGGGATATCGATGTCCGTGGCTCATCGTTGCGGGCCGAATGCCGGGATGTGAATGGCGGATGGCATCGTACTGAGATGTCAGACTATCGTCGCTGCGGTGGGGACATCCAGAATATCAATGGCAATCTGGAATGCGCCGGAGGATATGGCAGCGGCTATGGAAGAGATGGGGATCATGACAGAGACCGCGATCATGATAGGGACCGCGATCACGATCGCTATGGAGACCGCGGTTATGGGCCCAGGGGTTCATATACTCAGACCTGCCAAAACATTACCGTGAGCGGGAACCAGTTGCGGGCGAGCTGCCAGAAGAAGAATGGCAAATACAAGAACACCTCGCTCAATAACTACCAATACTGCCGTGGTGATATCCAGAACGACAACGGTAAGCTTCGCTGTAGATAATTTGTTCTATGTGGCCTGCCAATCGGGAGATTGGCAGGTCTTTACTTTTCGGAGCGGCGAAGGCCTTTGTCGTTGCCGTCTGCAATCAAACCTCTGCATCTTTGATGGTGGTTTTCTCGGCTCGCCATTGGAAACACAAACCGAATCCGTCAGGATCGTGCAAGTAAAGTTGCTTCATGCCGTACGGTGCGACTTTTGGCGGGTTCAGTTCAATCCCCTTCTCGCGGAGGTAGATGTAAGCGGCATCCACGTCCGGACATCCAAAGTAAATGCAGGTGTCGTCATGAGAAGCCGTACGCAACCGGTCCGGCGCCGGCGGACGCGCATCTGCTTCATAGGCCGTGTTGAGCATCAACTGCGTTCCATCCAGTTCAAGAAGGACCCAGTCGTTGTGCGGCACAGCCTTGCCGTCAGTGCCCACAATGCGGAATCCCAGCACGTCGCGATAGAACGTGATTGAAGCGGGCATGTCAAAAACCTGCAGCAGCGGCGCCAGTCCACGGACCTCAATAGCCATAGCAGCCTCCCCGTCTCAGAACATAGTAGCTACAAGGGTGTTGAATTCAAGAAAAATGCGCGTGTAACCGCCGGTAAGAGTTATTCTCGCTGATCAAAATGGAATCCGCCATGCGCCTCGATCATATTGCCTATCCATGTCGCAACCCCTTTGATACCCATCGCTTTTACAGCCAAGTCATGGGGCTGGAACTGCTTCAGGCATACGCCGGGAGAGAACTGCTGCTGGTCTATGCCTTCCCTGGCGGCGGAAGCCTCGTTTTCAGTGCCTCGCCGGATGGTGTGCCTTCGGCCGAGAAAGAAGTGGTGTGGGATCGCCAACATGTGGGGCTTACGGTTTCCACACGCACCGAACTGGACCAGTGGATCCAGAAATTGAAAGCTTTGAACGTTGTATACCAGCTCATTGATGATGAACGTGTCTACTTCTCAGATCCGGACGGGCTGGTGTTGGAACTGGAAGTAGCTCAACCAGTGGCCCGCAATCCAGGTGCCGCTGAAATCCTTGCCCGCTGGACCCAAGGCTGAAATCATCCTGTTTCGAGGGAACCGATGGACCACAATTTGGAAGATACAATCGCCCTGCTCGCGCGCACGCCTGCTGCTCTCAATGCTTTTTTACGAGATCTGCCGGAAAGCTGGACATACAGCAATGAGGGTGATGAAACCTGGAGTGTTTTTGATGTCGTTGGCCATCTCATTCACGCCGAACGCACAGACTGGCTGCCGCGAGCCAATATGATTCTTGAATACGGTGATACCAGAAGCTTTGCGCCGTTCGATCGGGGAGGGCATGCCCACGTGACTCAAGGTAAGTCTCTGGCCCATCTTCTGGATGAATTCGCCCGTGTGCGATCAGAAAACCTGGAGAAATTACGTGCGAAAAAGCTCACCTCTCCCGATCTTGCGCGCCGTGGGAGTCATCCGGCTCTGGGCAGTGTCACCCTGGCGCAACTCCTGGCTACATGGGCAGCGCATGACCTCACCCATCTGCACCAGATTTCCCGGATTATGGCGGGCCAGTACCGCAATGCTGTAGGACCGTGGGAACGGTACCTGGGAGTGATGCAGTGTAATGGGCATAGTTCTTCTGCGTAGGGGCCCCAGGCGGCGAACACCAATGAAAGTTTTGCCATTTCAGTAACTATTACCTTTGTACCTGCCGGTAATCTTGTGGTGACGCGGAACCAGCGTTATTGTTGGCTCCGGAATGCCCCACAAATATCTACTTAAAGAGTTCGAGGATTTCGCCCGCTCAGCGCCCAAAGCCGAGTCGCTCATGCAGCATATTTCGCAGCGAATCCATATGCATATTCCGCGCTACAACTGGGTGGGTTTTTACCTGTTCGACGAAAAGGACTTATCTACCCTGGTGCTTGGGCCGCATGCAGGCAGTTTTACGCCGAATCCGAAGATTTCCATTGGTCAGGGCTTGTGTGGCTCGGCTGCCGCTACCGGCCGCATTGTGGTGGCAGACGATGTTTCTAAAGACCCGCGTTATCTCCAGGCGTCCGACCTGGTGAAGTCTCAAATCTCCGTTCCCGTTGCAATTACTGGCAAGACGCATGCCGTCTTGAACGTGGAGAGCTATTTCCTGAACGCTTTCAAGGCCCCCGAAGAACGCAACTTCGTGGAAGCCTGCGTGAAAATTGTTGCCAAATCGTTTGAGCATAAGTCGCTTCGCGATCTGGTGCACGTGTAGCGCGTTCCTTTCGCTTTCCACTCCAACGCGATTTGCAGACTAGCCTGTTCACCGTCCTTGCTTATTGAGAGACTTACCTTCTTCAGAGTAAGATAGGCTTGTCCCAGGGGTACCATCTTCCAAAGCAAGAGGGAGGAACTCTGATGCCCAGATCGTGCGTCTTGCGTGCCTTTTTTCCTGTACTAATCCTTGCAGCTTCAGCCTGTCTTCTCCAGAGAAGCTACGCGCAACAGTCTCCAGCGCCACAAAATCCATTGGTACATGTTTCTGCTCCGCCGGCCGATCCACTCGAACTGGCCACAGTTCCTCAGGATGTTCCTGCTCAGCCCGAGGCCCGCTCGGCGGTTCTGCATTTGATTGAACGCGCGCGCACCAATGCCGATATTCGCACCAAGGGTGCTCCCCCGTTCACCATGCGAATGTCGTTTACTGCCACTGGTGACGTCCTCTACACCGGGCCAGGCGAAACAGAAGATACCTGGATCTCATGGGAGAGCTCACGCTGGAGTGCAAAACTAGGTGACTTCTCCATAACTCGCATCTGGGATAACGGCGTGTCCTACGATGAGAAGCCCATCTCGCTGATTCCCCTGCGGCTGCAGATGCTGCGCGATGCCGTTTTCTGGCCACTGCGCGCGCACCCTGATGCCAGTCTGCGCATTGCCAACGCTGATTGGAAAGGGAAGCAGGTAACCTGCATTCTGAGCGCCGGACCGGGCATTCAGGCGCAAGAGATCATCGGACGGCACTGGGTAGAACGCGAGTATTGCATCGACCCCAAATCCGGGCTGCTCCAGATTCTTTCCGATGCTCCCGGTATCTATGTTGTTTATGACTACACCGGCGCAATCGACTTTCATGGCCACACCGTGGCGCGCCAGATTTCCATCTTTGAAGGCGGCAAGAATGTGCTTGAGGCACACGTGGACCAGCTTACTGACGCTGTGAACATTGCTTCCGGGCTGCTGACTCCCACTCCCAATATGCTCCGCGACGGCCCCATTCTCTCTGGCGCAATGCGCTTTCCGCAGTCCGTTTCTCTGCCTGCCGGTGCTTCAACCATGCAACCCGTAATCGTTCATGCCTTGCTGGCCCCGGATGGCAAGGTGCTGGATGCAGAACTGGTGGACGATTCCGGCGCTGACCTTCAGAAGTCAGCTCTGGACATGGTGAAGCACTCTACTTATCGACCAGCGCCTGGAAATCAGGTGCAGCGTGAAGCATTCATTAATGTGAAATTCGTGTCCAGATAACTTTGCGCGATGCTGGGGGCGCATGTCGAGCATGAATTATGGGAAGGTGATGCGATAGGTGTAGACGCTGTGGTGGGCGACCTGGTTTAGGTGGAGACAAAACAGAGTGGCTGACCATTGCTTATGGTCAGCGGAATTTGAGTCATCAGCGCTAGCCTTGTCCCTCTGCTACAATCTTCTTTTCTGAATTTGTTCGCGGGAGCGTCTGTGACTCCGTTGCTTTCCAACTGTCTCCTTTTGCTCGTTGTGAATTCGCAGCGCGGGCTGGTGCATTATCTGAAAAGTCAGTTTCTCGACAAGACTTTTAAAGGCCTTTACACCCCAAACGCCTTCGATTTAAGCCTTTTGATCCCGTACTTCATAGTAATGGTGATTCTTGCCGGCTATGGCATGCACCGGTATGCGCTGGTTTACATGTATTATCGCAACCGCAAGAATCGCACCGCGGAACCCCCAAAGCAGTTTGCCGAGCTTCCCCGAATCACCGTTCAGTTGCCCATCTTCAACGAACAGTTCGTGGTGGACAGGCTGGTGGACTCTATTTGTAAGCTCGAATATCCCAAGGACAAGCTGGACATTCAGGTGCTGGACGACTCCACGGATGAGACTGTGGAAGTTGCGCGCGCCGTGGTGGAGCGCTATGCCGCACTCGGCCACCCTATCACTTATATCCATCGCACCAATCGTGAGGGATTCAAGGCCGGGGCGCTGCAGAATGGCATGCTTACCTCGAAGGGCGAATTCATTGCTATCTTTGACGCAGATTTTGTCCCTCCCGAAGACTGGCTGTTGCGTGTGGTACACCACTTTGCCGATCCCACGATCGGCATGGTTCAAACTCGCTGGACACACCTGAACCGCAATTATTCGTTTCTAACTGAAGTGGAAGCCATTTTGCTGGACGGCCATTTCATCCTGGAGCATGGCGGACGTTCGCGCAGCAACGTCTTCTTCAATTTCAATGGTACTGCGGGCATGTGGCGGCGTAAGGCCATTGAAGAGGCTGGAGGCTGGCAGCATGACACGCTGACTGAAGACACGGATCTTTCCTATCGCGCCCAGCTCAAGGGCTGGAAGTTCAAGTACGTTCAGGACATCGAATGTCCGGCTGAGTTGCCCATTGAGATGACGGCTTTTAAGACCCAGCAGGCGCGCTGGGCCAAGGGGCTGATCCAGACCAGTAAAAAAGTTTTGCCCATGGTTTTTCGCAGCCCGGTGTCATTTCGGGTGAAGATGGAGGCGTTTTACCACCTCACCGCCAACATTAGTTATCCGCTGATGATCGTGCTTTCCACGCTGTTGCTGCCCGCCATGATCATCCGCTCCTTTGGCGGTTGGTTCCAGATGCTGATCATCGATCTGCCGCTGTTTCTGGCTTCCACTTTCTCCATTTCCAGCTTCTATCTGGTTTCCCAGAAAGAGCTGTTTCCGCGCCGCTGGCCACGCACTTTTCTTTATCTTCCGTTCCTCATGGCGCTGGGCATTGGCCTGACCCTCACCAATACGCGCGCTGTAATGGAAGCGCTCTTCGGCGTGCAATCCGCATTCAAGCGGACACCTAAGTACCGCGTGCAATCGAAAGCTGACAAGGCGTTGGGACAGAAATATCGCAGGCGCCTCGGACTGGTTCCATGGATGGAATTGCTCGTGGGCACCTACTTCATCCTGATGTGCTGGTATGCCGTGAACAGCGAAAATTACTGGACTATCCCGTTCCTGCTGCTCTTTGTTCTGGGCTACTGGTACACCGGGTTGATGTCACTGCTGCAGGGCAGATTTGAGCGACTCTCAGTGCTTCGCGAGCCTCATACTAAGCCGTTCCCAGTAGGCGTTTAGGCGGTTTTCAGGGCTCTGCCACCACATGATTTTGATATGCTACCCGTGTGCTGATGAAGGTGCTTTATGTGCTGCTGGTGCTCTCTCTTGCAGCCATTGTCATTGCCGTTGCCGCTACAGTCTGGCGGCTGCGTTGGCACTTGCGCCGGCCCGGCAACGCTTCACCGCACTCCCTTGAAGAATTTCATCCGGAACGCGAGCCGGTTGAAAAAACATAGACAACCCGGAGTTCCGGAACCATTTTCCACGATCGTTCTCGATGTAAACTTTCTTGTGCACTGTTGAGTTCTTAAGCGCAGCGCACCGCCAGAGTACCCTAAGGAAAGCTACAGGATTTCTTATGTCACTTCCGTCTGTTGTGCCTCAGGTCCGTGAGATCACCGTTGCCCACAGCCCTGATTCCGATGATGCATTCATGTTTTATGCTCTTGCCACCAACAAGGTCCGCGTGCCGGGTCTGAAATTCAGCCACACGCTCACTGACATTGAAACGCTTAACCGCAAAGCCATGGAAGGGTTTTATGACGTGAGCGCCATCTCGTTCCATGCGTATCCTTATGTCCAGGACAAGTATGCGCTCATGCCCTGCGGCGGCAGCGTTGGCGAGCAGTACGGTCCCATGGTGGTTTCACAGCGCATGGTCGGCCTCGATGAGCTTAAGCGCATGAAAGTGGCGGTCCCCGGGACCATGACCACCGCTTATCTGGCGCTGAAACTTTTTGCTCCCACCATAGAGACTGCGGTGGTCCCCTTTGACCAGATTATTCCAGCTGTGCTGGCGGGGAAATTTGAGGCCGGGCTCATTATCCATGAAGGCCAGCTGACTTACGAATCGTCAGGGCTGTGCCGGCTTCTCGATCTTGGTAAGTGGTGGCATGATCTGACGGGCCTGCCACTCCCCCTGGGTGGAAACGCTATTCGGCGCGACCTCGGCCCCGGCCTGATTCATAGCGTTACCCAGGCATTGCGCAACAGTATTCAGTATGCGCTTGATCATCGCGATGAAGCTCTGGCCTACGCCATGCAGTTCGCGCGCGATCTTGATCCGCACATGGCGGACAAATTCGTGGGAATGTACGTGAATGCGCGCACTTTAGACTACGGCGAGGACGGCAAGGAAGCCGTAACGCGCCTGCTCGATATGGGCTATCGCGCTGGAATCATCCCGCACGAACCGCATGTGGAGTTTGTCTAATAGAAATTCCAAAAAAGTGAGAAGAGGCGCAGACGTTGCGCCTCTTCGATCTTTTTAGTAGCGATTGCGGAACCCACCGCCTCCGGCGCTGCGTCCGCGTCCACCACCTCCGCCCCTTCCACCGAATCCGCCGCGACCTCCTGCTCCGGCCCGTGCTTCCTTTGGCCGGGCTTCATTCACATTTATCGCGCGCGAACCGAGTTGTGAACCATTCATCCCGCTGATGGCTTTCTGTGCTTCTTCATTGTTGGACATCTCTACGAACCCGAAGCCGCGCGGCTGTCCGGTATCGCGGTCCTTCAGAATGGTAACGTTGTCTACCTGGCCATAAGCGGAAAACGCCTGGCGCAGTTCGTCCTCAGTGACTTTGAAATCGAGATTTCCTACATAAATATTCATCGTGCGTCCTTCTTTGGGTGAGTACAGATCGCGCGGACAACGGGCGTGACTGCGGGGTTGGTGGAAGACAGCTTAAGTTGACTTGGCATTTTCGCTCATTGCTTGCGAATCCCATAAGCCTACGCCTGCCATGGGTAAGTTGCAAACTCGCGGGCGATTATTTCCGCTTTGTGTACCGGGTGCCAGGGATAAGAGACTTTTAATGTTGAGTTTGCCCATGACTCATGGTGGCCTTCATCTGCAGATACATCTCGTCTTGCCCGGTTACGATAAACCCGAGCCTCTGGTACAGGCGTTGAGCAGGATTCGTTTGAAGCACTTGCAGGGTCACAGCCTGTCCTTTTGCTGCTGCTGTTTCAATGAGTGCGCGGATCAGCGTGCTGCCGATGCCGTGGCTGCGATAGTCAGGCAGAAGAGAGATATCCACCAGCGTGACTGAAGTGTCACCGCTCGACACCAGCATGCGGCCCGCTGGCAAGTTATTCACCATGATGATGCTGTGCTCAGAGATGGGATAGGCTGTCTGGTACCAGCGCTGTTGCGCGTTGAATTGCATGCGCAGGAATGCTTCCAGTTGCTGGGGAGCCCAGCCCAAAGCGCTAACTTCCGGCCGCGTGCTCGCATACAAATGAAAAAGGAACTCCTGATCTTCCGTGCGCGCTGGTCGAAGGCCGTGCTCCATCATCGTTGGGATTTTACTCGACCACAAGGGGAAAGAACCAAGCGACAACTTGGACGAAGTCCCCATCCATCTAAATGCAGCCATTGATGACTAAGTGTTGTCCTCAGGGCGATGCCCTTCAACTTCATTTCAGTTTCATACTCTCTTAACATTTGCTGTGTAGGCTCAGGATGTTGTTGCGGAGTGAAGGTGATAAAGAAGGATCGCGCAGTATGAACCGGGTATTTCCGAATGAAGAAGCACCTGCGTACCATGAACCTGCTTTTGAGCTGAACATGAACTCGGCGCCCAGAATATTTCTTCTGGAAGATGATCTCGATATCGCCAGACTGGTTCGGCACAATCTTGAAGCTGCCGGATTTCGAGTTCGCAGTTTCACCACAACCGCGAATGTTCTCACCGACGCGCGCAAGGAGCGCCCTTCTCTCATGCTGCTGGACATCATGGTCCCCGGTGGTGATGGAATGGACCTGTGCCGGCAGATTCGCCAGGCAGGATCGTCGCTGGCTGCCACCCCCATTGTCTTTCTTACTGCCAAGACCTCTGAGACGGACCGCGTTCTAGGCCTCGAACTGGGCGCGGATGATTACATCACGAAACCATTCAGTCCTCGCGAACTCGTGGCCCGCATCAAGGCCGTATTGCGTCGCTGTGAGGCTCCGCTTGCGCCCGCTTCCATTCATGCCGGCGAACTGGAAATCGATGCCAATGCAATGACGCTGACGGTCCGGGGTGAAATGGTGACCACCACCGCCACCGAGTTCCGCCTTCTGCATTATCTTGCCCGCCATGCAGGACGGGTGTTCACACGCGACCAGATTCTCGACGCAGTATGGACGGAGACAACCTACGTCAGCCCGCGCTCGGTTGATGTTTATGTCCGCAAACTGCGGGAGAAGATTGAGACGGACCCCGAGCATCCGCGCTATTTGAGAACAGTCAGGGGCACCGGCTACCGGTTTGAGGTGCCGAAATAGAGTGGCTGCTGCCGCCGGCACACACTTTCATGGAATTTTCATACGCTTTTAAAACTCTTTTCACTGCTCGCAGCTTAGAGTTGCGCTTAAGATGCACAGAAATTTGGCCGCCTGAACCTCACCGTACAAGCGCGGCAGCATTGCGGTATTACCATGAATTCGCCAGTTCTCGCATTAGCTCACATAGCCACTGAATCCAATGATCTTGTCGCCATTGCCGAACGTGCCTGCGCCTTGGCACGGGAGTGCGTTTCCTGCGCCATTGATGGCCTTATCAACGGTTCGCCTGCGGCACTGACCGCGGTCAGGAAGCGTGAAGAAAAACTCGATCATCTCGACCGCGAACTGGATGAGCGTTTGGCCACAGAGATCACGCAGGTCACGCCTGAACAGGCGCGCGAACTGCTTGCCTGTCTGAAGCTCATGATCGATCTTGAGCGCGTGGGGGATCTGGTGGCAAGTTTTGCCGAGCGTTCCGCCATCGTCCGCGAGCGGCTCGACATGGAGGACATCGATCAGCTTACCCGCATGGCGTGTACCCTGGAAAACATGCTGGAGCAGATCAGCCGGGCATTTTCTGCACGCAACGTGGAACAGGCTATTCAGGTGCTTCGCCGCGACTCCGAAGTCGACCGCCTGCGCAACCTTCTTCTGGTGCGCCACACCGACAATCCAGAGGGCCTGAAAGGACGAGAGAGCCTCCATGTGCTTTCCATGGCCAACGCCCTGGAGCGCGCCGGAGACCACGTCAAGAATATGGCGGAAGAGGTCTGCCATCTCGCCACCGGACACACTGTCCGGCATCTTCTCCGCTCCAAAGATAAACCGGTGGAACAATTGTTCATTGACTGGCTCGGCCGGCAGAATTCGGTCAAACAGCAGCTCTGAATTTGCGGCGCTACCTTTCGGCATCAGCTCTCAAGTAGTTGAAAACAAAGCTCCAGATTTCGAATCCAGCAGCAGTTTCCAACAGCTGCCATTCCGCATCCCAATAAATGCCACTGGTGTCTGCTCTAGGACGCTGAGCTAAGAGGGGAGATTACAACATGCGTCTGATCGACAATTTACGCAACGCTGAGAAGCTGGGCCTGGCGAACGTTCGTCGCCATATGGACCGCGCCAAAGAGGAATGGACTGATGTAGAACGTCGCATTCGCCAGAGAATGCGAATCTATCCCCAGAAACTCCGTAACCGAATCAAGGGTGCGCCAGAACCGGGAGCTGAGCCGGAAAAGGTTGATACAACTCTGGCTGCTGCAGCGTCCCAGGGAAGCAAGCCCATTATCTCCATCAATGGCCAGGACGTACCGGAGAAGGAGTTAGACAGGAAAATCAGCTGAGTGCTTTTACGGCACAGCAGGCCGGCTGGGAGGGCCGGCTATTTCCTTCTGGGCCCCTGAATGGTGGGCTTGCGCACAGGGACGATGGCGCCCTGGCTGGCGTCCGCATGGGCGTGACTGGCGCGAAATGATACTTCCTGCTGCACGAAACGCACGAAGTCCTGCATCTGCCGGTTCATCTCTTCCATTCTTTCCCGCATTTGGAGGATGATGGCTATCCCCGCGATGTTTACGCCCAGGTCGCGCGCCAGATTCAATATGAACTCCAGCCTTTGCAGGTCCTCTTCTGTATACAAACGGGTATTACCGTCTGTGCGCGATGGCTTGAGCAAACCTTCACGCTCATAAAGCCGCAAGGTTTGTGGATGGATGCCGTACATCTCCGCCACTGCAGAGATCATGTAAGCGCCCTTGGATTTCCGTTTTGCCATCGGGACCTTTGCCCTATCTCATCCGGCCCACTGCTGTTTTGTCATTGCGTAAATGCAGTGTTCATACCCATGCCAGAAAATCAGCCTGTCGCATTTGAGGCCGTTCTTTTCTGCCACACGCCGCGAGTTCAAGTTTTCTGGCCGTATCATCGATACTACACGCGGCGCGCGTAACCTTGAAAACGCATGTTCCAGGCACGCCCGCGCGGCTTCGGTGGCATATCCTTTGCCCCAGAGATCGCGCCGAACGTGGTAGCCGATTTCAATCTCCCTGCGATTTTCCACGTCCTGCAATACGCAGCCGCAGTCGCCAATAACTTCTCCTGTGCTGTTCAGCACCATGGCCCAGAGCCCGAAGCCCTCACGCCTATAGCGCTCCTGGTTTCTGGTGATCCATGCTTCCACCCCGGCTCGTGCAAAAGGCGCAGGATAAAACCGCATTGCCTCCGGATCGCCAAGTACTGCAAACATTGGATCCGAGTCTTCCGCCCGGAACTCGCGCAGGAGCAGCCGGCTGGTCTCCAGGATTACACCTTGCTCCACAACTCTGCTCGCGGATCTTCCGGGCTCAATTTCTGCAGTTCCTGCCATAGCTCGCGGACTTTCAAATCGCGGGCCTCTGGCACCACGATCTTGATTTCTATGATCTCGTCGCCACGATGCCCATCTTTTGTGGCTGAAGGCACACCTTTTTCCCGCAGCCGCAACTTCTGGCCGCTTTGCGTTCCCGGCGGAACGCGCAACTGAGAACGTCCGTCAATCGTCGGGACCTCAATTCGCGCGCCGAGCGCGGCCTCCCAGGCTTCCACCGGAACAGTCACGTAGATGTTGTCACCTTCACGCCGAAATACCGGGTGTTCACCTGTTCTGATAATGATATAGAGATCACCCGGCGAACCGCCGTTCGCTCCAGCGTTGCCTTTGCCGGCCAGGCGGATGCGCTGGCCATCGCGTGTACCGGATTTGACTCTCACTTCCAGCGATTCGGCCTGCTCCACCGTCCCATCTCCATGACATGTGGGACAGAGGCTCTGGGCTTTGCCTGTCCCGCCGCAACGCGGGCAGGTAGTGTTGAATTTCATGCGGCCACCGGTCTGTGTCACCTGACCACTGCCATGACATTCCGGGCAGGTTCCAGGCGCCCCGACAGCTCCCTTGCCGGCGCAGTAATTGCACGTTGCCAGGTGCGGGATGTTCAGCTTCATTACGCTGCCGCGGATCGCGTCCCAGAAGCTGATATTTACCTGGTATTCCAGGTCTGATCCGTGTTCCGGCTCGCGCTCCACCGCGGAGCCGCGTCCGCCGCCGAACATGCTGGAAAAAATGTCCTGAAATCCTCTGCCGCGAGCGCCACCAGTTTTGCCCGCGCCGCCTCCGCCCACGAAATCAGAAAAATCAAAGCCGCCGAAATCGAAACCCTGTGCTCCTCCGCCCGCCTGGCCCGCGCCTCCGGGGAAGGGACCTGCACCAAAGCCACCTGCGCCAAAACCTCCGCCGCGAGCATAGGCTTCTGCTGCTGCCGGATCGATGTTGTCAGAGTAAAAGCCCAGCTGGTCGTAGATCTTGCGCTTCTTGGGATCGCTCAGAACGTCATTGGCCTCAGAAATCTCTTTGAATTTTTCTTCGGCCTTCTTGTCACCGGGATTTACGTCAGGATGGTACTTCCGCGCGAGCTTCCGGAACGCCTTCCGGATTTCATCCGCTGAGGCGCTCTTTTTTATCCCCAGCGCGCCGTAATAATCTTTTTGTTGGGTCGTTGCCATTCTTCTGAATCCCTATCCGAGGCATACCTTCGAACACCAGCTACCAAATTCCAAATACCAGTTGCTAATTTCCAATCGCTATTTGCTGTCAGCCGCTTTTGTCGCCTGCCATGCCACCGCCTGCCACTTGCCGTTGCGCTTCAAAAATGTTCCGGTATTGCGAAAGTAGTTTGTTTCTGCACCGTTATGCTGCAC
Source organism: Candidatus Angelobacter sp. (assembly GCA_035277785.1). Taxonomy (GTDB): domain Bacteria; phylum Acidobacteriota; class Terriglobia; order Terriglobales; family Acidobacteriaceae; genus Angelobacter. The sequence goes on along the minus strand of DATEJX010000434.1, from coordinate 31,347 downwards.
CAGGCGGAAGTTGATCACCGCCATGTTGCCATACGGGTGCACAGTCACGTCCTCAGCCTCGAAGGTAGCGCCGGGTTCATTGGCCGCGCGCACGTCGATATTTTTGAGGATATCTGCTTTGGTGACTGTGACACCAGCAGAGCGTGTGTAGATCACGTCGTCGGCAAAGAATTCCTGGAAGACCTTGGGATCGTTTTTCGGTACTTCGGCCAGGAATTGTCTGACCAGTTGTTCTACCTGTTTGGCTGTTTCCTGGTCCTCAGCAGTCATGTTGAGCGCCACCGGCGCCGCGGCTGAAGCCCCAGAGGTGACATTCGATGCAGCTGCCATTACCGGCAGCAGCGCTGCTATCGCAAACAACTTCAACCCACGACGCTTCATGTATTTCATTGTTGGTCTCGCCCCTCCAGGGCTCTATTGGTTTTTACGGCTACCCAGGCCTGCCGGCCTGGGCTAACTCATTCCGCGTCTCCGGCGCTCCTTCCTTCAGATCACCCGATCACCCAATCTCAATTACGCCGCGCCTACTTCCTGGATCACGTACATGGAATTGGGTTCATGCGCTATTGCATCCTTCACGAACTGTTGCGCCGCTTCCAGCGTGTACAGTCCGGGCAGGGCCACCATTCCCGCCATCTGGTTCAAGCCCTGAACCATTTTCATCACCAGAAACTGTTTCACTTGAATCACCTCTATGCTTCTACTGCTGTAAAGAAGGCGGCCGGGAAGGCCGCCTTCCTCACCGTTCTTTGTGTTTCTTACTTTTTGTCTTCAACGTCGACGTACTCTGCGTCGATCACGCCTTCATCTTTCTTCTTTTCCTGCTGAGCGCCGCCGTCACCAGGCGCACCTGTCTGCGGACCCGCCCCCGGAGCGCTCTCTGGTGGCTGAGCGGTCTTGTACATTGCTTCAGCCAGCCTGTGCGAGGCCTGGGTGAGTCGCTCTCGCGCCGAGTTCATGATCGCGGGATCGTTCCCCTCCAAAGCTTTCTTGGCATCCGCCAGCGCAGTCTCCACGCTGCTCTTTTCATCGCCGGAGATCTTGTCGCCATGCTCCTTCAGCATTTTCTCGATGTTGTAGACCATGCTGTCGAGCTGGTTCCGCGCCTCGATCTCCTCGCGCTTCGTCTTGTCCTCGGCCGCGTGCGCCTCGGCTTCCTTGGCCATGCGTTCCACTTCTTCCTTGCTCAGACCGGAAGAAGACGTAATCGTGATCTTCTGGTCCTTGCCGGTGGCGCGGTCCTTCGCCGTCACGTTCAGAATGCCATTGGCATCAATGTCAAACGTGACTTCAATCTGGGGCACTCCGCGCGGAGCCGGCGGAATCCCCGTGAGATGGAACTTGCCCAAAGTACGGTTCTGTCCCGCCATAGGCCGCTCGCCCTGTAAGACATGCACTTCAACCGATGTTTGACTGTCCGCAGCGGTCGAGAAGACCTCAGTCTTGCGCGTCGGGATGGTGGTGTTGCGCGGGATCATGGGGGTGGCCACGCCGCCCAACGTTTCGATTGCCAGAGTAAGCGGGGTCACGTCGAGCAACAGCAGGTCTTTCACGTCGCCCGCCAGAACGCCCGCCTGAACTGCCGCGCCTACCGCTACAACTTCATCAGGGTTTACGCCCTTGTGCGGCTCTTTTCCGAACAGCTCTTTCACCAGCGCCTGAATCCGAGGCATGCGCGTCTGTCCGCCGACCAGCACAACTTCATCGATATCACTGGTTTGAACGCCGGCATCTTTCATCGCCTGGCGGCACGGACCCACTGAGCGCTGGATGATGTCTTCTACCATCTGCTCGAGTTTTGACCGGCTCAACTTCTTGACCAGGTGCTTCGGACCGGTTGCATCCGCAGTTATAAACGGCAGATTGATTTCCGTCTCCATCGTGGTAGAGAGTTCGATCTTTGCCTTTTCAGCCGCATCGCGCAGCCGCTGCAAAGCCATCTCATTGCCTTTGCTGCGCAAATCAAGCCCTTCATCCTTCTTGAACTCGTCCACCAGCCAGTCGACGATGCGTGTATCAATGTTGTCGCCGCCAAGGTGGGTATCACCGTTGGTGGACTTCACCTCGACTACGCCTTCACCGACTTCAAGGATCGAGATATCAAACGTACCGCCGCCGAAGTCGTACACGGCGATGGTTTCGTCCTTCTTCTTGTCGAGGCCATAGGCCAGTGCGGCTGCCGTGGGCTCGTTGACAATACGCTTCACATCCAGGCCAGCTACCTTGCCTGCATCTTTGGTCGCCTGCCGTTGCGCGTCATTGAAGTATGCCGGAACTGTGATGACCGCCTCAGTCACACTCTGTCCGAGATAGTCTTCTGCGGCCTTCTTCAGCTTCTGCAAAATCATTGCCGAGATCTGCGGCGGAGTGTATTCCTTGCCCTGCGCCAGCACGGCAACGTGATCGCCCTGCCGTGCGACCTTGTATGGAACCATTTTCATTTCTTCGTTTACTTCGTCGTAGCGGCGTCCCATAAACCGCTTTATTGAGTAAATAGTGTTCTCCGGATTGGTGATTGCCTGCCGCTTGGCGACCTGTCCAACCAGGCGCTCACCGGATTTGGTGAACGCTACCACGGACGGCGTGGTCCGTCCGCCTTCCTCATTGGCGATGACCTTGGGCTCGCCGCCTTCCATTACGGCCACCACTGAGTTGGTGGTTCCCAAATCAATTCCGATGATTTTTCCCATGCTAACTGCCCCCTGCTCTTTATAAGTGCTTTGTAATCAGCAACGTCTCTATAACAGCATCTCTATTATCAGAGTTGAGTCTGTTACTGTCAAGTTGTTTAGATGCTTTTTGTTCCTTCAGGTTGCGGGAATCAGCAGAAGAGAGATGCAAAATGACCCATTAGGCGGCTTTCTGCAGATAACGACGAAAGAACGCCACCACCCGGCGCAATGCATCAATTTGGGCCAGCCCGGTAAAATGATGCCCCTGGTCGGAATAGATCTTTATCTCGTAAGGAATGTGGTGCTGCTGTAGGATCGCTTCCAATTTTTCAGCCTCCGCCACCGGAACCACCGTGTCGCGGCCGCCATGAAGGATTAGGACCGGCGGAAGTTTGCCTGCGTCTTCCATGAAGTATTCGGGCAAGCCTCCAAACAATTGTGCTACTGCGGCGATTCGTTGTTCCTGGGTGGCGAAGGCTAACGACAGAAATCCGCCCAGGGAAAAGCCGAGCAACCCAACGCGCTGAGGGTCGACGCCCGGTTGAGCGAGGATATAGCTGAAACCATCACGCAACGTTTCCAGCCACTGCATGAAGAACTCTTGGATAATGACCGGCGACACCCAGCTGTGCCCGGTGCGCTCAAAGTAATGCACCACAAAAACATGAACGCCCATTCCTGAGGCTTGCCGGGCGAATGGATCGATTCCCCGCAATGGTCCCCCTGACCCGTGTACCAGAAGGACCGCCGGAGCGTAAGCCAGTCTTTCCTGAAGCGTAGTGGTCGATCTGAATCTGCTTTTCACCGCTGACGAAGTAAGGCATTTCTCGATTTAGATGGGTTTTCAGGCGGGTTGCAGCAGTTCCAGTTCAGTGCAAATTCGTCTTCTGCTCTTCCTGTTCGTTCTCAGCCGCAGGTCGTGGTTCTTCGTGCTCTTCCGCAGCCCGTGGCCAGTTCCCAGATTCCGGTGCCAGGCTGGTGATCTGCTGTCCAGATGGCGGAACTGCCAAACCAGAAGGCGTAGGATATTTTGGCAACACTTCGCGTAATGCCCACTCGATTCGGTCGACGGAATCCTTCATCAGCCGAATCTGCATTTCATCCAGGGTGCAATTCTGGTGCTGCGCTCCCCAGAATTTGATTACCTGCAAAGCATTGCGGATGTGATGGTTCAACTCAGCAATAGTGTGCATGCGCTCCCGGATCAGCTCGCGCCGGTTCTTCTCATTTTTGGCGAACTGATAAAAAAGAGCGCCGGCAATTGCGCCTGTGATGATGTCGCTAAGTACAACAATGCCCCAGCGCGAGAAACCCTCGGAAGAAAGGAAGATGTCCTGCAGGAGGTTCACGGCAAAAACCACGACTGCTATGATCGTGGTGAGCAGACCGGAGCGGCGGGTCCAGAACGATTCAAGTTTAAGGCCGTTCTTCTGCATGGCTCGATTTTAGCCCTCAAAACGATAGATGAATGGGGGAAAAGGTAAAGTTTTCCCCTCATTTATATGAATGCACCTGCCTCTGTGCAGAGACAGGAACACGCCCGGGGAACCTATTCTACCGTGACTGACTTAGCCAGATTGCGGGGCTGGTCTACATCGCACCCGCGTCGAACAGCAATGTGGTATGCAAGCAACTGGAGCGGGATAATCTCCAAAATCGGAAGAAGCAGTTCCGGAGCCTCCGGCACAAAGATCACATGGTCCACTGATTCCTTAATTTCCTCGTCCCCCTCGCTCGCAATGGCGATCACCTGCCCCTCACGCGCCTTTACCTCTTTAACGTTTGAAAGGGTCTTTTCGTAACGCAATACCGAATTTGGATCGCCTGAATCTCTGGTGGCGATGATGACGACGGGAAGGTTTTCATCGATTAGCGCGTTGGGGCCGTGCTTCATCTCTCCGGCGGGATATCCCTCGGCATGAATATAGGAAATCTCTTTGAGCTTAAGGGCTCCTTCCAGCGCGATGGGATAATGGATGCCGCGTCCGAGAAATAGAAAATCCTGGGATTTCGAATATCGCTTAGCCAGTTCCTCAATTGCTTCATCCTGTCCCAACACGGTCTCGAGCTTGCCGGGGATCTTAAGCAACTCTGCGATTAATTTCTTCCCCTGCTCTTTCGTGATGGTTCCACGAACCTCCGCCAGGTGCAGGGCGAGCAGCACCAGCGCCGTAAGCTGCGCCGTGAATGCCTTGGTGGACGCCACTCCAATCTCCGGCCCTGCGTGCGTGTAAACAGTACCTGACGATTCCCGGGCAATCATTGATCCCACCACGTTGCAGATGGCCAGAGTTTTTGATCGTTTCTGCTTGGCTTCTCTCTGAGCTGCAATGGTGTCGGCCGTTTCCCCCGATTGTGTGATCAGCAGGGTCACGTCGCCGGCTGAGATGATGGGATCGCGATACCGGTATTCACTGGCATAATCCACGTCTACCGGAACGCGAGCCAGGCGTTCGATCATAAACTTGCCTGCCAGGCCAGCATGCCAGCTCGTGCCACAGGCGGCGATGTTGAGCTTGGTCATCCTCCGCAACTCATCTTCTGTGATCTCCATCTCATCGAGAAACACTTGGCCTGTGTCCAGAGAAACGCGTCCCAGTGCCGTTTCGCGAACCGCGCGGGGCTGCTCAAAGATTTCCTTCAACATGAAATGCTTGAAGCCGCCCTTTTCCGCCATGATGGGGTCCCAGGTGACGTGCTGAATTTCCCGCACCACCGGCTTGCCGTCAAAGTCGGTGACTTGGACTCCTTCAGGAGTTACAACGGCCAGATCGCCATCATGCAGAAAAAAAAGATCACGTGTGTGATACAGAATGGCCGGCACATCCGATGCCACAAAGTATTCATCTTTGCCCAGCCCGATCACGGCGGGCGGGCCGTTGCGAGCGGCCACAATCTTGTTGGGCTCGGTTGCCGCAATCACGCCCAGCGCAAAGACTCCGGTGAGTTGCTGGACAGTTTTGCGCACCGCCTCCTCCAGAGTGGGATGATGTCCGTTGGATTTGTTGAAAAATGCCTTCTCAACCAGGTGCGCTATTACTTCCGTGTCAGTCTCGGTGGAAAATTTATGGCCTTCCTCAATCAGCTTCTTTTTCAGAGAAAGATAGTTCTCAACGATCCCGTTATGCACCACCACGATTTTCCCCGTGCAGTCACGATGCGGATGAGCGTTCTCTTCCGTGGGACGGCCATGTGTGGCCCAGCGCGTGTGCCCAATACCGTAGGTGCCGTCCAGCGGCTTGAGCCGGATCACCTCTTCCAGATTGCGCAATTTGCCTTCTGCGCGGCGCACCTGAAGGTCGTCGCCTGATCCGTTGCCGGCTACCGCGATCCCTGCGGAATCATACCCGCGGTATTCCAGCTTTTTGAGGCCCTCGATAATGACGGGCACAACTCGCTTTTTTCCTACGTAGCCAACAATTCCACACATAAAACCTGCTCTTTCCAACGCTTCCGCTGCGGCCAAAATGCCTGCCGCCACCATTGTGACAAAGATTTGACGAGGCCGTTGTTTCGAGGGATTCGCTTTATTCTAAACCACTTAGTGACAGGGAAGATATGGCATTAAGAGCTAATTTGCGGGCACGAATTCAGTCGGTTCTTTTCTTAATGTTATTTGGATTAGTGTTATCAGGGGTAGGGTCCTGCGGCTTTCCAATCGTCGCAATGTGACTTGCGGCGAGGGCCATCAGTCCTCCATCCGGTAACTGAATTCTTCAATAACCGGATTCGTAAGAACTTCCTTCGCAATCCGCTCCACCTCTGCCTTGGCTGCCGCTTTGTCCAGACCCCCGTCCAGAGCAATTTCAAAGAACTTACCCTGGCGTACGGCGTCCACGCCTTTGTAGCCCATTTTCTTGAGCGCACCCTGAATCGTCTTGCCCTGGGGATCCAGGACGGTGGTCTTCAGCATGACTGTGACGTATGCCTTCATGGGGATGTCACGATTATAGCCTGAGCGCGTTCGGATTCACCTCTGCCGGCAGCAGGGCATTCCATGAGCACTGGAAAAAGTTGTAACGGAATGGCCGGCTCCGTCACTGCTCCGACAGTAGCGTTATAATGCTCCTCAATAGGAACTCCCGGAAGCCAGTTCCTTTGTTGGCGATACGTTCGTCACGATTTTTGTGCTCAGCGCCGAATTAGTTCTGGTTATCAACGCGCAAACCCGGGGAAGCAAATCATTGCCCTGGCTTGATACGTTTTTTCGCGCGACCAGCCCGCCTTGCTTTGTTCTTCGCGGCAAACACTGTTTTCCTCTTTGTGTTCGGGGGTCCGCTTGGCACATCCAAGCATCTCGATCCATGATCTCGCGGGCAGCCGTGTCGATCGATTTTTGATCAAAACACAACTTGGCCGAGGCGGAATGGGTGAAGTGTTTCTCGGAGAAGACACTCTGCTCAAGCGGGACGTGGCCATCAAGGTGATCCGGCGCGAGTACAGCCAGGATCCAATCTTCCGCGAACGGCTCCTTAAAGAGGCCCAGCGCGCTTCCCAGCTGAACGACGAGCACATAGCCCGAATCTACGACGTTCTGGTCCACGATCAGGGTGTGTTTGTGGTCATGGAGTACGTGCAGGGCCAGACACTCCGCCAGAGACTCAGTCAACACCTCACCCTGAAGGAATTTTTTAGTGTCGCCGGCCAGTGCCTCTCTGGCCTGGCAGCTGCGCACGAGCAAGGCATTCTCCATTGCGATCTCAAGCCGGATAACCTGATGATTACGCCGTCCGGGACTGTCAAAATTCTGGACTTCGGCTTCGCCCGAAAACTCGAAACACCCGATTCGAGCACCACGCTGAGTGCCGTGACCTCAGGCGGAACGCCCGGATACGTGGCTCCTGAAGTGCTGCTGGGATGCTCGCCCGACCAACGCGCTGACATCTTTTCCCTGGGAGTATTGCTCCATGAAGCCTTGACGGGAGAGCATCCCTTTCGCCGGGATTTGAATATTGGCCGGATCCATCGCGCGCTGCCAGCCGGCCTTGATCTGTTGCTTGGGCGCATGCTGGCTTCTGATCCAGAACAGCGCTACAAGACCTGCGCCGAAGCGCTCACTGATCTCAACGCTATTCGTGCGGGTCAAGTACCGGCGACGATGCCCGCTCGTTCCAGCAAACGCTGGTCGTTGCGCGACATGATTCCAGCAGCGACGGTGCTTGTTCTGGCAGCCATTCTGGTTGAAGTGTTCGCATGGCGCATTTCGATGGGACGCTCCTCTGAACCAGCAGGGACGGCAAGCCGGCAACTGGTGGTACTTCCTTTTCTGCCATCGGATGCCTCTGACGCAAGCAGCCGCGCTTTCGCTAATGGCCTGACCGATACGCTTTCCGCCAAACTGGGCGAAATCTCTGATCGTTATCAGTTGCAGGTTGTTCCTGGCTTCGAAGTGCGCGCGCAGAAGGTGTCAGACGCGCGCCGGGCCCGAACCATGCTGGGCGCCACCATGGTTTTGAACGGAAGTCTGCAACGCTCAGGGGGCACGATTCGCGTGATCTACACTCTGGTGGATACTCGCTCTCTCCATCAGACCCATTCGGGGGTGATTACCGCGGACGCGTCCAATCCGTTCTCCTTCCAGGACCGCGTGATCAGTGAGGTGCTCAGCAGCCTGGATATTGAGCTGGGAAAGGATGATCGCGATCGCTTGGCATCGCATGAGACCACTAACTCTGCCGCTTACGACCATTATCTGCGCGGACGAGGATACCTGCAGGGATATGACCGCATGGAAAACCTGCGCAATGCAATCGCGGAGTTCCAGCAAAGCGCCGACAAGGACAGCGGTTTCGCGCTCGCGCATGCGGGGCTCGGACAGGCCTACATCCTGACGTATGTCCTGGAGCACAGACCGGAACTGGTAAGCAAAGCGAACGGAGCATGCGAGCGAGCCGCCCAACTCGGCGGCCGGAATCCCGGCGCTCAACTCTGTACGGGAATGCTTTTTAATGCGACAGGAAGATATGAACAGGCAGCGCGTCATCTGGAGAATTCTCTCAAACTCGACAGCGATTGCGACGAATGCTATCGCCAGCTGTCAATGGCCTATGAGCAGCTAAACCGATCGGCAGATGCTGAATCCATTTTAAAAAGAGACATTGAACTCCATCCGCAACAGTGGCCTGGTTATAAGCGGTTAGGGAGCTTTTATGCCAGCCTCGGGCGATACGATGAAGCTGTCTCTGCTTTCACACAAGTCGTGAAACTCGCTCCAGACAGTATCAGCGGTTACAGCAATCTCGGGGCTGTCTATGTCGTTCAGGGCAACTACTCTGACGCAAGTGAGGCATTGGAGAAATCGATCGCAATTCAACCCACCGCAGCGGCACTGAGCAATCTGGGAGTCGCTTATTTCTACCTTCGCAAATATCAGGATGCCGCTCGCACCTATGCGCAGGCTGCGGAGTTGAGCCCCAATGAGTATGAAATTTTCGGGAACCTGGCTGAGGCCTATGCCCAGATCGAAGGAAGTCAGAACGAGAGCCGCAGAAACTACGCGCGAGCCTTAGACCTGGCTGAAGAACGGTTGAAGGTGAACCCACGTGATGGCGCCGTTCGCCTAGACGCGGCTCTCTACTCAGCCATGCTGGGCGAACGAGAGAAAGCGCTGCAATACAGGAATGCCGGGTTGAAACTCTCGGCGGAGAACCCACAGGCGTGGCACCGCTCGGCGCTTGCGCTCGCCCAATTGCATGAAGACAGGAGCGCGCTGGCGGATTTGCAGCGGGCACTCCGGGCGGGCTTGTCGGCCAGCGAAATCAGCAATAATCCCGCGTGGCAGCGGTTCTCTGCTTATCCGGAATACATAAGGATGGTCAAGCAAACCCAGAATAAGTGACCCAGGTAATCCCAAAGAGAAGGAGTCAATTATGAGCAGCAATTTGCAGCCAAGTCCTGGCCCGAGCACTGCCGCCACCGTGAAGAAGGTGGGTATCACAGACGATCACGGTCACGTCGAAGAGGACAAGATTCATCTCAGCCGCGGTGCTGGAGAAGCCGTCGAATGGGTGCCAATGAATGGAAAGAAATCTACGGTGGTCTTCAGGTCGAGTAAAGGATCACCATTCCAGGACAAAGTCTTCCATGTTCCGGCAGACGGGAATTCTCTCACCGCAACGGTACGTAATGATGCTGCGACTGGCGAATACAAATATGACGTGATCGGCGAAAAAGGCGAGAATGATCCGGTGGTGATTATTCATAATTGAGAGCAGAGTGACCGCGAAGCGAGCGCCAGACGCGAGTGCATGAAAAGAGCCAGCTCGGAAGCTGCCAGTCTGCGCTTCCGTCACGTTAGGGAGTGTCGGAAAGCATGTAGCCGCAACGCATCACAGAAGCACTGGGTGACATATTCGTCAACAAACTGGCCCGAAGATTATTGAGTTTCAGAGCACAGGTTCGGGGTGACACCGGCAGCAGCACCCTCATTGGAGTTGATCCGACCAAAACGGCCACACGATCAGCTTAAGAGCAGATGCGATGCCAGCCGGCCGGGACCGCGAACGAGAGGTTGTCGCATTGGCTGACCTTATGATCTTAATTTTTCGCTCGACATTCTGAAACGCGCAAGACCTTCTGTTCAAAATGGATGGGGTAACCTACTCAATTTCGTGGGGAAGAGAAGCCTAAAAAGGGTGCGCCCACTCGCCCTACGCTTCTAATGAGAAGAGTTGTACAGTAAGTGTACTCAGATGCAACCGTCGCTCAAAGTTATCTTGTACTTCACAATCTTCTTTTAAGCTTCTTTTAATCAGAATCTACTTTTAACTGCGTTGAATCCGAGCTGGTCTTGTGCTATAGAACCTGAGATAGACCCAGTGGCTCGATTTAACTGGCCCCAATTTCCTCGAATCAACTTTTCACCAGGTTAGGGAGCGAGTCGATGAAACGGAAGCTTGCTAGCCTCGCGGTGTACTGTTCCGCTTTCTCCGGAGCTACACCCAGGTCACATTTATTTAGTGCCAGCCGAAGCGTCACGGGTAACAGCCAACTCTCGGTCAGTCTTGATGAAGCGGGAATTGGTAAACAAGCCGTAGATTGCACCCTGAGCGGGAATGCCGATTACGCTTGGGGGTGCATCAACGACGGTAGAAATCATCCGCCATCAGCCAACAAGAAGACCGACATCTTGCCGGTAACATCGAACGCGAGCTTTACGCCTAGGAATGGAAGAGTGCGAGCCACCCTTCCCATGCCAACACTGGCTCCTGTACCGCAGAGCAAGTTTTCGGGCTCTCCAGGGCGGACCCTTGTGCTGCCTTCGGCAACCTGCTCGGCTTCCGAGGTGATTTTGCCATGCGAATTTTAGTCGCAGAAGGAGATCTCAGGCTCTTGCGTGCAATTTCGGCCGCGCTCAAAGCAGACTCATTCGCCGTGGATCAAGTTCGCAATGGATCGCAAGCCCTGCAACTCGCCACTGAAAATCCATACGACATCATCGTGCTCGGTTGCTGCGTTAAACAAGTAATCGGTTGTGAGGTCCTGAAACGGCTGCGAGCAAAACGAGTGAAAGCACCGGTACTGATGTTGACTGCTCGCACAACCGTTTCGGAGAAGATAGAGATGCTTGAGGCCGGCGCGGATGACGTCCTGGTAAAACCATTCTCGGTAAGGGAAATGATTGCGCGCGTCCGCGTACTCCTACGGCGTCCTTCCGGCGTCTTTAATAATCTCTTACGAGTCAGCGATCTGGAAATGGACCTGACCCGCCGCGTCGTCACCCGTAACGGCAAGCACATCCATCTCACGAATCGGGAATTCGCGCTCCTCGAGCTGCTGATGCGGAACGCCGGAAGGCCCATCACTCGATCCACGCTCATTGAGCATGTTTGGGATGCCAGCTTCGACGGCCTTACAAATATAGTCGATGTATACATCAATTATTTAAGGGCTAAGATTGACCGCGACTTCGAATCCAAGCTCATCCACACTGCCTATGGCGTCGGTTACCTGCTTGGAAATCTGGAAGAGGCCAATAAGGCCGCTTAGCCGATCTCTACTTATAGATTTCTTATAGATGACGAATAGATTGACAAATTCTAATCTGCCAGAGTGACTGAAAACTAATTGTGCTTTAATGACTTTCTAATCCGCAAGCAACTAACCTCTTTCATCTGCTCGTGGTAGATCAAGGAGGAATATGAAACGCGCGCTACTCGCATCCCTATTCGTCTTTGCCATCGCAATAGCGGGCAAAGCTCAAACATCCGGAGCACATTTCTTTAGCGTAGACGCAACAGTAACCAGCAATGGCGATTTGTCCATTTCGTTCGATGAGGCAGGACTTGGAAATGGCGACATCAACTACACCGCTAGCGCCGCAGCCGAGGCTTTTTACGGCTGCATTAATGGGGGCGGCAACCATCCTCAAGCCACCAATAAGGAATCTGTGCAGGCGCAGACCAGCACCGGCGGTACATTCAAAGCAAAGAATGGAAGGGTCTCGGGGACGTTGGTCCTGCCTGTGCCCCCGCCGCCAGCCGACTTTTCCTGCCCCGGTGGACAGATTGCCGTTCTAGCGAGCGTAACCTACACTGGCGCCATATTGACCGATTCCACCAGTGGAGTTAGTGTTGAACAGGCCGACATGACCGGAACGTTCTCAAGGACGTTCTTCACGTTCAGGAAGTGATGTCAGTCGTCGCTCCAATCATGGCAAAGTGATGCGTCGCAGCTCGGGAAGCAATAATTTCTCCAGAGCTGCGGCATTTTTGTTTCGATCCAGAGCCGTTTGCTCCGTTCAATAGGTACTGGCGTTGTCCAGAACGATCTGGCGGCCATCTTTGCTAGTGTTGGGAGCCCTCTTGCTGCCGGTGCTGATGAAAATAGCACTGGCCTTTAGTGCTGCTTCTACAAATGCGGCACTGTCATTGGGATGGCTGGAAAGATAGAGTGCACCGGTCCCTCCCACGTGCGGAGCTGCCATGGAAGTTCCGGACTTGGTCGTAGTGCCCCCGCCTAAAAGCGTTGAGAGAATGTCCACGCCAGGCGCCCAAACGTCTACGCAAGCTCCGTAATTGCTCCACCAGGCTTCATGATCTGTGCTGTCAGTAGCTGCTACCGTCATCACACCATCGTGCGTACCTGCGCGCGCCGGGGAATAGAGGCACGCATCGCCCGCGAGGTTCCCCGCCGCAATTGAGTAAAAGACACCGCTATCTGCTGAATGGATCACAGCATCGTCCAGTGCCTGGACCGCGCCGCCGCTAAGGCTCATGTTGGCAATCGCGGGTTTCACGGCGTTAGCAGTTACCCAGTCCACCCCTTTGATTACGTCCGAGGTAGTGCCACTTCCGGTGCAGTCCAGAACTTTAACCCCGGTAATGGGAGCCCCGGGAGCAACACCCACAACACCAATGTCATTGTCCCTCGCCGCGATGATCCCAGCGACATGCGTGCCATGCCCCTGGCAATCGGTGTTCTTGCCACCGGCAAAGTTAATCTGGTTTACAACATTGAGGTCCGGATGCGTCTTGTCTACCCCTGTGTCAATAACGTAGACGTTCACATTGCTCACAGCGCCCGAGCCATTACCTGCTTGTGTAGAGCTGACGTCGGCTCCCACGCGATGAATTCCCCAGGGTAGAACCTGCTGTGTCATCGTCATCGGGCCGTCCGGTTCGATGTACGCTACCATTGTGTTCAGCTTCAACGCAGCAATCTGGTCGGCGGTTAGGCGGGCGGAAAATCCGCGAATTGCTGCACTGTAAATGTGATGAGCTCGAAAGCCGTGAGTGGCCTCCAGGTTCTGCACGGCTCCGGCTACTCCGGGATCAAGACCACTCCACGCGGCCGGATTGGCTTGTGCGCGCTCGTCCGGATGGTAGCTGCTCCGGTACAGGTCAAATCGCGCATGGTCATCGAAGACGACAATCACCGGCGAGGAAGAACCTTGTGCCGGTGGAGCGCTGCTGGTTTGGGCGAAAGTTGCCAGGGGAACTATCAGAAAAAAGCTTGCCAGCAAGTTTCTAATCATTTACAAAACGCCTTTTTAGTGGATTTGAGACAGAGTGGCGTCGAGCGCCAAACGCCACGAACAGGGACCATCGTGGGGCAATTCAGCGTGTCGTATCCGAGGAGTCCGCGGAAGGTGCGTCAGAGCGTTCGGGTCGAAACACGTCAGCTCCCTCGGTGTCGGTATCTCAATTTTTCTTACTGTCAAAAGCGTACTGACGAAATGGATGGTTAGGCATCGGTGGAACCGCGTAAAGGTTGAATGCTTTCATACCGAGCCCTTCGGTATTAAGCATTCAAAAGAGGAGTTCTTGCGGGATTGGAGGAGGTGGGGTTGGTCTAAGATTGACCGCACAGCAGACATGCTAAGGATCGCTGTGATCAAGACGTGACTGCGCATGATCTCAAAAACAAGGACTCACCACAACCCAACGCAAAAAAGCCGCTTTTCGCAGTCTCCATAAATGAAAATGCCCCCACTCTCGCGAGGGCATCTTCTCATTATTTTTCAACACCGCCTGGTGTTTCGTAACAGACGGTTTCGCGGAGGCTTTTGAGTGGCGAGGTTGAGCTTATGCCCGTCCCACACCCAGGTACTCAAAGCCCAGGGCTTTCATCCGCGGACCATCGAGCAGGTTCTTGGTATCAATCACTACGGGGCGGCGGATGATCCGCTTGATGCGATCGAAATCGAGGGCGCGAAACTCCGGCCAGCCGGTTCCGAGCACCAGCGCATCGGCGCCTTCGGCGACCGAATAGGCGGAATCGCAGTAGCGCACGTTGCCGGTGAGCTCCTGCTGGGCATCCGGCATGGCAATGGGATCATAGGCTTTCACGTGCGCTCCACTTTCCATGAGAGCGCGGGCCAGGTGAATGGACCCGGAACTGGCCACTGAGTTGGTATTCGGCTTGAATGCCAGCCCGAGCAATCCCACCTGCTTGCCGGAAACGGTTTCCAGCACGCCGTTGATTTTTCTCATGATGCGGGTGCAGAACTCGCGGTTCACCTCGCGCGCTGCGGTCAGAATCTTGAGCGATACTCCGGACCCGGATGCCAGGTTGGCGAGGGAATCCATGTCAGATTCGGTAAATGCGCCGCCCAGTGAGCCAGGCTGCATGCAGCGCGGCGCGATGCGCTTGTCCAGGCCCAGCGCCAGAGAGAGATCAACCGCATCAGCGTTGATGCGCTCGCAGAGACTTGAGAGTTCATTGATAAACGAAACTTTGGTCGCCAAAAAGGCCGTGGAAGCTTCGCGCACCAGTTCAGCGGTCTCGTGCGTGGTCACAATTACGGGAACGCCGCGCATTACCAGCGGGCGATACAGTGCTTTGAGTGATGAAACCGCGGCGCTGGAGTTGGTGCCCAGCACGATCCGGTCAGGCCAGTTGAAATCTTCCACTGCGCAGCCTTCTGAGAGGAATACCGGGTGCGATACCACGGTCATTTGCTTGCCGGCGGACTTCAGCCGCTCTTCAATGCGGCGAGCGGTCCCGACCGGAACCGGTGTTATCAGAACTAAAATCTGACCGTGAACGCTGTAGCTGGCGATCTCCATGGAGATCGACTCGATGTCCTTGTTTGCGTCTTCTGCCAGGTAGATGATCTCGGCGCGCTGCACCATGGATTGCAGATGCGTGGAGTACATGAGCCGGCCGGCGCGAACGCCGCGGCGAACAATATCACTCAGATTTTTTTCATGAAAGGGCAGAATGCCGCTGGCCAGCAAGGTGGTATTCACTGAATCGCTGCCATACGCGGTGACCGGCACTCCAAAGTCCGCCAGACACGCTGCAACCACAGTGCCCAAATACCCGCACCCGTACACACCGATCTGCATAAAAAGGCTCCTGGAGAGTGCAGCCCTGCGATTCGGGGGAGTGAGGGACTCGCCGAAGCTGCTCTAAATTCATCTACTTAGGCTCGATGATTAAAGCGCTTTACTTAGTACATGCGCAATGGGGCATTAGGACATGTACCTGACAGAAGGTACATGAACAAAGGATCTTGGAAATTTTGGGACAGCTCCGTGTCAAATGGCTTTCCCAAATGAGAAGCATTGGACGATCACTAGCTCGTGTCGCGAAAGCGCCTTAATTAAGAAACAGTTGCCGGTAAAGCGTGTCTCGCTGTTTTGGAACAAAACCGGCCTCGCGGATCATGCGACGCAGTTCTTCTTCCGTGGTGCAATTGGTCACCCCGGCAGAGCGCACCACGTTTTCTTCCAGCATTACTGAGCCCACGTCATTGCCGCCGAAGCGCAGGCCGAGTTGACAGACCTTGAGTCCCTGAGTAACCCAACTGGATTGCACGTTTTCAAAATTCGAGAGGAACAGGCGCGCGATGGCCAGAGTCTTGAGGTACTCAACCGCGGTGGCCTCATCCCAATGCCGGCCGCCGAGGGCAGTATTCTTGGGCTGGAAGCTCCAGGGAATGAACGCGGTAAACCCGCCGGTCTCTTCCTGCAGGTCGTAGATGTGCTGGAAGTGGTTGATGCGATGTTCCAAACTCTCGCCCACGCCAAACATCATGGTGGCCGTAGTGCGCATGCCCACCCTGTGCGCGGTCCGGTGCACATTGAGCCAGTCCTCAGTCAGGCACTTCAGGCGAGCGATTTTGTAGCGGACCTCATCGTCAAGGATTTCTGCTCCGCCGCCGGGAATAGAATCAAGCCCGGCATCGCGCAGTCTCTTGATGGTTTCTTCAATGGAAAGGCCGCTTACTTCGGCAAAGTGGATAATCTCTGAGGCCGAGAAGCAATGCAGATGGACTTTGGGAAAGCGCTGTTTGATGCCGCGCAGCATCTCCTCATACCACTCAATTTTGAGGTCAGGATGCAACCCACCCTGCATGAGAACGCCCGTGCCGCCGAGCTCCACCGTCTCACGGATTTTTTCATAGATGGTCTCAAAATCCAGGACGTATCCCTTGGCGCGTCCTGGCCCTTTCACCGGCGCGTAAAATGCGCAGAAGGTGCAATATTCCGTGCAGAAATTGGTGTAGTTGATGTTGCGATCAATAATGTAAGTGACCACGCCTTCCGGATGCACCTTGCGGCGGAGCGCGTCAGCTTCCATGCCCAGACCGATCAGGTCGTCGGAGCGGAAGTAGTCAAGGGCTTGCTGTTTTGTCAGGGACATGACCACAGTATTTTAGTGGATTCAGCGCCCAGACAGAAATCGTTGCGGTGAGATTGGGAAATCACGCCACCTTTGTCTTTTTCGTGTCGTCCTTTACATCCGGAACCACTGGCTTGCCTTCACGCTTGCGTTTCCAGGTCCAGATCAGCGCGGCGAAGCCGCCGACCACGGCCAGGCCAATCAAGGTCCAGAACAGTGGTTTGTAATATTTGTGAAAGAAGCCGAAGATCTGTTTGCTGTAGATCGATCCGACAGAGGCCAGAGCTGTGTAGCGGATGGCGCGGGCTGACCCCACGGCGAGAAAGAACTTGCTTCGTGGATATTGCAGCGCCCCCGCGGCAATGAGGAAAGGCGAATATGGCACCGGTGGTGGAAGCAGTGCGGGAATAAACAGACTCCAGAAGCCGTGTTTTTCAAACTTGTCGTAGATCTTTTCGGCCTTCGCCTTTGGGATTTTCTTTTCCAATGCTTCTTTACCGCTCTTTTTTCCAACGGCGTACGCTGCATAACCGCCAACCAGGCTGCCAATGATAGCCATGGTTGCGTAATACCACCACCAATGCCTCTGGTGGGCCGAAAGAATAATCACCAGGGCATCCATGCTCCCCGGCAGAGGAATGGGGGAATTGTCAGCAAATCCAAGCAGAATCAGGCCCACGCCGCCGAGGCGTTCCAGCCAGCTCCACAAGCTTAGATAAAGGAGGTGAGACAAAAGCATTCGCATTGGATTGGATGCAGGAACAAAGCGGGTAAAAAGCCGGATTTTGGGTTAAGAATTTTGAACTGGCGCAGTCGCGGCCGCTGCGGGTTTCACGACCGTCTGAGCCGCCTCCAGAAAGCGCAGTTCCGGAGCTTGAGGCAGCACCTTGTATTCCGCAGCATAACGATAGAACAGTTGCAGGCCTTCCACGTTCTCCGGGTCGAGGGAAAAATCAATGTTCTGAGTCAGGTATTCGCGAACAAGAGGCGCAGGCAGACTGAGCCGCCGGGACCAGTCGGTCACAATTTCTTCCAGGTGTTGCAATCCATTTTTCCTGGATTGCTGAAAAATTCGAGAGAGATCAATTTCAGGACTGAGTCCCGCCAATGACGATTTGCGCACCGCCCAGAATGCAAACACAAAAGGCCGGCCTGTCCAGCGCCGCCACTGCTCAGCAAGGTCATAGACGTAGTAGCCTTCAGTCCTGGCCAGCAGGGCAGGATCGCCAATGAGCAGCGCGGCATCGTGCCATTGGAGCATTTCTTGAAGCACCGCTTTCTGACGCCGGAAGCCGGGGTTCACTCCCACAAACTTTCGCAGGAAAATTTCCACCAAGGCCGCTGAAGTGCGCGAAGAATCATCTGTGGCAACGCTGCGGATTTTTTCCAGAGGCACTTTGCTGATGAGCAGAATGGATCGAACTGCATTCTTCGAGGCAATCGCAATATCCGGAATAATCACCAGCCCGGGAATGGTGGTGTACGTGGCTGCAGGGATAATCCCGATGTCTGCCAGCCCGGTTTTCAGTTCTTCTGCGCAGCGCGAAGGGACCGTGTAGCCGATGTCAAAAAATTCGCTGAGCTGCGTGGCGGTCTCGCCGTGTTCAAAGTCCCACATGAGTGGGGCTGTATTCAAAAAACTAATGGCGGATATACGTAGCGGCGCCATATATCGATTGTACCAAGCAGGTCGTGGGTTGACAGAAGTTCGCCAACCCGTGTACAGTCCGCGAAGTTTCCATGGCTACCCCGGTCTCTCGGACCTCGAATGCGCTTTACTGGCTTGCACTGAGCCTTACGCCTGCCTTGGGCCCAACCCGAGGGCGCAAACTCGCCGAACATTTTGAAAATATTGATGACATTTTCCAGGCCTCGCTGACCGAACTCGAGGCCTTGAACCTGCAGGCGCAGTCCGCGCAGCACATTGCGCTGGGTAAATCGCTGGAACTGGCGCATGAAGAATTTGCACGGGCCAATGCTGCCGGCATTGAGATCATCTGCCGGGATGATGAAGTGTGGCCGCACCGGCTCAGCGAAATCTACGATCCGCCGCTGGTGCTTTATGTCCGCGGCAACAGCCGTGCGCTCTCGCGTCCTGGTGTTGCCGTGGTGGGTACGCGGCATCCCACTCCCTATGGGATCGGCATGGCGGAGCGGCTTTCCTGCGACCTCGCCGGACGGGGAATGACGATCTTCAGCGGGCTGGCTCGAGGTGTGGATGCAGCCAGCCATCGTGGCGCGGTTCACGCGCGCGGCAAGACAGTGGCTGTGTTCGGGACCGGTGTTGACGTGATCTACCCGCGCGAAAACAAGAAGATGATCGACGGAATTCTGGAATGCGGCGGCGCTTTGATCAGCGAATTTCCTCTGCAGACCTTTCCCGCGCCACAAAATTTCCCCATTCGCAACCGCATCATCAGCGGGCTTTCATTAGGCGTGCTGGTGGTGGAAGCAGGCGAGTACAGCGGCACACGGATTACCGCGCGTTGTGCCCTGGAACAGAGCCGGGAATTGTTTGCCGTACCGGGAAACGTGACGTCTCGTAATTCATGGGGCCCTAACACGCTCATCAAGCAGGGCGCCAAGCTGACCGCCACATGGGAGGATGTTTGGGAGGAGTTGCCGGCCGACATCAAACAGCAGCTTGAATCCGAATGGGAACCGGCCGCATCAGACCAGAAGCCGCAGCCATCCAGCTTATTTAATAATGATGAGCAGTTGACGCCGCGAGAGAAAAAGATTTTGGCGGTGCTCAAGAAGGATGAGCTGACTCATATTGACACGATCATTGAAAAACTGGAACCGGAGGTGTCATCCTCAGAAATCTTCGCGGCGCTGTTTGAACTGGAGTTGAACGGGAAGATCAAACAGATGCCGGGAAAGAATTTTGTAAAAAGCTTTTAGCTGAACAGCCTTTAGCCATTAGCACTTAGCCTTTAAGGAGGCAGGTTGAGAAATCACCGAGATTTGAAAGTGTGGTGCAAAGCATATTCATTATCACTCGACTTATACCGACTTTCTCGCGACTTCCCCAAAGAGGAGCTTTACGGGCTGACATCGCAGTTGCGCAGAGCATCAGTTTCCATCGGAGCAAATCTGGCAGAGGGATGTGGCCGCAGGACGAATGCTGAAATGGGAAGATTCATCCGAATAGCTATGGGTTCTGCCAGTGAGCTCGATCATCATCTGCTACTTTGCAAGGATCTCGGATTCCTGCAGGATCAGAAGTACAGTCGGGTTTTTGGGGATCTGAATGAAATTCGAAAAATGCTGACAGGCTTGCTCGACAGCGTTGAGGGGGAACTGGAGCTTTCAAAAGCTGCCGCTAAGAGCTAATGGCTAAAGGCTAACGGCTAAGCCATGTACGACCGGATTTGTGAACGCGTGCAAATCCGTGTTAGCTTCAAAATCATTAAAACGGTAAAAGCAATTGTCCAAATCACTCGTCATCGTCGAATCGCCCGCCAAGGCGAAAACCATCAATAAGTACCTGGGAAGGGACTATTCAGTCGAGGCGTCGCTCGGCCACATCAAGGATCTGCCCAAGAGCAAGCTGGGCGTGGACATTGAAGGCGACTTCTCCACCGATTACGACATCATCCCGGGCAAAGAGAAAGTTGTTGCCAAGCTGAAGAAGCTGGCCAAAGACGCAGCCGCTATTTATCTGGCGCCTGACCCGGACCGCGAAGGAGAAGCCATTGCCGCGCACCTGGCTGAGGAGCTCACGGACGGCGGGGGCAAGAAAAAGAAGAAGGGCGGGATCCCGGTCCATCGCGTCACTTTCAATGAGATCACCAAGAAAGCTGTGCAGGAGGCGTTTCAACACCCGCGTGAAATCGACCGGAACCTGGTAGACGCGCAGCAGACACGCCGCGTGTTGGACCGCATTGTGGGTTACCAGGTCTCACCTCTGCTATGGGACAAAGTCCGGCGCGGTCTCTCCGCGGGACGTGTGCAGACCGTGGCTCTGCGCCTGATCGTGGAGCGCGAGCGTGAGGTCAAGGCCTTCGAGAAAAAGGAATATTGGACGATTGACGCGCATCTCGCTCCACCCAAGGGAGGAGCGTTTGACGCACGGTTCATCGGGCGGGGGGACGAGAAGACTGAAATCCCCAACGAAGAAGAGTCCAAAAAGATCGTTGAAGCGCTTGAAAAGGCGGCCTGGGCCGTTCGCAATGTTGAAAAGAAGGAGCGCCGCCGCAGCCCCGCCCCTCCATTTACCACCAGCAAACTGCAGCAGGACGGCTCCCGCAAGCTCCGCTTCAGCGTAAAACGCATGATGATGATCGCTCAGCGACTTTATGAAGGTGTGGAACTGGGCGACGAGGGATCGGTCGGCTTGATTACCTATATGCGCACCGATTCGGTGCGTGTATCGAACGATGCACTGGCCGAGGTCAGACAGTATATCGACGGAAATTACGGCAAAAATTTCCTGCCAGAGGGGCCGAACGTCTACAAGTCAAAGAAAGAAGCGCAGGAAGCGCATGAAGCCATACGGCCTACGTCCGTGGCGCGGCACCCGGACGAAATCAAGAAGTATCTGGGAGAGGACGAATACAAAGTTTACAAGCTGATCTGGCAGCGTTTTGTGGCGTCACAGATGACGCCCGCGGTGTTCGACCAGACCGCCGTCGATATCGAAGCAAAATCCGGCAACGAGTCGTTTACTTTCCGCGTGACTGGTTCGGTGCTGAAGTTTGAAGGTTTCCTGAAGGTTTACGTCGAATCCAAGGAAGGCAAGGACGAGGAAGACGAGGAGCTCAAACACAAGCTGCCTTCGCTGGAGATCGGCCAGAAGCTCACGCTGCGCGAACTGAAGCCGGAACAGCACTTCACTGAGCCTCCGCCTCGCTACAACGAGGCGTCGCTGGTGAAGGAGTTGGAAGAGCGCGGTATCGGACGGCCTTCCACCTACGCCACTATTTTGTCGACGATTCAGGAGCGGCAGTACGTCACCAAGACTGGCGGCAAATTCATCCCGACAGAAATTGGCCTGGTTGTGACTGACTTGCTGGTGGCGAACTTCGCTGACATCTTCGACCCGCAATACACCGCGCGTCTGGAAGAAGAACTGGACGAAATTGAAGAAGGCAAGGAGACGTGGACGCAGGCTCTTGCCGACTTCTACAAGAAATTCGAGAAAGACCTCCGCTATGCCCAGAAGCACATGGAAAACATCAAGCGGATGGAAAAGCCGACGGAAGAAAAGTGCGAACGTTGCGGCTCTCCGCTGGTGCTCAAGTGGGGCAAGCACGGTTCATTCTTTGCGTGCAGCTCATACAAGAAGGACGACCCTGAGAGCTGCACATTCACCAAGGAAAATCCCATCAACCTGCCGGAGCTTGATACGGCGGAGATGCCGGAGACAGGACAGGATGAATATTGCGAAAATTGCGGGCGCGTGATGGTGCTGAAGCGCGGCCGCTTTGGGCAGTTCATGGCTTGTACTGGCTATCCGGATTGCAAGACCACGCGACGTCTGGACCAGGGCAAACGCGTGCCCGATGTGCCGCTTGAAGAAACCTGCCCGCAGTGCGGCCGCAATATGGTGCTGCGCCATGGACGTTACGGCGAGTTCATCTCTTGCAGTGGTTATCCCGAGTGCAAGTACATCAAGCAGAACTTCATCGGCGTGAAGTGCCCCAAGTGCAAAGACGGGGAACTCGTAGAAAAGAAGGCGCGGCGGCGCGGCAATACCTTCTACGGCTGCTCAAACTATCCGAAATGTGATTTCACTTCAGCGTATAAGCCGGTTGCCGAAAAATGCCCGGAATGCGGTAGTCCATATCTGCTGGAAAAGCATTTGAAATCAGGTTCCATGCTGGTTTGCCCGAACAACACCAAGAGGTCGGCGGAAGAGGAAGAAGAGCCAAAGCCGAAACGGGGCAAGAAGGGCAAAGCCGCTGCCGAAGCGAAGGAAGAAACGCCGGCAGCTGTCAAGTGCGACTACTCGCGCCCGATTCCGAAGCCGGAAGCTGTGGCATAAATAACGATTCTTCACCGCAAAGGGCGCAAAGGACGCAATGTCTTCAGAGCGGCTGTAGCGCCCTCCAGGCACAATTGCTTTGATGAAAATGGTTTCACCATAACTAAATTAGCGGAGAGCCACATGGCCAAAGGCAAAAGACCATCAGCACAGGATGCACAGACAATTATTCAGCTCTACGATCTTCGGCGTGAACCGGTGATGCGCGCCGCGCGCAAATTCATGATTTCAGAGTTCTGGCCGCAGAACTATGATGAGTTCAAAGCTGTGCTGCTGGGATATGGCACGGAACAAAATGCCTATTTGCGACAGGTGATTACGTACTGGGACATGGCGTGTGCCATGGTGGTCCATGGCGCGGTGAATGAAGAACTGTTTTTCGAGAGCACTGCCGAACCTTATTTTCTGTTTACCAAATTCGGTTCATATCTTGCGCAGGCACGGAGAGATTCTTTGAATATCGATCTGGGGCGCAATGTGGAGAAAGTTGCCATGCGACCTGCCGGAAAGAAGCGCGTAAAGGAACTTACCGACAGGCTGCAAGCGCTCCGGGCGCGGCAGGCGGCAGCAAAAGCCAGCCGGTAAGTTACAGCTGAAATCGGCACTAAGAAATGTAGTCGCGGATGTAGGGATCAGTAATCCCGGCCAGTTCCGCGGCCGTTCCATCAAAGATGATTTTTCCATCGCGCAAAATCAGGAAGCTGGTATGTACGTCACGCGATGGGCGCCCGTTTACCGGCTGCATTGAATTGGTGCCGGGATCATAGTAGTGGCTGGCCAGCATAAAGCCATCCTGCAAGCGATGGGTCACCAGAAGAGCGCTGGTTTTCGAGACATCGCGCTGCTTCATGATCAGCTCAATGATGGTTGTGGACGTAATCGGGTCCAGGCCTCCCGTGGGCGAATCATAAAGCAGTATTTCCGGGTGTGTGATGATGGCGCGGGCAATACCGACACGACGTCGCATGCCACCTGAGAGGGACGCGGGAAACATATCAAGCGTATGTTCCAGCTCCACAAAGCGCAGCGCTTCGCGCACACGCGCCTCAATCTCCTGTTCCGGAAGTTTCTCTTCCATAAGCCGGAAAGCCACGTTTTCGCGCACGGTAAGCGAATCAAAAAGCGCGCTTTCCTGGAAAACGATTCCCACCTGGCTGCGCAAATCGAACAACTCTTCCTCCGGCATGGCAGTTACATCGTGCCCCAGCACGTAGATGTGTCCGGCGTCCGGTCTCATCAGCCCAAGGCAAAGCTTGAGGAGCGTGCTCTTGCCGGAGCCGGCAACACCGAGGATCACCTTGGTCTCACCGCGTTTCAATTCAAAGGAAATGCCATTCAGCACGTCCAGTTCGTCAAAGCTGAGATGGACATCCTCAAAAATAATTGCCTTGTGGACCGTATCCGGCAATGGGGCGCCAGGGGGGCTCAACGGAGGCATGGCTGTTTTCACCTGAGATACCCCAGGGTCCGAGAGAGAACGCCTCTGCTAAGGCCAGTGCGCATTACAAAGCTCACTATAGCAGAGCCTGGGGACGCCCCAATCTGCGCCAAGGCAAGTAGCGGATTGTCTCTGGATGCCTAAGCCGCTAAAATCGGCGTGCTAATGAGTATTTTAGAGAGATCTCCTCGCGATCTGCTTCAGAAGGTCTTACTTTCCAAAGGGCGTGTGGAAGCGCTCACAGATGGCATTTTCGCCATCGCGATGACGCTCATGGTACTGGAACTCAAGGTTCCGGATCTGCCCAAGTCTGTGTCGTCGCATGAGCTGTTGCGACGGCTGGGAGAAGAAGGGCCGGTTTTCCTGAGCTTCTTCTTCTCGTTCACATACTGCGGGCTGTTATGGTTTTTTCATCATCTGGCAATGCATTTCTTCCGGCACATGCAGGTGGCGCTGGTATGGCTGAACCTGCTGTTCCTGATGGCGATCTCCGTTCTGCCGTTCTCCTGCGCGCTGTTGGGGCACCTCATCAAGAACCGCGCGGCTCTCGAGATCTATTTTGGAAATCTGTTTTTGGCTGCGCTGTTGTTGCTGCTGCAATGGATATTTGCGCGCAAGCGAAGGCTGATCAATGAGGATGATCCGCAGGCGGTAAGGGCAATGGGATTGCGATTGACTGCTTTTCCCGTGGCGCTGGCGGCGGGAATGCTGGCCACTTTGTACCAGCCCATCACAGGATTTTATGCAATGACAATGGTGCTTCTCGCGTTCCGGATATGGCACAAGGTCCAGACGCGAAAGGAAGCGTCTGCTGCTACTCCTTCATAGACCGCTTCCTGACCTCAATATTCAAGCGTTTGATCTTCTGGTTCAGCGTGGAGAGCGGGATATGGAACCGGTCAGCAGCTTCCGTCTGGTTCCAGTTGCATTTCTCCAGCATTTCACCAATCAAGCGGCGTTCCAAATCTTCTACGATTTCAAACAGAGAAGCGTCCGGGCGGTGCTCAAACATCCTGCCAGGCGAGCCGCGACCCACGATATGGTCCGGCAGCAGTTCGATGCCGATGACCGGCCCATTGGAGAGCACTACCGCACGCTCAATGACGTTTTCCAACTCACGAACATTCCCCGGCCAGCCGTAGTCCATCAACGGGCGCAACGCTTCCGGTGAAATCTGGCGCGGTGGCTTGCTGTTCTCGGTAGAAAACTTTGCCAGGAAATGGTTTACAAGCAGCGGAATATCAACGGCGCGGCTGCGGAGCGGCGGCAGATCCACGGTGATGACATTCAGACGATAAAAAAGGTCTTCGCGGAACTTGCCTTCGCGGACCAGAACTTTCAAATCGATATTGGTGGCGGCGATTACGCGCACATCCACCTGAATCTCATGCACTCCGCCAAGATGCATGAACTTGCGGTCCTGAAGAACGCGCAGGATCTTTGACTGCGTCTCCAGGCTCATAGTGCCGATTTCGTCGAGGAAGATGGTGCCGCTATCAGCCACTTCAAACAGGCCCTTCTTGGAGGCAATGGCGCTGGTGAAGGCACCCTTTACGTGACCGAAAAGAGTTGATTCCAACAGGTCCGTGGGCATGGAGCCGGTGTTCACCGGTACGAAAGGCTG
Organism: Candidatus Angelobacter sp.; assembly: GCA_035277785.1. Lineage (GTDB taxonomy): Bacteria > Acidobacteriota > Terriglobia > Terriglobales > Acidobacteriaceae > Angelobacter. Next base: position 5,554 of record DATEJX010000434.1, on the reverse strand, counting down.
ATTCTTGCGCGGCGAATTTGCGTGAATGGCCTTGGCAATAAGCTCTTTCCCGGTACCGCTTTCACCCTGGATGAGCACCGTGGAGCGGCTGGAGGCGACCTGACCGACGAGGTCAAAGATCCGCAGCATGGGGTCGCTCTTGCCGACGATATTCTCAAACGAGTAGCGCTGCCTGAGTGCGCGCTTGAGTTGCTCGTTCTCTTCTTCAGCGCGGCGGCGTGCCACGGCAGCGCGGACGTCCGCCAGCAGCTTTTCATTATCCCAGGGCTTCTGGATGAAGTTGGTGGCGCCGTTCTGCATTGCGCGGACGGCATTATCCACTGTTCCGTACGCGGTGATCATGATGACGGCAAGCTGGGGATCACGGTTGCGAATATCGGCCAAAATTTCCAGACCGTTGCGATCCGGCAACGCGAAATCCAATAACACCAGGTCAAAAGGAGTCTCCGCCAATTTGGCCAGGCCCTCTTCACCGGTTTCTGCCGACTGTACAGCGTAACCTTCAAACTCCAGAAGCGTTTCCAGCGATTCGCGGATCGCGGTTTCATCATCGATGATAAGAACGGTCCCACCCACGGCGTTTTCAACTGGCGCTCTGCTTAAGACTGCGACTTCAGACATTGACTGCCTTTCTTATAAGCGGAAATTCAAGATGAAACGTGGTGCCCTGGCCGGGCGCACTGTCCACCGTGATCTTTCCAGCATGTTCCTGGATAATCCCGTAAGTTACCGAAAGCCCCAGCCCGGTGCCGCGCGACTGGCCTTCTTTCGGTACGGTTTTAGTAGTAAAAAACGGGTCGTAAATTTTATGAATGTTTTCCGGAGCGATGCCCGTGCCGGAATCACTGATATTGACTTCCACGCTGCTGCCGTTTGAGGTCTGCACCCGCAGCGTGCCGCCACTGCCAGCCATGGCATCCCTGGCGTTCAGGAATAAATTAAGAAAAACCTGCTGCAGCTTGCCCGGGTTTCCGTGGATGAGCGGCAGCCTTTCATAAAACTCTGTTTCGAGCTTGATGCGTGAAGTCTTCAGCTGGTGCTGCAACAAGTTGAGTGTTTCCGAAATGATTTTGTTCAGGTCAACATCACTGAATTCAGTGGCGCTGGTGCGCGAGAAATTCAGGAGATTGTTGACGATCTCAGAGGCGCGGAAGGTCTGGCGCGTGATCTTATCCAGAAGCGCGCTGAGCTTGGCGTCACCGTTGATCTGCTTGGTGAGCATCTGGGCGTAGCTGGAAATGACCGCGAGAGGAGTGTTGACCTCATGGGCCACGCCGGCGGCCAGCAGGCCGATGGATGACAGCTTTTCAGCCTGCGAGAGCTGCGATTCCAGTTCCATGCGCTCCGTAATGTCGTCAACAATAATCAGGCGGCCGATAACGCTGAATTTTCTGGTAACGAGTGGAGCAATGGCCACGTTGGCAATGCGCGTATCTCCCGCGCGAGTGTGCAGGCGGAACTTGTACAGGTTGTGAATGCCGGGGTTCTGCCGCACGCGATAGAACTCTTCCATGAAGGAAGCCGGAAATACTTCACTGATTCTCTGCCCAAGCACCTGCGACCGGGGCATGGCGTACATGACTTCCATCTGCGAGTTCCAGGACTCGATGCGATCTTCCAAATCCACCGCAAGCACGCCAACGCTGATGGATTCCACGATGTTTTCGTTGAAATCCTTGAGACGCTCGTACTCTGCCACTTTCTGTTCCAGTGAGGCGTAAAGACGCGCGTTCTGGATGGCTATGCCGATGTAGCCGGCCAGTGTTTCCAGCAGCTCAACATCTTCGCTGGAGAGAAAATCTCCGGAAAGAGTTTTTCCCAGGCCCAAGACTGCAATCGTACGGTTCTGCACGGTGCAGGGAATGTAATAGTTCAGGTTGAGGCGGGCGATGGTGTCACGCGCGCTCGCGCTTTCTTTGAGAGCTTTGCGAGTGTTATCAAAGAACACATGGCCCCAGTAATGTTCGGGCCGTTCGACAACCAGGAAGCTGAGATCAAGAGGCGCCGCACTTTCATAGGATATTCCGAACGATTTGACCATCTCAAAAGGCCGGTTCTCATCTCCAGTAGCCAGGAAGATGGCCAACCGCTCAACGCCCAGGGTGCGCGAGAGGCGGTCAATCACTGAGACCAGCATGGTGCTGAGATCGGTTTCAGAGCTGAGTTCGCGGCCAAACTCAATCAGAGTGCGGCGATAGTCGTATCGTGTGCGGTAGAAAAATTTGTCTACACGCTGCTGAATCCAGTTCTTGAGTGGCTCAAAGAGCAGCGCGGTGATGACGATGGCAGCAATCAGTCCGGCTGTACCCGTGCTGGGCAGCTTCACTCGAACGGCTTCCGCCATGCTGCCGATCACCATGAAATACGCTCCCACCAGGGCCGCGGTGGCAAGCGTGTAGGCGACGCCTCGTTTGAAGATGAGGTCCACATCCATCAGGCGGTAGCGAACAATGGCGTAGCCAAAGGTGAGAGGCAGAAAGACGAGCGAGAGCACAGAGGCCTTCATCCAGGGCGTGGCCAGAACTCCCAGCAGATAGGGAATCACATACAAAACCGTAAAAGGTGCAATGGCCAGAACTGTGCCACGCGAAATCCACTTCATCTGCTCGCGCTGCAATGGTGTATTGGAGCGCCGGTAGCTCGTCCAGAGCACGACAGCCGCAACCACAAAGTAGAGAGTCAGGTAAGACCAGTGCAGACGGTCGAGGTTGAAGCGGAATGTCTCACTGGCCTCAAATTGGAACAGGGCCAGGATCTGCACGCCCAGCAGCACCAAACCGGGCAGATACACCAGCCAGACTGCCCAGTGGTGCCTGGCGACGAAGCGACGCTTCTCAGGGAAGGTAAGCGCAAAATGCAGGAACAAGGCTGGTTGCAGCATCCAGGCCGCAATGTTGGCCCAGTAAATGATCCAATCAAACGTGTTCAGCTTGCCTGTGTAATGAAACGAGTAGAGAACGAAAGAGACCAGGCAGAAAATGTAAAAGTGAGTGGATTTTGGAGCAGTCCAGCGGCGAAAAAGGACGTAAACGCCAATCCCGAGATAGATCAGCGCGATCAACCGGAGTCCGGTGAACAAAGAACGGTCGGTGGGAACCAGAGTCACCAGCGCATCAAAACGGCTGCCACCGCGTTCCAGGCCGTAGATGGCTTTTTGCAGTACGCCGACACGGAAAAGCTGCTTTTCCAGAGAAGCTACATTCTTAACCTGATGGTCCTGAAGGGAAGAAGCCGGTCGTACGGTGAGCAGGTGGTCTCCGGCCTTGATTCCGGCCTTTTCTGCAGGACCACCGGGCGACAGACGCTGCGCAATCAGGTTCCCATCGTGCTCCAGCCACCAGGCGCCATCGTCAGGGGTGAGGTATTGGCCTTCCTTTTGGAAATTGATGGCGGCAAAAACGATGGTTGCGACCGTTAAAATGGCCAGAACGATTGCCGAAGCCCGAATTAGCGAGTCCCTACGCATTCGCTTGTTCGCAACTATCAGGGAATTATCCACTCCCTGTTGGACGAACTCTCTCAGCGAAGACTGGAGCAAGTCAGATGCCATGAATCACAAAGGTGATAATGAACTAAGCCTTTTGTTTATAGACGCTTAGAGGATTATAATTGGAAATAGGAGGAAAAGATACAATAAATTGAATTATGTATCTGATTTTCTGTAGCGTTGTTTTCTGAGCTATTTCCGGGATTATGCATTGAAAGTGCTGCAAAAAAGCGGGACACCTTAAATTAACAGGGCGTCCCGCTTATACAGAAGCGACAGAGGCGATATCAAAAGTTTTGAATAGCGGGAGGGAATAGATGGTTGCCCAAACCGTCGTGGAAACGCCAAAGAGTTTCTGGGCTGAAATCGACGGGCAAAGAACGCATTATCTGAAAGCCGGCGCCGGACCGCCTTTGTTTCTGGTTCACGGCCTCCTCGGGGGCTCTTTCTGCTGGCGATTCAATGTGGCAGAACTCTCTGCACGTCGTAGCGTTTATGCGTTTGATCTTCCGGGACAGGGGCTCTCTGACGCGAAAAGAGGAACCAGCTACGGAATGCACAAGCAGGCAGAGAGGCTCGCGTGTTTTATTCAGAACGAGGGGCTGCGTTCAGTGGATGTGGTTGCTTCGTCATTGGGGGGCGCGGTTGCCTTTCTGCTGGCGGCCAGTTGTTCAGCGGTGCGTTCACTCGTGCTGGCGGCTCCAGTGAATCCCTGGTCGACATTTGGCAGGGAGCGTGTGCGGTTTTGCGGCAGCACCATGGGAAGCATGCTGGTTCGCTGCGGGCTTCCGTTTTCCGCCAGATTCCATCACATTGCTGTGGAACGCATGTACGGCGATCCCAGCAGAATTCCGGCCGGAACAATTGAAGGCTATTCAGCACTGATCCGGCGGCGAGGACGTGCGCGGAGCCTGATCAACATCTTTCGCAATTGGGAACACGACCTGACCGCTTTGGAGGAAGCCATCCCTCGAGTGCATTCGCCGACGTTGTTGGTCTGGGGAACGCGCGACGGAGCGGTTGATGTGCGATCTGCCGAGCTACTGAAGCGCAACCTGCGGAATTGCCGATTGGAGGTGATTCCAGAGGTGGGCCACCTGCCGTTTGAGGAGTCCCCGGAAGTGTTTAACCGTTTGGTGCTGGATTTTATTGACCGGCCAGAGTGAAGCTGTGCCAAACTGATCCTATAGCTTTCCGCATGATCACCATCCTGAAATCATTCTGGGCCAATCTGGACGGCGAAGCCTGGCTGCGATTCCTGATCGCTATCGCAGGACTGGCATTGGCCTTTGCGGCTGCGGTGTTTTCGTCAGCGGCGCGCGAATCCGGCAACATGCTGGCCACCGCGATCTTCGCTTCCAGTGCATTATTCCTGGCTGCAGTGGTGGGAGTGACTACGGTCCCCTATCTGGCACGAAGAGTTGCGGCTGCGCGGGTGCGTGAGGCCCTGCATTACGAGTTGACCCGCGAAGGCATGGCTTATCTTGGGATTGCCCTGGTGATCGGCATTGCCGCTCTGAATACAGCCAACAACCTGCTGTTTATCGTGCTGGCTGCCATGCTGGCAGCCATTATCGTCTCTGGTTTGGGCTCGGCGGCTGTGCTGCGGCGGCTGGACCTGGATCTGGCAATGCCGCAGAACGCATTTGCCGGAAAGCCAGTGGCCGTCCGGGTCTGTTTGACCAATCCTCGGTTATGGATGCCCGCGTTTTCAATCAAGGTTTTTACTCCAACGGAAAAGAAGAAGAAAACGGTTGAATGGGAATGGAGCAAAACGCAATTTGTGTTTCCGCGGAAGCAGCAATGGTTTCGGCTGCCTGATGTGACTCTTCGGCGAAAGCCGCCCGTGGAACCGCCAGCAGAGATTCTCAGCCGCCCCGTGTACTTCACCTATCTGGCGCCCCGCGATACCGCGGAGGCGCAGGTGGAACTGATCTTTCCCCGGCGTGGTCTCTATTCACAGGATTCCTTCAGCGTGGCCACGCGGTTTCCGTTTTCATTCCTGATCAAGAGCCGCAAGATTGATTTGCAGCGAGCAATGCTGGTTTATCCCGCGTTGCTGCAATC
>DATEJX010000433.1:0-8546 GCA_035277785.1 Candidatus Angelobacter sp. | reverse complement strand
CCAGAGATATGCGGCAATCTTCCATCCCCAGGGCGCTGGGTGAGCCACGTCATAGACCTCGCGTGTGACGCTGGGATCAAAACTGCTTTCTTTTGGCCGATGATCGCGCTGTTCTGCGAAAACATATCCGTCCTGGCGGGCCAGACGGTTGGGGTGAAGGATGTCACCTTCAATGCCGATGTAGAAAAGCTTGGGGTCAGTTCCCTTCTCCGGCTTACGTACGGAGACTTTCTGGGTGGCTACCGCTCTGCTGACGTTGCTGGAAGGCTCATCCAGATCACCGGCAAGAATTGCCTGGGTGGGACAAACGATGACGCAGGCCGGCTCCAGGCTGTTTTCCACGCGGTGTGCGCAGAAATTGCACTTGGCGGCTGTGTTGTTATTGGGATCAATATAGAGGGCGTCATAGGGGCAGGCTTGCATGCAGCTCTTACAGCCAATACATCGTTGATTGTCGAAGTCGATGATTCCGTCAGAACGCCGGTAAAGAGCTTTGGTGGGGCAGATGGTAACGCAGGGAGCCGAATCGCAGTGGTTACATCGCATAACCCCGAAGTGGCGGCTGGTGTGCGGGTACTCGCCCTTCTCCACGTACTTGACCCAGGTGCGAAAGACGCCCACAGGCACCTGGTGCTCTTCCTTGCACGCGACGGTGCAGGCATGGCAGCCAATGCACCTGTTCTGATCAATGACGAAACCGTAGCGCATGAAATGTCTAATTGTACTTGAGGCGGTTGAGAGAAGGTGTGTGCTGGGCGAGTGAGAGGTGCTCTGAATCGGGTTAGCGGATTGTGGAAACGACAGAGATGGCGAACTACAGATGTCCTTATGGCGTTTGTTCCTGAGGCCAATCTATTTTCCCCAGCAAACCAAGCAGCCGCTTCCCTCTTGGAAAATTAACCGATTCAACAAAACTCACCTTTCCCTCAAGGTGCTGCCGAAAATGAGCATGGCCCTCGCGATTCTGTGCCTCGGGACCAAAGCGAATGCAGTTGTTCAGGATCGCCTTGAGGCGATCGAAGTCGGCGCGAATGATGTTCGGGTGCTGGTTCGTCACAATCCCGACCAGATGCTGCCGAACTCCACGTCGCATAATCCGCGTTTTACGATGGTTCACGTGGAAGCCTTCCTCCAGCAAGATCGAGGCCACATGAAATGAAAATCTTTCCACGCCTTTTTCAAAGTCCTTGTCTCCGGAAAATGCGAGGTCGTCAGCATAGCGTGTGTATTCCGCCCCGACGGTTTTGGCCAGTCCAGCCAGACGGCAATCAATGCGGTAGGAGCAGATATTCGCCAGCGCGGGCGACGTAGGCGCTCCCTGTGGAAGATGCGGCCGGCAATAAAGGTCGCGGGCCCAATGGCGTGTTTGCAGGGAAAAGGGTGGATTGAATTTTTCTTTGCCAAAGATGGAGGCGGGAGCGAAGTTTGTGCAGATTCCTCCAAGCAGGTCAGCGACCGGCTCAGGATATCCCAGGGTTCGGAACATGGCCTGAATGCGTCTCGCCGGGAACGACGGGAAGAAGTCCTGCAAATCCATGCGCAGAATCACACGTTGTCCGACGTGTGGGATAACACAGCTCTTGATGGAACGTCCTTTTACAAAACCGTGTACGGATGGATGCGAAGGAACTCTATCCAGAATTTCAGTAAGGATCTGGCGTTGCAGATCCTTCAATCGTGGTTTGGGAGATTCAATGAGACGGATGTTCCCGGAATCTTTGATCAGCACACGGTAGCTGTAATGACTCAGATTGTGATCGTGACTGCGATGATTCAGCCCTTTGAGATCAGCAAACCAATGGAGATCTTCAACACTGATAGCTAGCCATTGTGCCAGCGCACCTACAGACTCAATCGATGGGAGTGCCCAGTTTTTCCCCGCGTGAACTGGCTGCATCTGTTGCGGTTCGGCAAGCCATTGGGTGAGAGGAAGTGTTTTGCCGAAGCTCTTTGCTGCCTGCTGAACGTCAGCATTGCTATGGAGAAAGTCCGCTACATCCCGCATGCGAGGCCTTGTTTTTCCGACAAAGCGCTCGACATATTGCGCTGCCAGGGATGAGAGCCAGTTCCAGTTTTCCCCGGAAGCGGGATTGCAGCGGGCAACGATCTGTTCAACCGTTTGCTCGCCGCTGAGAAACGATCGAGCAAGCAGGGTCACGAATGCGGGATTGCGCATGATCAAAGGGCGGCGGACACACTAACGAGTCTTACTCTGCCCAAGCAACTCTGCGCTTTGCGCAGGTCAGCTGAGGCGATGGATTGTCAGTTATTCACGTTCCCCTGGGGTAACCCCAGAGAGGCAGGACCAAACCCGGAGGTCGGATCACAGCCAGCTTAGAATGCCGCCGCCGGGGAACATCATACGACACATGAGGCTTGTATACCGGCAAACCCACATTTTTGGTAACTGTAGTGATCCCTCGCTTCGCTCGGGATTACAGAAAAGGCTACGCTCGGGATTTCAGAAGCAGCTCCGCTCCTAATTCCAGAGACTGCACGCTCAGAAGAATCAGGAAATAATCCCCATCCGCTTTCCCACTTTCTTCAGCACCTCCAGAGCGCGGCTGAGCTGGTCCTGGGTGTGCGTTGCGGACATGATGGTGCGGATGCGGGCTTTGCCTTCAGCCACCGTGGGGAAAGCAATGCCGGTAGCGAAGACACCTTCCTTGAACAGCTCACGGCTGAAGTCCATAGCCAGCTTGCCTTCGCCGACGATGATGGGCGTGATGGGAGTCTCGCTGGCCGGCGTGTTGCCGCCTCCGATGTTGAAGCCGAGCAGACCGAGTTCTTTCTTGAAGAACCGGGTATTGCCCCACAGCTTATCAATCAGTTCGGGCTCTTCTTCCAGGACTTCAAAAGCAGCGATGCACGTGGCGGCTACTGATGGCGGATGCGACGTGGAGAAGAGGAAGGGACGGGCCCGATGATAAAGGAAGTCAATCAGATCTTTGGATCCGCAAACGTAGCCACCCAGGGCCCCGATGGCTTTGGATAGCGTGCCCACCTGAACATCAACTCGTCCGTGGACGTTGAAATGGTCAATGGTGCCGCGGCCGTTGCGTCCCAGGACGCCCGAGGCATGCGCATCGTCCACCATCATGATGGCACCGTATTTCTCCGCCAGGTCGCAGAGCGCAGGCAAAGGACCGATGTCGCCATCCATGGAGAAAACGCCATCTGTAATCATAAGCTTGTGCCCGGGCTCGTTCTGAACCTCTTTCAACAGTTCTTCTGCATGCGCCATATCCTTGTGGCGGAAGACCTTGATCTTGGCGCGGGAAAGGCGCGCGCCGTCAATGATGCTGGCGTGGTTCAGCTCGTCAGAGATGATGAAATCATCTTTGCCCAGAATGGCCGAGACGGTGCCGGCATTAGCAGCGAATCCTGACTGAAACACCACGCAGGCTTCCACGTTCTTGAACTGGGCAATCTTCTTTTCCAGCTCCATGTGGATCTTCATGGTGCCGGCCACGGTGCGCACGGCGCCAGAGCCCACTCCATATTTCTTGAGCGCTGCCATGGCCGCCTCGCGCAGCCTCGGATGCGTGGTGAGGCCCAAATAATTGTTTGAGGCAATGTTGATTACGTGCTTACCGTCAAAGGTGCACTCGGGGGCCTGCTCATCGTCAAGGACGCGGAGACTGAAGTGCGTGCCCTTGGCTTTGAGTTCGTTCATCTGGTCGGCAAGATAGGAAAGCTGGGGGCGGGTGATCTGAGTAGCCATTATTCAGTGTCCTTTGATTTGGTTTTTGACGCGCTGCGCCTGCCACAGGTGGTGCCTTTGATGCGCAGCCAATATGTTGAACAGCGAAAAGATGTTATAACGCAGCCGCTTGTTGAATGGCGACGTGATGATGACTTTGTTCAGAGCGCGACCGGACCACAGATCCATTGCGACAAACAGCTTTTGCTGACCGGCAAGAAAATCAGGCAGCACACGATGAACATCCTGAATGCGAGGCTCTAAACTCGGCAACGTCTTCACCTTGGTACGGTACGGAGGCTCGAGCACCCATTTTAGAAGTCGTCCACGCCAGTCCATCTTGTAAGGTCCCTTGCCGGCAGGAGCATTCGCCAGTTCCGATTGCAGAATCGGAAGGTAGAGATGCGTGGTTGCCGTAAGATGCTCCAGACATTCGGCGATGGACCAGCCTCCTGTTTTAGAACTCTCCTGAAACTCGGCATCAGAGACGGATTCAACCAGTACTCGCGCTGATGCAGAACAGGATTCAAATTGCTGTTTCAATTCCGCAAGCTGCTCGAATGCCGGTTGCGTAGATGGAGACGACATAACAGCCTCACCTACTTCATTCCATTCGGATACAACAAGATCTTGCTCGATTCGCCGCTCTTCAGCCGATCCATGCCTTTGCTGAAGTCGGCCATCGACATGCGATCTGTGATCACTGGATCGAGGTCGAGTTTTTTGGCTTTGAGCATGGCGTTCATCTGGAACCATGTCTTGTACATGAGCCGGCCATTGATGCCCTGGACATGCGCGCCTTTGAAGATGATGTCATTCGCCAGGTTGAGTTCCATCGGCTTGGATGGAATTCCCAACAATGAGGCCCGCCCCCCCAGGCGCAGAATTTTGAAGCCGAGGCGGATTGCATCAGGATGGCCAGACATCTCCAGGATCACATCCACCCCGGTCCCTTCGGTGGAGTTCATTACGTACTCGTAAACGTTTTCTTTTGCCGGGTTGAGGACGTGGTCGGCTTTCATCTTTTCCGCCAACTTGCGGCGATGATCGTTGATTTCAAGCGCAAAAACTTCACTGGCTCCGCAGGCGCGCGCCACAGCGATGCAGAAGAGCCCGATAGGACCGCAGCCGATCACGGCCACGGTTTTGGCCGCTATTTCGCCGGCCAAGGTGGTGTGGAACGCATTGCCCAGCGGATCAAGCACGCTGGCGTAATCAGGATTGATGTCAGGATCGATTTTCCAGATGTTGGATTCCGGGATCTTCACGTATTCCGCGAAAGCGCCGTTGGCATCCACCCCAATAATTTTGACGTGCTGGCAGATGTGGGCTTCGCCGGTGCGGCACTGATAGCACTTGCCGCAGGCCACGTGCATTTCAGCGGAGACAAAATCGCCTTCCTTGACTGCAGTTACGTTCTTGCCGACGGCGGCGACGTACCCGCAAAATTCGTGGCCGGGAATGAGAGGCGGCTTGATGCGGTTCTGGGCCCACTGGTCCCAGTTGTAAATGTGGAGATCAGTGCCGCAGACCGAGGCTACTTTTACTTTGACCAGGACATCATCCGGGCCAATTTCCGGGCGGGGCATCTGGCGGACGTCCGCTCCCGGAGCTGCCTCCGGTTTTACTACGGCAAGCATGGTTTCTGACATTCAGGTTCCTAAGTATGACGAGACGATGAAGGACAAACTATTCATTCTAGCAAAACAGGATAGCTGCTCAGCGCGAGTACGTTGGAGCTCATTGCTTCCTGGCATCTCCCGAGGCGACCTGCTTTGACGTTTGGCGTTCGCTTACAACCCATTGAAAGAGAAAGGCTTGCAGAGCTTAAATTAAATCGCTTGCGCACAGGAGCAGCCGGGGTCGATAATCTAACTAACTGGTTAATTAAATGACTGCACTGACAAAAGCTGGCCGTCCCGGGTCACGCGGTGAGCCGGAAAAGACGCGCGCGGCCATCCTGAAATCGGCGCTGGAAGAGTTCTCTCACGAAGGCGTTACCGGGGCGCGAACGGACGAGATTGCGCGCCGGGCGGGCGTGAACAAGGCGCTGCTGTATTACTACTTCAAGGACAAAGAGGGGCTCTATGCGGCGGCGCTTGAGCAGGTGTTTTCAGGCCTGCATGACCGCGTTATGACGGTGCTGGAACACGCGTCACTGGCTCCCCGGCAGAAGCTGCTCAAGTACGTGGAAGCTCATTTTGACTACATCGCCAGCTCGCCGGTTTATCCGAGGCTGGTGCAGCGCGAATTCATGCGCACGACGGGAAAGACGCTTTCCCCTGTGGCGAGCCGCATTCTGGAGCGCTACGGGAAGCCGATCTACAGCAAGCTGACGGCGCTGATCAGGCAAGGCGTGGAGAGCGGCGAGTTTCGCCAGGTTGATCCCCAGCAGACGCTCACATCTATCCTCGGCACCATCGTTTTTTATTTCATCAGCCTTCCGGCACAGCAGGTGATGTCGCCGGGCGATCCGGCTTCTGCAGAACGAATTGCCGCTCGGCGCGCGGCCGTGCAGGACTTTGTGGCAGCGGCGGTATTCGCGCCGGGAAAATTAAAAGGAGCTTAGGCTTGAGCCAGCGGAACAGATTTTTCGCCTTCCTTGGTTTGTTGCTGGTGATTGCGGCGGTCTATTACTTTTTCTCCACGGACCGCAGCTCCGACCTGGTGCTCATTGGCACCGTGGACGCCAACCAGGTTGTTGTGAGCCCAAAAATCATGGGCCGCATTGAACGGCTGGCGGTGGACGAAGGCACGGAAGTAAAGCCAGGACAAACTGTGGCGGTGCTCGATTCACAGGAGCTTACAGCAGACCGGCAAGCTGCAGAAGCGGTGCTGGCAAGCCTTCGGCATCAGGTTTCACAGACTCGCGCCACCGAAGAGCAGACTGCCGGCGAAACTTCCAGCGGCGTGATCAACTCTCAGGCTCGACTTCGCGCCGCTGAAGCTACGCTGGCACAGGCGCAGGCAGATTTGCAGCGAATTGAGTCTGACACGAAGCGCTCCGTGGCTCTGGCTCAGCAGGGCGTAGCGTCACAACAGCAGGCAGATCAGGCACAGGCGCAGTTGAAGGCGCAGCAGGCATTTGTCAGAGCGGCTGAAGATCAGGTGAACGCCGCGAAGGCCGATCTGGAAACAGCGCAGGCGCGCACGCATCAGGCACACGCCGCGCAAAGCACTGTAGCAGCAACTCGATCACAAGAACTGAATGCACAGGCGCAGTTGGAAGCAGCGGAGGCGCGGCTTGGATATACGAAGATTGCTGCTCCGGTGAGCGGAATCGTAACGGTGCGAGCAGCGCGCGAAGGTGAGGTGGTGAACATCGGCACTCCCATTGTCATCATCACGGATTTGAGCGATACGTGGGTGCGAGCGGCCATTCCGGAGACGCAGGCCGACCACATTGCCATCAATGATCAGCTCAACGTGCGCCTGCCTTCAGGCGAAATTGTCCAGGGGAAGGTTATCTTCAAAGCGCCGGAGGCCGACTTTGCCACGCAACGCGACGTGAACCGGCGCAAACGCGACATCAAAACCATCGCCCTGAAACTTGAAGTAGACAACAGCAAAAAGACGCTTGTTCCCGGCATGACGGCCGAAGTCCTGGTGCCAAAGGCGAAGCTGGGAGGGTCGTGATGCCGGATACCAGCGCTATCCAGGTTGTTGACATTGTGAAGCGCTACGGAAACTTCACAGCAGTGAACGGTGTCTCTTTTGCAGTAGCACAGGGAGAAATCTTCGGGCTGCTGGGGCCAAACGGCGCCGGCAAGTCCACGCTGATCCGCATGATGACCACGCTACTCGAAATCACCAGCGGTGCGGCTTACATTGAAGGCTTTGACGTGAGCAAAGACGCGGACAAAGCGCGTCGCGCCATGGGCGTGATTCCGCAAGCCATGACCAGCGATGGCGATCTCACGGTCTGGGAGAACCTGAGCATTTACTCCAAGCTCTATGGCATCAGTGCAGGCGAACGGGAGCGTTCCATTGACGAACTGCTCCAGTTGGTGGATCTGATGCAGTGGCGCGACGCTCCGGCGCGTAATCTCTCCGGCGGTATGCGGCGAAGGCTGGAAATTGCGCGCGGGCTGGTGCATCGTCCGCGAATCTTCTTCCTCGACGAACCCACAACCGGCCTTGATCCGGTTTCCCGCGTCGCCGTGTGGGAGATGATCGGCAACATCAAGCAGCAGCGCAATCTTACCGTCCTGATTACCACGCATTACATGGATGAAGCTGACCGATTGTGCGACCGCATTGCGATTGTCGATCACGGCAAGCTGGTGGCGCTGGATACTCCGCGTGCGTTGAAGTCCAGCATTCCGGGATCATCCGTGATTGAAGCCCAGTTTGCCAACCCTCCGCAAGGCTGGGAGAAAAAACTGCAGACGCTAGGCAGTGTGAATTCGGTGCAGCCAGAAGGCGCGGAAATGTACCGCATCCTGACCGATGACGGATCGCGAACAACAACTGAACTGGTGGAAGCCGCGGTGCATGCGGGCGTAAGCATCAAGTCACTAACGGTGCAAAGCACCACGCTGGACGATGTCTTTGTCCACTACACCGGACGGCAATTGCGCGACCAGTTGGCGGACGCTCCGCTGTATACGTCTCCAGTGGCATGGGGGAAGTAGATGGCATTCTTTCAGAGCGAGCGCATGATGGCAATTGTGGAGCGCGATCTGCGCAAGTTCTTCCGCTCGCCTGCGCTGATGATGGCAGCAATGGTCTTCCCGCTGGTGCAGCTCATTGTTCTGGGCAATGCCTTTGGCGGCAAGATTCGTGATGCCAAACTGGGCATTGTGAATCAGGATGGCGGACCGCAGGCAATCCGCGTGATTGA
>DATEJX010000432.1:0-8119 GCA_035277785.1 Candidatus Angelobacter sp. | reverse complement strand
CCGATTTGGATCTGTTGAGATCGGCGGATCATTCACCCGATTTGTTAGAATCGCACCGTGTCTAGACTTGCGCTCGTTGTCATTACTCTAGTTTCCCTGTTCGGGCTTGCCGTCGCGCAAGAGCAGGAAAAGAAGCCGGATTCGCAGAAACAGCCACCTATCAAGGTGAACGTGCTGAATGTATGTACGCCTGGGACGGACGAGCAGGCGGTGCTGAAGAGCGCGCTGGCCAGGGCCAAAGGCAAGCCGGCATTTGCCGGCGATTTTGAAATCGCGCGCGGCATGGCCACGCTCAAAGATGCTCCCCCTTCAAAGTATGTGCGCCTGCGCCGGGATATGGCGTCACAATCTGCGTTGTTGACCGCGCAGTATTCCATCAGCCGGGACGACAAAAATACGGTTGAAACGCTGGTGCTGCGGATGCGCGATCCCAAAGACTTTTACGAGTTATCTGTAGAAGATCGTGTCTCTTCCGAAGCGGCATCGCCGGGCGCGGTGCTCAGTTCAGATACGCCTGCATCGCGGATCAGGGTTGAGCGGCTGGGCAAGAGTTCCGTGGCGCTGACGCACTGTGAAGAGGTTGATCAGAGCGCGTATGCGCCTCTCTTCTCCCAGGCATCGGAGACTATGGCGCAATACAGAAAAGAGCTGGGATTGAGAACGGAGTATCGAGAGGATATTGAGTGGCTGGCGGGCGCAAGAAAGCCTACGTCAATCAGCAGCGCGCAGAAGAAGACGGATGGGCAGAAGAAAAAGTAATCTTTTGCCTTCAACTTATGATGAACAAATACATAGATCCTTCGACTCGCTCTCATCCCGCAAGCGGGACTCGCGCTCGCTCAGGATGACAAACTCGAGATATTGACGGTTTTTGGAGGGCTTTAAGATCTTGCAAACCGGCCAGATCCGAGACTGAAACTAAATCGACTTTGGTGAATCTATAAGAGGCTATGGAAAATTCCATTCGCGATACTGTGATCCTGGGTACCGGCTGCTCCGGGCTTACTGCGGCCATCTACAGCGGACGGGCCAACCTGAAGCCGCTGGTAATTGAAGGTCATGAGCCCGGCGGTCAGCTTTCCATCACTACGCTGGTGGAAAACTTCCCCGGATTTCCGGAGGGAATTCAGGGACCGGAACTGATTGAGAACATGCGCAAGCAGGCGGAGCGCTTTGGCGCTGAATACCTGCCCGGCCACTTGGTGCGAGCTGATTTGATGAAGCGGCCGTTCACGCTGGACTTTGGCGGAGGCAAGATGGTGCAGACACGCACGCTGATCATCGCCAGCGGAGCGTCCGCGCGCTGGCTGGGGCTTCCCAACGAGCAGAAGTTGATTGGGCACGGTGTCTCTTCGTGTGCGACGTGCGATGGATTTTTCTTCAGCGGCAAGCCGATCACAGTAATCGGCGGCGGCGATTCGGCCATGGAAGAAGCGCTCTTTCTGACGCGATTTGCCACCAAGGTCACCATCATTCATCGGCGTGATCATTTCCGCGCCTCCAAGATCATGCTGGAGCGGGCGCGCAAGCACGAGAAAATTGAGTTCCTCACCGACACCATTGTGGATGACGTTTTGGACGTGAACCAAAAAGAGGTGACGGCGCTCAAGCTGCGCAACACAAAAACGGGCAAAGCCTGGGATTTCCCGACCAGCGCCATGTTTTTGGGGATTGGACATGAGCCCAATGCCAGGATGTTTACCGGCGTTCTGGATATGGACCAGGATGGTTATCTCAAGACCCGCGACTTCGTGTTCACCAATGTGCCTGGGGTGTTTGCCTGCGGCGACGTGCAGGACCGCCGCTATCGACAGGCGATCACGGCTGCGGGATCAGGCTGCGCCGCGGCGATGGAAGTGGAGAAGTTTTTGGAAGAACACGGAAGGTAAAACTCACCACGGAGACACAGAGGAATTTGTTGCGCCATTTCACCATCGTGGTCATCGAATGCAAGAGGAGGACAAGCGATGGAAGCGAGAATTGATTATTTGAAATCTGCTCGTGGCGTGTATGAAGCGATGCTGGGCCTTGAGAAATATCTCCAGCAGTGCGGGCTGGAAGAGGGCTTACAAAATTTGATCAAGCTGCGCGTGTCACAGATCAACGGATGCGCTTACTGCATCGACATGCACTGGAAGGACCTGAGGGCAAGCGGTGAAAGCGAGCAGCGTTTATATGGCCTGGACGCATGGGAAGAATCGCCTTATTACAGTGATCGAGAGCGTGCTGCCCTGGCCTGGGCGGAGGCTGTGACAAAAATACGTGAGACCCATGCGCCGGATGCAGTCTATGAGGAAGCCCGCCGGCACTTCAACGAAAAAGAACTGTCAGACCTCACGCTGGCCATCGCTGCGATCAATTCCTGGAACCGGCTGGCAATTTCCGCACGGAGCTTACCGGGAAGATATCAGCCAGTCAAAAAACATGAAATCCCAAAGAGCGCCTGAGATTGACTTAAACGCGTAGACATAAGCATCCGGGCCGGCGTGGGACATCGAATTCAGTGGAGAGTTGTAGCAGATAGGCCGGTGCCAGCCTGGGCGCGAAAGCGCAACAAAACAGGAGGAGTGAAAGAAGCTCCATTTTTGAGCTCCCCTGTATTGTCATCCACATTGCTCCATCCCACATTGGCTGAAATATAGAACCAGCCGTTTACCAGGACGGCATGTGTGGGATCACCCATGCGTTCACTACTTTGTTCGACCACGGGAGCTGCGATGATCTTTGTCTGCGCCTGGTCCATTTGCAGGCGCAGAATGCGAATGGGCTGTGTACCGTTCTGAATTGCAATGAGTGAATTGCCGTCCGGGTAAAGGCCGTCCGTGCCTACAACCGCGATGTTTTCAGGATGAGGCAGATAATTGACCTGGCCCATCCCACCCGGCCGCGGCAGATCAATCACGGCGATGCCCATGGTGTAATCGGCGACAAACAGCCGGCGGCCATCGTGGGCGAGCACCGGCGTTTGAGGAGAAAAAAGTCCGTCAGCAATTTTTTCAAGGGTTGCATGCTGCAAAGCTCCGCGAAGACGGTAAACCCCGCCTCCGATGCTGTCTGTCACGTAAACGGTGCCATCAGCCGTGACACACATATCGCCCAGCACAGCGGGACCTTTCGTCGCAGGCGAAAAGCTCCGTAGAAGTTTCCCGCTCCTCGGATCGATTTCCATCAGCATGGCCTTGCCTTCGTCTTCCTTTGGAAAGCCGCTGAAGCCGGGCATAGCCGATTCTGTAGTCCAGATAACTTTTCGGGTTGGATCGAACGAGACTGCCAGAACAGGCCACCGCTTGACTTCTGCGCTAAGTGGCAACTCTTCCATGGAGCATTGAGTTGCACCGGTCTTCGGCAAAGTGACGCGATAAAGCGTGTAGTGCCGGACACTGGACACGATGAAGCCACCGGATGGGCTCAAGTAAGTGATATCCTCAGGCATCGTATCGGCTTGCGGCAGTGAGCAGACGAGTTCAGTGTTCATAACAGGTTTGCTGCTCTTTTTCATTCCCGCTGCAAGCTTCTGTCCTGCAGTTTCGTTCAGCAGGACTTTGAGATCAGTGTCCTTTTCAAGGTCATAAGTCAACCCCGTAGCTGCGAACTTCTGCAACCACTCCAATGCTTCCGCCTTATGTCCAAGGTGCATTTCTATGGAAGCGGCTATAAGCATGTAACGAGGAGTCGTCGCCGGCAGTTCGTGCCCGATCTTTTCGAGCACTGCACGCGCACTCTGCCAATCTTTTTGTTTGGCACGCTCGCGCAGTTCCTTGGTCAGCTCCTGATAGTGTGAGCGGTCGATTGCTGCGGCCCAGGAGTATGAAAAGAGCAGCAAGCCCAAAACTGCCAAAACGCGAACAGATGCGCGATGGCCGCCGTAGCGGTGTTTCATCATGTTCTTTGACTTGCGAATGCCACCCTTAGTTAGCAATCGCGGGCTGAGCATGAGATCCATGGAAACCAAGAGTGCCGCAAACCATCCGCGCGATCTGATTGATCTGTTGCAGTCTCCGGCGACATAATCGAATGATGCCGGAAATCAGGAGCCCGCAGATATTGATGAGTGATCTCATTTTTGTGGAGTCAGCGCGCTGGCATCAGGGTCGCTTTTGGTTGTCAGATTGGGGCACGCAGCAAATCATCGCGCTGAATACCAACGGCAAAAGCGAAGTAGTAGTCCGGGTTTCGAGTCGCAGAGCTGAACAGGAAAATGTCGCGCTCGGGCCGCTTTGTTTTGATTTTTTGCCTGACGGGCGGCTGCTGATTGTCGCCGGACGTGAGGGACGGTTGCTAGTCCGGCAGAAAGACGGCACGCTTGCAACCTTCGCTGATCTCACCCCCCTTTCTCGTTTCCCATGGAATGACATTGTCGTAGACTCGCGCGGCAACACCTATATCGGAAACACCGGTTTCGATTTTCCCGGTGGCGAGTTTGCTCCCGGGATCATTGCTCTTGCTAGCCGGGATGGTTTGGTTCGCGAGGTAGCTGAAGGACTGGCGTTTCCCAATGGGATGGCGGTAACGCCCGACAATGCCACTCTGATCGTGGCGGAGTCTTACGGCCAAAAGCTCACGGCATTCAGCATCGCGGAAGATGGAAGCCTTGACGGCCGCCGTGTCTGGGCCCCTTGTGAGGGTTATCCGGACGGCATCTGCCTTGATCCGGAAAATGCCGTCTGGTATGCCGACGTCCCGAATAAGCGTTGCGTTCGCGTGCGTGAAGGCGGCGAGGTGCTCGATAGGGTCAGCCTTGACCGGGGCTGTTTCTCTTGCGCACTCGGAGGTCCGGACGGCAAGACGCTCCTGGTGCTCGCGGCTGAATGGCGTGGGGCAAAAAAGATGTTTGACGGGCCTCGAACGGGCCAGGTACTAGCCTTCAGGATTTCAGATTAGACGCTCCGGTGGATGTCGCGTATTTTTTGCGCGGCCTGCCGCGATCAATTCTTCCCAGAAGCTTCTGATCAATCTGCTTGAGGTGGTTCATTACCATAAAACCGGAGGCGACATGTTTACTTCACAGCCTATTGGGTTCGTCAGCAGCCCCTACAAAGAACCGGCCGAGGTTCCACGTGGCCTGGGCGCAAAGCATACTGTTGACGGCGAGTTTAAGATCCTGCCCGAGTTTGAAGCAGGGCTCACAGACATTGAAGGATTTTCTCATCTGATTGTGCTTTGGGAATTCGACCGCTCACAAGGATTTCAGTTGCTGGGCACACCGCCCTCTGACAATCGAGCGCACGGTGTGTTTGCCACGCGCTCTCCGTACCGGCCCAATCCCATTGGTATGACGACCGTTGAACTGCTCCGACGCGAAGGAACTATTCTTCACGTTCGCGGAGTGGATATGTTGGATGGAACGCCAATTCTCGATATCAAACCGTACCTGTCCAGCATCCCCGAGGAGATGTTACGCAGGGGCTGGCTGGCCGAGGCAGAGGCAAGGGCCGGCAAATTGAAATAGAGATTCCAGAAACAACACCCCGCGGGCTGGGAAGCTCAGCTCATGCGCTGAATGGGCAGCAAGGACTAGAATTGTCGCTTTGATTCGGGAAAGGCAGCGGCAAAAATGCTGAAATCTCTGTGGACATTGCAGATCATCCGAAACCAGCAGCGTGGCGCTGAAACCAGTTACACGGTCAAGCGGCTCGCTGTCGATCAGGCAGGCCCTGATGGTGGCACCGTGCATCATGCATCACCGCAATCATGGGGAAGGCTCAGGAGCGTGCTTGAGCAGGTTGGAGCGGCCGACCAGAGCAAGCTGGCAGCAATCAAGAAGAAACTGGACGCGGGGGGAAGTGTTGAGCTGCAGAATGTAGGGTTGAACAGCCTGGATCTGCGGCTGCTTGGATTCACTGATGTGGCGTAATGTGCAAGGCGGGGCTAATTGCCCAACCGTTGCCACGTAAGCACGGTGCTGTCAAAAAATGACGTGCTCTTCAGTAACAAAATACGCGATCTTGCTGTGATCGATAAAGTTTGCTTCGTCCTCCGTTGAGGCTTTCCATTCGGGCGATCGTCGCGCTGCGAGCAGCGCTTCAATGTCATCAAACCAGAGTTCTACCATGCCATCAAATTCTCCGGCGCTTATGTCACCCGGAATGGACAAGCGGCGGCTTTGCACAAAACGCCGCACGCCAGGAATGCGAGCGCCAAGGGGTGCATGAACGTTCTTCCAGTAATCAGAAAATTCCTGGTCTGTTAACCCAGATTTTTTGGAAATGCAATAGACGAGCTTGATCATGACGGCCAGACGAGATTTTACGAGTTTCGCAGGGCACACGGAGAAGAATGCAGCCGCGAAAGATGAAGAACCCGGAAATGCAACAGGTGCATAGTCCGGGTTCCGGATAGGCGGTGAGGAGGTTACGCAGGTCAGGCAGAATGCGGTTGCTGTTCTTTCACAACGTTTTCTGCCTGGGGCCCTTTCTGGCCTTGCACGATTTCAAATTCAACGTCATCGCCCTCTTGCAGGCTTTTGTAGCCTTCAGACTGGATGGCGCTATAGTGGACAAACACATCGGGGCCGTCTTCCCGACCGATGAAGCCGAAACCCTTTGCGTTATTGAACCATTTAACTTTACCTTTAATTCGAGACACGTTCTTACTCCGAGCGTCCTGGGACACTGCCGCTTAAGCGATCTCTAGCCCCCGGACCGTTTTTTTCTACAGATTGGGTCTTGCCACTGCTTAAGGAGGGACGCAGGACACCGGAGGTTACCTTCTCCCCGGTATTACGTCGTTTACCCGCTACTTTGGCTTTGAGACTATTGTCCTCCGCTGGCAGGATGAATGTCAATTGCTTAATATATTCTAATATTTCTTTTTTCATAGGCATTTTTGCCTCTAGCAGCAATCGCTAATGCCTATGAAAGCGAAAGACTTACCTGCGCGAGAGCTTCTTTTCCAGCCACAGCAGAGGGGCAATGGTTTTGGCATCAATGATCTTGCCGGACATCGCCATCCGGACCGCCTGCTGTACGGGGAAAAATCGCACCGCGATACGTTCATCATCTTCAGGCTGCGCCTTACCTTTTTTTAAGTTGGTAGCTAAAAAAACGTGCATGCTTTCGGTAAGAAAGCCTGGACTGACGAAAAAATAAAGAGCTTTTTGCCATTTGCCAGCAGAATAGCCGGTCTCTTCAAGAAGTTCGCGTCTGGCAGCGCGTGCAGGTTCTTCTCCGGGATCAAGACTGCCTGCCGGAAGCTCCCATAATCGGGCTCCTGCGGCATGGCGATACTGTCGCTCCAAAAGAACTCGTGGTGTTTTGCCGGAATCATCTACAGCCAGAATGACGATAGAGCCCGGATGTTCCACGATGTCCCGACGCACCTGCACTCCATCCGGTTCCTGCACCTGTTGAGAGACGACGCTGAAGACGCGGCCGCGAAAAACTGTTTTGGACGAAAGGACTCGGACGGAGCTTTTCTTACCGGTTTTGGGCATGGGAACAGTCTAAAAGGATTTTGTAATTGAGTAATTTGGTAATCGGGGAAATTGAAAACCCGTCATTCTGTTATCCTCGCCGGGAATGGCGGCCAGACCCAAATCAATCACGCTTATTGGCGCGGGCAATCTGGCCAGCGCACTGGGCCCGGCGCTGAAGGCTGCCGGTTACCGCATTGATGTTGTTGCCGGGCGCAACAGGCCGGAATCACAACGACGCGCCAGGCTGCTGGCCCGGCGACTGCATGCGAGATGGTGCAGCCTTGATCAGGTCAAGCCCGCTACTGACATCGTATGGCTTTTGCATACGGATGACGCGTTGGCGGCCACTGCAAAAGGATTAGCGCGATCGACCGGTTGGCGCGGCAAAGTGGTCTTTCACTCGAGCGGAGCGCTCTCAAGCGATGTTTTAAAGCCATTGAAGGGGGAGGGCGCCTACACCGCATCGCTGCATCCCATGATGACCTTTGTCTCTGGAACGACTCCGGATATGAGTAAAGTGCCGTTCGCAGTGGAAGGTGACCGGCAGGCGGTTGCAGCCGCGAAGCAACTTGTCCGCAGGCTTGGCGCGGAGATCTTCCCGATCAGGAAGTCAGCCAAGGTGCTTTATCATGCGCTGGGATCGTTTTCCTCGCCTCTGGTGGTGGCTACTCTGGTAACGGCTGAACGCGTTGGCCGCGGCGCCGG
>DATEJX010000431.1:0-13406 GCA_035277785.1 Candidatus Angelobacter sp. | reverse complement strand
GCCTTACCCGGAAGGGGCGGACAACGCTGGAAACGGAGTCGGCCAGCTGGCAGCGGCTTGCGGAAGCCATTGGCCTGGTGCTTGGTTTAGCTGAAGGAGGCACGCAATGACCTGGTGGACTCGGCTGTTACGACGCAAACGGATGGACGAGCAGCTGGACAAAGAGCTGCGCTTCCATCTTGAGCAGCAAGTGCAGGACTTGCGGGAGCGGGGCTATACAGCAGAGGAGGCGGGCCGAATGGCGCGGTTGGCCTTCGGCGGCCCGCAACAGATCACTGAGCAATGCCGCGACGCCCGCGGCACGCGTTGGCTGGAAGACCTGCTGCAGGACATTCGCTACGCCATGAGAACTCTGCGACAGAAGCCCGGCTTCGCTGCCGTTGCACTGCTCACGCTTGCGCTGGGCATTGGGGCCACCACAGTGATGTTCACTCTGATCAATGGAGTGCTGCTCAAGCCGCTGCCATATGCGGCCACCGACCGGCTTACAGTGCTGCAGGAAAAAACTGATTGGTCAACGCAATGGGGCGATCTGTGGGGATTCGCGTACCCCAACTACCTCGATTGCAAACACGACGTCCAGTCTATGGACCTGATGGCGCTTCATTCAAACGGTGGGACGGTGACCGCCTCTGGTCAAGCGGAATATGTGGACGGCTTTGAAGTCTCAGCGAACCTATTCTCGTTGCTTGGTATTCATCTTGTCCGGGGACGAGAATTTACCGCCGCCGACGACCGCGCCGGCGCGGCACCGGTTGCTATCATCAGTTACAGCCTGTGGCAACGACTCTACGGAGGCAATTCTGCCGCCATCGGCATGCCGCTCACTTTTGAGCAGAAACCGTACACCGTGGTTGGAATTGCTCCGGCCGATTTTCGCTTGCAAGGCGGCTATCAGGTGGAAGGCGGAGCTGATGTATTTCTCCCGATCGGTCAAAATACAGCGCGGTACCTGCAAAACCGCGAAGGGTTTCACGGCCTGGAGGTTTGGGGGCGACTTCATCCAGGTGCAACACTGGCTGAGACGCAGGGCGAACTGGCAGTGATCGGGCGGCGACTCGCCGCTGAATATCCCAAATCCAACCATGGCCGGACGTTCATCGCAGCGCCCTTGCGTCCTGAGGTAGGAGATGCCCGCACCATACTATGGCTGCTTTTCGGGGCGGTCACTCTGGTTTTGCTCATCGCCTGCGTAAATGTGGCCAGTCTGCTCCTGGCACGCGCTGTCTCGCGCGAGCGCGAACTGGCTATGCGTGTGGCCCTTGGCGCGAGCCGCTGGCGAGTGATCCGCCAGTGCCTTACAGAAAGTGCGGTCCTGGGCCTGGCAGGTGGAGCGTTCGGACTGTTCCTGGCGATGTCTGGCCTCCATCCGTTTGTGGCACTCTGGCCGGGCAGCCTGCCGCGAGCCGAAGAAGTCAGGCTGGACTGGCATGTGTTGCTGTTCGCGCTTGCTGTTTCCCTTCTCAGCAGTTTTCTATTTGGTCTGGCTCCTGCTCTGCGCGCGCCTGTACGCCACCTGGAGCTGGCGCTGCGAGCCGGGGCAAAAACTATGGCGTCCGGTTCGCGTCGTCTGCATAGCGTTTTTGTCATCTCGGAAATTGGACTGGCCGTCGTATTGCTGGTGGCAGCGGGCATTCTGGGCCGCACTCTCTTGCGACTCTCTTCGCTCGATCCTGGCCTCAACATTCACAATGTGCTGGCAAGCCGCGTGGCTCTTGCGCCCAGTACCCTGGCCAATCCAGCGAAGACTCGCTCTGCCTGGCAGCAAGCTCTTGACAATGCGCGAGCCATACCGGGAGTTCAGGCCGTCGCCATGGTGGATACCGTGCCCATGCGGGAAGGCAACAATCAGATTCCCTACTACACCAGCGCGGCCAAGCCTCCGGAGAACGAACACCGGCTTGTCCTTGCCAACAGTGTTACTCCGGATTACCTGAACGTAATGCGTATTCCACTGTTGCGCGGACGTTTCTTTACCGATCAAGATCGCTCGGGCAGCGAAAATGTGGTGGTAATCGATGATGTGATGGCGCAACAGGCCTTCCCTGGAGAAGATCCAATCGGCAAACACATATGGCTTGATTTGGGTTCCGATCCCGCCCGCGTGGTGGGTGTGGTGGGTCACGTGCGCTATTGGGGTCTCGCGGGAGACGATCAGGCCAAGGTACGTGCGACGCTCTATTACACCTTTGCCCAGCTTCCCGACAAGCTTGTCCCTCGCTGGTCCGAGCTCATGTCTATTGCCGTGCGAACGAATGTTGATCCCTGGACTCTGGTTGCGCCGTTGCGGCAAGCAGTACGCGGAACCACCGGTGATCAGGTTCTGTATGAAGTCCGAACACTAGAACAATTGGCCCAAAGCAGCCTCGCGCAGCAACGCTTCCTGCTGCTGTTGTTTGGGCTCTTCGCCGGCATTGCGCTGCTCCTTGCTTCTATTGGCGTCTATGGAGTGCTTGCCTATCTGACGAGCCGTCGCGTGCCGGAAATTGGTGTACGCATGGCGCTTGGGGCCAGCACGCTGGACGTACTCTGGCTGGTGCTGCGGCAAAGCCTGCTCATGATCGCGGTTGGCATTGCCATAGGCACGGCAGCAGCACTGGGTGCGGCAGGTTTGCTGCGTCGCCTTGTCACCGGTGTTCAGGGCACTGAACCGGTAGCTTTTGTCGGCATGGTTTGCGTGCTGGCCCTGGCGGCGTTATTAGCGAGCTTCATACCAGCGCGCCGTGCTAGCCGTGTGGATCCCATGATTGCATTGCGAGAAGAGTAACACCCGCAGGCCGATTGTCACGAGCCCTTACTTGCTCTGCGTTAAAGCCCTCCTGCTCCCATCCCGGCATAACGCCGAAAGAAGCTGTCCGGGTTCCACTGGGGGCGCTCAGGATTGGTGGCCACGCGCAGTATCAGGCCGCGAATGATCTCCTCATACTTTGCCGCTGCGCTCAGGTCCACTGGCTGATTCAAATCATCAGAAGGTGCGTGATACCGTTGCGTGAGCCAGTCTTTGAAGATTTGCTGTTCCGGAGACCCCTGCTCAAATCCAACTTTCATGGCCAGCGCAGGCACGCCACGGCGGATGAAGTTGTATTGGTCGCTGCGAATAAACGAATTGCGCTGCGGTTCAGGATCCGGCTGGGATCGTACGCCAAGCGACTGCGCTGTTTCCGTGGCAAGTTCGCCCAGCGAGGATTCTCCCAAACCGTAAACGGTCAGGACTTTGAGAGGCACAACCGGCAGGAACATGTCGATGTTGATGTCCGCCACCATGGAACCCGGCCTGACCGTCGGATAGGCAGTAAAGTAGCGTGAACCCAGCAGCCCTTTCTCTTCTCCGGTGAGGAAGACGAACAGGATTGACCGCCGAGGTTTATAGGGCGCCTTTCGCAGTGAGGCCGCCACATCCAGAAGCACAGCGCTTCCGGCTGCATTGTCCATGGCGCCGTTATAGATGCGATCGCCATTGATCGGCTCCCCGATACCTATGTGATCGATATGGGCTGACAGCACAACATATTCATTTTGCAGTTTGGCGTCGCTGCCCGGGAGCTTCGCCACAACGTTGGAGGACTCCAGCGTTTTCTTATTCACTTCCGCTTTGGCCCGAATGGAGAGGGCCAGAGGAAACCGGGGCAAAGGTTTGCGCGCCTTCGCGAGATCGAGAATTTCCTGAAGCTTGTGACCGGAGCCTTCAAAAAGTTTTTCCGCCCGAGCAGGATTGAAAATGACCGCCAGCTTCTGCCCTGCTGTCTCATCGAACTCCGCCCCGCGAAGGCTCATGCTGGGATGGGCGCGATTTGCCGAAATTCGCTCCCACGGAATATCCATGGAAGCAGGATTCAGAATCACGACTGTACCGATTGCGCCGGCTTTGCGCAGCGCTTTAGAGCGCTCGCTAGTGGACTGATAATGCGACGCCAATGCACCCGGTATGTCGGAAGGTGCTCCGGCGACAATCACTGCAACTTTGCCCTTCAGATCGAGACCGGCAAAGTCGTCGTAATTCTTTTCCGGCACAGAAAGACCGTACCCCGCGAACACCAGAGGAGCGTCCACTGAAGACGCCATATCCACACGCGTACTGAAAAACGCATCATTACTGAACGAAAGTGGTTCCACCTGCTTGCCATTGACCAGAGCAAGGCTCGAACCACTTTCCACAACCTGTCTAGACTCGAACTGTATGGTTTGATAGAAACCGGTAGCTCCTGCCGGCTCCAGACCGTCCGCCTGCAACTGCTCAACCACGTAGGCTTCTGCGCGGCGCAGGGCAGCACTGCCCGTCTCGCGACCCTCCATGTCATCGGATGCCAGCACCTTGACATAGCTCCACCAGCTTGAACCGTCAAAGTGGAGTTTTGAGGTTTCGGCAGGAGCAGCCGCCGCCGATTGCGCGTGCTGCTGTGCTGAAAAGGTGAGAACGAGCATCGTGCTTACGGCCAGAGAAAGCAGGATGTTTCGCATGGTCGGTGTCATGCCTCCGATTGAAAAAGAGCAAGGGCACTAAGGATAGCAGGTGAAGAGCCCCGGGAAAGAAGTATTCAACAAATGCTTGAAAGCCCCTCTTGCGGGGTCTCGTCGGCTCAGGAAGCCTTTGCGAACAGTTGAAGCAATTCTTTAAGTAGAGTATTCAGCGTTAAACCGGACATAATCCTGCGTCAGATCGCAAGTGAGAAAGTCGAGGCTCGCTGAGCCCGCACCCAGAGCGATGCGTATCTCGTAGGCGGGCTCTGACATGTACTGGTGAGCAACTGTCTTGTCAAATGCGCAAGCCGCTCCCTGACGGCATATCTGCTGGTCTCCCAGGTAAATGCTGATTCGTTCAGGATCGATCTTCACGCCTGAGTATCCTGCCGCTGCCAGCATGCGTCCCCAGTTGGGATCAGCGCCTGCCCAAGCCGTCTTAACCAGCGGAGAGTTGGCAATCGCTCGAGCAACCTGGCGTGCTTCAGCCTCCGAGCGCGCCTGCTCAATCTTCAGCCGCACGACGTGTTTTACGCCTTCGCCATCAGCGATGATTTGCGCCGCCAGCGACCTGCAAATCTTGCTCAGCGCCGATTCAAACTCTTTGCGCACAGCCTTCAAATCCACGCCACTCTTCCCGCTGGCGAGAAGGAGAACCGTGTCGTTGGTGGAGGTGTCGCCATCAATGGATATATTGTTGAAACTCTCATCAACGGCCATTCTCAGGCACTGTTGCAGTTCGCGGGGCGTTGCGTTTACGTCCGTAAACAGGTAGACCAGCATCGTCGCCATGTTGGGATGAATCATCCCTGCGCCTTTGGCAACTCCCGCCAGCGTAGTGATCACACCGTTGTGGACGACAGTTTGCACCGCTAATTTCTGATGCGTGTCTGTGGTCATGATCGCCTCAGCAAACGCTGAGAACGCCTCGGTGCCCGGATTCGCTGAAGCAATTAACTGGGGCAGCGCCGGCAAGATTTTCTCTACCGGAAGTGGCACCCCAATGATTCCCGTGGAAGAAGGGAAAACCTGGTGTTCGCGTATGCCGCATTTTTTCGCCAACTGGCGACACACGGTCTGGGCCGCACGAATTCCCTGCTTCCCCGTAGCGCAATTCGCGTTCCCGGCGTTCACGATGACGGCATGGACTCGCCCACCCGAGCTGCGAAGATAATTGCGCCCAACCGTCAGGGGAGCTGCAACAACCTGGTTGCGGGTAAACATGGCTGCTGCGGTTCCACCATCTGGAACCAGCGCAAGAGCCAGATCAGGGCGGCCGCTCGGCTTGATTCCGGCGGTACAGGCTGAAAAAAGGAATCCCCGGGGCGGAATTACATTCACGCTTCCAGCCTCACCAGGGGAATGGGAAGCTCAATCTTACGAATGCCGGTTTGCTGGGGCAGTTCGCCACGGAACATTGCGATTTCGTCACAGGCATAAAGAAACGGACAGTGCCGGCAGTCTTTATAAATCTTGTCCGGCAAGGCTTCGCGCGTGGCGATGTTGAATCCGAGATGAGCGAAAAATTCAGGGATGCGCGTGAACAGACACACGCAGGTCACGTGGTGCCGTTCCGCCTCTTGCATCAACGCCTCAACAAGCTTTCGGCCCGCACCCAGCCCTTTAGCCGAGGGCGTAACTGCAATCGAGCGGATTTCAGCCAGGTGCATGCCGTAAAGATGCAGCGCGCCGCAGCCGATGATCTGTCCGTTGTGTTCGGCCACCACAAAGTCGCGCACGTTTTCGCACAACTCAGGCAGGCTGCGCGGCAGGAGGATGTTCTTTTCCGCATAAGGCTGAATGATCGAGTGGATCGCCTCTACATCCGGCAGGATTGCACTACGCGTGCGTAACATGGGCCTCCTCCAAAGCCGAAAGTTGCTCTCGCGCTTCCCTGAGCGCGCTCCGGACACGCTTGACCGCGGTACCACCCTCCACATCATGGCATTCCAGCACTGCTTCGAGTTTTAAATGCTGGTAAATGTCGCGATCAAACGCAGGACTAAGAGTTCGCAGTTCGTCGAGCGTAAGCTGCTCCAGTTCGCACCCCTTCTCCACGCAAACCTGCACTGCATGCGCGATGATTTCATGCGCTTGCCGGAACGGCACACCTCGCCGCACCAGGCAGGTAGCCGCCGCCAGTGCGTTCATAAAGCCTGATTCGCACGCTTGCAGCATGCGGTCAAAGTTAAACTCCACCAGTCGCATGAAACCCGCTGCGATTTCAACAGAGGCGCTCGCTGTCGATGCCGCATCCAGTAGCGGTTCCTGCGTCTCCTGCATGTCCTTGTTGTAGGCAAGCGGCAGGCCTTTCATGGCAGTGATAACCACCATCTGGCAGCCGATGAGCCGCGCTGATTTTCCCCGAATGAGCTCCAATGCATCCGGGTTTTGTTTCTGCGGCATGGCGCTGCTGCCGGTGGAGTACGCCTCCGGCAGTTTGATGAAGCCATACTCCTGCGTTGCAAAAAGAATGAACTCCTCGGCCCACCGACTCAAATGCATGCCCAGCAGAGAAAGCGCGTTTACGAATTCGATGACAAAGTCCCGATCGCTCGTCGCATCCATGCTGTTAGACGTAGGTTTTTCAAAGCCAAGCTCACGGCTCGCAATTGAACGATCTAACGCCAGCGGCGCACCTGCAATCGCACCAGAACCCAGCGGACATTGGTTCACCCGCTTGCGGCAACCGCGCAGGCGTTCCGCATCTCGCCGAAACATTTCAAAGTAAGCCAGCAGCCAATGCGCTACCAGAACAGGCTCGGCGCGCTGCAGATGCGTGTACGCGGGCATGATCGCCGTCTGGTTTTGCTCCGCACGTTGCAAGAGCGCCGCCAGAAGCTGATCAATTGAGACAAGCAACTGATCAATACATTCGCGTACGAAAAGTCGCAGGTCAGTGGCAATCTGCTCATTGCGGCTGCGTCCGCTATGCAGCTTTTTTCCCGTGTCACCGATCAGTTCGACCAGCTTCTTCTCAACAAAGTGATGCACGTCTTCGGCTTCCGGATCGTCGAGAAAACCAGGGGCCTCTTCCATGCCTCTCCGTTTGATTTCTTGGAGACCGGCGAGGATCTGGTTCAATTCGTCGGCAGAGATCACGTCAGCTGCACGCAAAGTCAGGGCATGCGCGCGGCTCGCCGCCAGCTCATATGGCAATAGCTTCTGGTCGAAAGGAAACGACCGCTGCCAATGCTCGAACCTGGAGTCAAGCGGCTGCCGGAACCTGCCGGACCACATCTTCACTTGGTTACCTCATGCTGCTGTTTCAACCGGGCCCGCGACCGCGCGGGCAGCCCGAGGATCCGAATGAAACCTTCAGCATCTTTCTGATTGTAGGTTTCGTTCATGGTGAACGACGAGAGGTCTGTACGATAAAGTGAGAACTCTGACTCGCGTCCGCCCAGAGCAATGTTGCCCTTGTAGAGCTTGAGGGTCACGGTTCCAGTCACATCTTTCTGCGTTTCGGTCACAAAGGCGTCCAGCGCCTCGCGCAACGGAGTAAACCATAATCCGTAATAAACGATTTCCGCATATTTGAGCGCCACCTGCTGCTTGAAGTGCATAAGGTCGCGTTCAAGGCAGAGAGCCTCCAGTTCGCGATGGGCTGTGAGCAGCAAAGTGCCACCCGGCGTCTCATAACAGCCGCGCGATTTGATGCCAACAAACCGGTTCTCCACCAAATCCACACGGCCAATGGCATTGCGCCCACCGATTTCGTTGAGCAACTCAACCAGTGATACCGAGTCCAGCTTTTGTCCGTTCACAGAGACTGGGGTACCGGCCACAAAGCCGATTGTTACTGTTTCTTCGCGATCCGGCGCTTCCTGCGGAGATTTGGTGAGCTGCCAGGTGCTCTCAAACGGAGCGTTGGCCGGATCTTCCAGCTCGCCACCTTCGTGGCTCAAGTGCCAAATATTGCGATCTCGGCTGTGAATCTTCTCCCGGCTCGCAGTCACAGAAATGCCGCGCTGCTCTGCGTAGTCAAGGCAGTCTTCACGCGATTTGAGATTCCACTCACGCCACGGCGCAATTACTTTCAGTTCCGGAGCAAGGGCCTGGAATGCGTGCTCAAAACGGACCTGGTCGTTCCCCTTGCCGGTACAGCCGTGAGCCAGAGCGGTGGCATTCTCCCGCAGTGCTACTTCCACCTGGTGCTTGGCGATCACCGGACGCGCCAGCGACGTTCCCAGCAGATATTTGTCTTCATACACTGCGCCCGCACGTAGCGCGGGAAAGACATAGTCGCCCAGAAATTCGTCACGCAAATCCTCAACTATCACTTTAGCCGCGCCCGTCTTGTGGGCTTTTTCTACGACGGCATCAATGTCATCTCCCTGGCCTACATCGGCGATCATGGCAATCACGTCACAGTGGTAATTTTCTTTCAGCCACGGAATGATGATGGAGGTATCAAGTCCTCCGGAATATGCCAGAACTACTTTCTCACGCATGATTGCTCCTTGTTGAAACGCGTCCCATGCCGCTGCCCAGCAGCATCAATAAAATGGCTTTCTGCACGTGCATACGGTTCTCCGCCTGGTCAAAGACGATCGAGCGCGGCGAATCGATCACGTCCGCCGTAACTTCCTCGCCGCGATGCGCCGGCAGGCAGTGCATAAACAAGGCGTCTGGCGCGGCCATGGCAAACAACTCCTGGTTTACCTGATATGGCGCGAAAATTTGCTTGCGCTCAGCAGCTTCGTCTTCCTGTCCCATGCTTGCCCAGACGTCGGTATAGATGGCATTCGCGCCAGTTACTGCGGCAGCGGCGTTATTGGTGATGTCAATAATGGCTCCGGTGGTACGGCCAATCGTCTTTGCTGCTGCGGTAATCATCGCATCAGGCTCGTAGCCTTTGGGCGTCGCAATGGAAATGCTGGTACCCAGGCTGGCAGCCGCCAGCATCAGCGAATGGGCAACGTTGTTGCCATCTCCCACATAAGCCAGATGCGCCTGGCGGAGATCACCGAATTTCTCCTGCAAGGTAAAGAAATCGGCGTAAGCCTGGCACGGATGTTCCACATCGCTGAGAGCGTTAATCACGGGGATGCGGGTGTTCTGCGCCATTTCAGTGATGGTCGAGTGCTCGTAAGTGCGCAGGACCACTCCATCCACCCAGCGCTCTACGTTGCGCGCGATATCGCAGACTGGCTCGCGTTCACCCAACCGGGAACGAGTCTGATCCATAAACAATGAGGTGCCGCCCAGGCTCGCCATGCCGGCTTCAAAGGTCAGCCGCGTACGCAGAGAGGCCTTCTCAAAAAACAGGACCAACTGTTTGCCGGCCAGCGCGCCACGAAAATCGGCGGGCCGATGTTTGATGATGTTGGTCAACTCAAACAAGGCGCGCGTCTCTTCCGGGGAGAAATCCTGGCAGGAAACCAGGTCACGGCATGCAACCGGTTGCTGCAAGGGCGCGGTCATCGCGCTCAGGTCATACAGTCTGGCAGGCATCATTATTTGGTCCTCCGTTGCGCCACGCCGGCGAATTGCACTGTCTTTTTGGTCAGAGCCTGATCCAGCGCCTTCAAAACTTCATCCACGTGCTGCTTCTTGATGATGAAAGGCGGCAGAAAGCGCAGGACAGTTTCATCGGTGCGGTTGAGAATCACGCGCTGCTCCAGCATCTGCTGGAACACCGACTTGGCCAGATCGGCCGAGTCAAGCTCCACTCCTATCATGAGACCCAAGGCGCGAATCTCCCTGATGGCCTCGTGCTTTTTCTGCAGCTTCTCCAGTCCGGCAACCATATAGTCGCCCATTTTGCGGACGTGCTTAAGGAGTTTCTGCTTCTCCAATGTCTGGATCAATTGCAATGCAACGCTGCAGGCGAGCGGCCCTCCCCCGAAGGTTGTGCCGTGCATGCCGGGATGAATGCATCCGCATGCTTTTTCGCTGGCCAGCAACGCCCCTAGTGGCAAGCCTCCCGCAATTGGCTTGGCCACAGTCACCAGATCAGGCTGGATGCCGTAATGCTGATAGGCAAACCATTGGCCCGTGCGGCCCAGGCCGCTCTGGATTTCATCTGCGATCAGCAAAGCATCGTTCTTGCGGGCGAGTTCAGCAGCTTTCTGCGCGAATGCCTTGCTGACCGGCCGTACCCCACCTTCTCCCTGTACAAATTCAAATCCAATGGCACAAACGGTGGAATCAAACTTTTGTTCCAGGTCGGCCACATCGTTGAACTTCACAAATTCCACTCCCGGCACCACCGGCGCAAACGGCGCCCGGTACTTTTCTTTGTGCGTGGTGGCCAGCGCACCGAAAGTACGGCCGTGGAACGCATGCTCCAGAGCCAGAATGCGCCACTTGGGCTCGCTCTCCTGGGGCGCATGCGCTTTGGCGTACGCTCGCGCCACTTTCAGGGCTCCCTCCCACGCCTCTGTGCCACTATTAGTGAAGAATGCGCGGTCCATCCCGGAGATCTTCGTCAAAGCCGCGGCCAGCTTGCCCTGGTACTCGTGGTAGAACAGGTTGCTTGTGTGAACCAGCAGCTTCGCCTGCCGCGTAATCGTTTTTGTAATGGCCGGGTGCGCATAGCCAAGAGCGTTTACGCCGATGCCGCTCAGAAAATCGAGATACTTGCGGCCTTTCTCGTCGTACAGGTGCACGCCGCGGCCTTTGTACAACAGGACGGGGTAGCGGTCGTATGTCGCCAGCAGCAGCTTGGATTCGAGTTTCTTTACCTGTTCCAGGTTCACGCGACCAGCACCTCCGTCCCCGATTCAATTTTTGTGAAGTAGAACTCGGGCAGCGCTTCCACTTCCGCGGCGGGAAGAATGCGCACCCGATTAACTCCATGAAGCAGTGCATTCCTGCACGCATCGAGCTTGGGGAGCATGCCGCCGTGAATCACAGATTTTTGCGTCAGCGCCGCGGCAGTGACCAGATCCAGCCAGCGAATCACCAGTCCCTCAGCGTCTTTCACACCAGGAACATCGGTGAGAAAAATCAAAGCATTGGCATGGCAGGCCACGGCGCAGGCAGAGGCCATCTGGTCAGCATTCACGTTGTAATACTGGCCGTCACTTCCTAGAGCGACGCTGGAGATTACAGGCACACAAGCGGCCTGCCAGATCGTCTCAATCCAGCGAGGATCCGCGGCGGAGATTTCGCCCACATAGCCAAGATCGTGCCCATTGGGGGCCTTCTTACGCGCGCGGAAAGCCATGCCATCACCGCCGCACATCCCTACCGAGGGTTGGCCCACCGCCGCGAGCGCAGCGACCAACTTTTTATTCATATGTCCGGCCAGAACCATTACGGCGAAGTCGCGCGTCTCCGCGTCCGTTACGCGCAGACCGTCAATAAACTCACTGGTCTTGCCCACCTGGCTCAACACGCGTGTAAGCGCGGCGCCGCCGCCGTGGACCACAGCTACCTGATGCTCTCCGGCAAGTTGCTTTACTGCAAGCACAGCGCGTTGCAGAAGAGCCGAATCTTCCAGCGTGGCGCCGCCAAGTTTGACCACGATTCTCATCTCAGCCCCTCCTCTTCATTCCATCCGAACATCACATTCATGTTTTGTACTGCCTGGCCAGCCGCACCTTTCAGCAGATTGTCAAGACATGAGACCAACACCATGCGCTTCCGGTCGGCTGCCAGGGTGAATCCGATATCGCAGTAATTCGTGTGGAGCGAGTATTGAATTTGCGGCAGCTTGCCGTGCGGGAAAACTCGCACCCAGGGCGACCCGGAATAAAAGCCACACATGCAGCTTTCAATTTCCACAGCTTCTTTAGCCGTTTTGAGGCGAGCGTAGATGGTGGAGAGAATACCCCGCGGAATCGGCAGCAAGTGCGGCGTAAAGATCAACTGATCGTCCGTGAGACCAAGCTGCTCGAGAATTTCGCCGGTGTGACGATGATTAAAAACTGAATATGCAGACAGGTTCTCTGCTACTTCAACAAAGTGCGTCTTCTGCGTGGGTTGCTTGCCCGCACCGGAGACGCCGGACTTGGAGTCGCACACGATGCCGTGCTCAAGGTCGAGGAAACCAGCCTGAACCAGCGGCGCAAGCGCAAGAATGATGGACGTGGCATAACAACCGGCGTTGGCTACGAGCGAAGCTTCCTTCAGCCGGTCGCGATGCAGTTCGGGAATCCCATAAATCGCCTGAGCCGTGAGCTGGTCCGCGAGTTGAGGGTTTATATCGTGGAACTGGTACACGGCGCGAGAAGAGGCATTTGCCAGCCTCCATGCCCCGCTCAGATCGATTACCTGCACGCCCTGCTGCATGGCTTCAGGGACCCACTCGCGTGATACTTCGTGCGGCGTGGCCAGGAAAAGGATATTCACGCCTTTATTGCGCAGCTTCTCCCAGGAAAATCTCTCCAGCGGGAAACCGCCATTGCCCGCGATATGGGGATAGAGCTCGTCAAGCTGAACAGGACCTGAGGCTTCAGAGTCGCGCGTGAACAGCACAGGCTTCTTCACTTGTGGATGCCGATAAAGCAGACGCGCCAGCTCGAAGCCGGCGTAGCCGGTGGCCCCGACTACAGCGGGTTGGACGTTCGCAGGCATCAGGCTCGCATTCCTTCCAATCGAGTCTGGAGCTGCCTGGCTTTCTTGTTGTTTCCGGAAATAATGAGAATGGTATCGTCGCCCGCCACGGTACCCACCACTTCGTCCCAGCCTTCAGCATCAATCGCGACGGCAACGGGCTGAGCACTGCCGGGAATGGTTTTGATGACCAGCAGGTTCTGCGCCCGGCGGATCTCACGCACAAATTCCCGCAGCACGCGCGAGACAGCCGGCCCGGCCTCAGCCGGCGCATCGCCATTGGGCAAAATGTAGCCTTCAGCTGTTTTCACCAGCCGCAGTTCATTGATGTCCCGCGACAGCGTCGCCTGAGTGACCTGGAAGCCACGCCGGGCAAGAACTTTACAAAGCTCCTGCTGGTTGGGCAGAGGAGCTTCGTGAGCGAGTTCCAGAATCGTTTGCTG